>JADGCS010000067.1 GCA_015228875.1 Deltaproteobacteria bacterium | reverse complement strand
ACCTTTTCTGATCCCCTGACCGAGCACCAGATGCAGGTCATCAATCTCATCGGAATTCCTGAGTCAGTTTACAAAACCTGACGATCAGCCGATAGGATTTCTGCAATTTTTAAGTGCGGAATGTAGGTTTAACAATATTCCGGGAGAAAATTTAGAGACACCGTGCCTTGTTATTGGCGATGATATCGAGATAAACGAGGATGATATTTCGGAACTCGAGACAGGTTTTAAGAATTATCGGGGAGTCGTGCTGCTCACAACGAGCCAAAAAGAGATCCCGTGCGCAGAAGAGAACATTATCAGGTTGGAATATTTTAACAAACAAGAGGTGGCTCAATACCTGGCAGACACAGTAGGGTTGACGACCGTCCCAAACGGTGTGATCGACGACCTCTACAAATACACCAACAGCGGCTGCCCGCTGTATCTGGTAGAGTTTTTAAAAGCGGCGTTTAGCGCTAATTACCTTATCGACAGGCATGGCAAGTGGAGTGAAAAAATCTTCGATGATCTCGTAACCGAACTCAAGACCAAAGGTCTTACTGACTTTATCAAAGATGATCTCAGAAGAAAGATTGATGTGCTCAATTTAAAAGAGAATCAGCTCGACATCATGTTTATGATGGCCTTAACAGACAAACCCACTTTGATTGATATTAAAGAAATCACAAGCGGACATCTTATCGAAGAAGAACTGGAGTTTTTTGTCCGGGCGGGAGTCTTAAGAACAGAGACTGATGTCCGGTATGTTTTTACCAATCCTCTTTATAAAGCAATTTTCATAGAGATGATGCCTGATGATATCAAGACAGATTTTTATGACTCTATAGCTGATCACTATATGAATCATGGAGAGAGTGAATAAACCGAACTTCGTCATGCATTTTCTTACTAGGGGCAGGGGAGGGGCACAGGGGTTTGTCGTTGTATTGTCTGGGACCTCTCATCAGTAAGATTAAAATTTAAAATCATCTTTAAAGTAACTGTATGCATCGGTTATAAGTATATTGTGCATGACATAAGGGCGGTTTAGGTTTTTTACAATTTGCACGACTTTTTTTGGTTTGAGTCTTTCTGCGTAATATATCAGGGACCGAGTGGGTTTTTCTTCTGAGAGTTTTACTTCTATCAGTTCTTCGGGGTGTCCATTTTTAACGACCACAAAGTCAACCTCGCGTTTTTCTTTGTCCCTGATGTATGAAAGATCAAAACGATGACCCTGTCCGTCTTCAAGATAATGTGCCCTCTTAAGCAGATGACAGGCAACCAGATTTTCAAAAACAGCCCCCTCATCTCCTATGACATCAGCGTTGTCAAAAAAGTAGACACGCGGCGGTTTTAATACAGCCCTTGCTATGTTTTGTGTGTAAGGTTTTATAATAAAAAGAAGATGCATGTGTTCGAGACTGACAAGCCATTTCGAAAGAGTCTTGTGGCTGACCTTAAGGTCTTCTACTATATTTGCAAGAACAACGGGGGTTCCAACTCGTTGTCTTAAGGAATCAACAAACAACGTGAGTGTTTGAATGTCTCTGATGGGCTCCAAATCTCTCACATCATTTTTTAAAATTTTATCGTATCGTTCACGTCGCCATCTTCTGGCTTCGTTTTCATCAGCGGCAAGGAAGGGTTCGGGAAAACCCCCAACGGTCATCAGACGCTTTAATGCCTCTACGGGGTTTATTTTGTTTGGTATTTCGGAGAGCGTAAAAGGGTGAAGTCGCCAGTAGTGATATCGGCCCATAAGAGAATCACCGCCGCGTTTGTATACGTCAAGCCTTGCGCTACCTGTAACTATAATTTGATGAATCCCTTTTTTTTTATCGTAAAGACCTTTGAGCCAGTTTTTCCATCTATTATATTTGTGCAGTTCGTCAAAGATGATGAGCTTATCCTCTGGTGTCCATTTCATCCCAAGTATGGCCCGCCGGTCTTCATCAAAGTCCCAATTAAGACACAGACCGGATTTGTTGTCTCGCCGATAGTCATTCATAATGGATTCAGCGAGGGTGGTTTTACCAACTTGTCTGGGGCCTCCAACAAACACCATTTTTTTGGCCAGATCTTTTTTAATCAGGGAAGAGATGTAACGCATATGACTATTTTATACCATTGTCCATTATGGTCAAGTCTAAAATAGACAATGGTATAAAATGGTCGTGTCTCAAATGGACTACGGTCCAAATTGGTCAATATCTCAACGTCATTAGAGCTACGGACGGGGTAGCCTTTTTTGAGACGCTTGGAAAAATAATTGAAGGGTTATAGGTTGCCGCCAGGCAAAGGGGAAAATTATTTTGCAGGGAGCGTCGGGTTCAGGGGGGGATTGTATCTGTTTATTTTCAGGCGATCTGTTTTTTCTTAAAAACAATCTTTTCCAACCTGTCTATTCTGGCAATCAAGCCCTGTTTTTGGCCGTATATGTAATCTCTAAGAATCTGATTAAGAATTGTCTGGTATTTGCTGCCTGATTGATCTGCCATTTCTTTCAAAGCGGACATGATATTTTGATCTAGATAAGTTGTGATTCTTACCTTGGCACTATTTAATTCTTGTTTTGTTAAGTGAGGCCCTTTTATTCTTTTCATTCTATTTGGATCTGGTATTTTGCTCATAAAATTTACTCCATTTTCGCCATTTTGCAACACCAAAAATTCTTATGATGTCTGCCCTGACTGTGTATCTAACAGTAAGAATCTCGCCAGACTCTACTCGTCCAACAGCATAATAGCGGTCTTCTTCAGTTGAATGCTTTGAATCCTCCAAATGTATAACATTAGGATCTGCAAAAACCTGTATAGCTGTCTTAAATGAACATTTGTGTTTTCTTATATTTTCCGATTCTCTTTCTATGTCCCATTCGAAATTGTATTCCACGTTTAATTATACATATTTATATGTATAATGTCACTAAATAAATTGATAACCAAGGGGGAGGTCGCCCTCCCCCGATTTGTTTATGAAGCGGTTAAGCCCTTAAAAGGCAGGCAAGTGACAGATTGCAAAGCAAGCTGGCGCACTGCCTGCTAAGGGCCAGCGTAATCCTTAAACCCTTGAGCAACAGGAAAAAAACGAATACAGCAGAAGAATTTTAGATGTTTTTACAGCGCAGAAGACAACACTGAAATATCCGTCATTGATTCGATTGATTTGATGCCGATGAAAAAATCTAAGTATAAAAACAAGCGCCCCAAAGGTTGTTGGGGCGCTCGGTGGCATGTATGTATGATAGGCTCGTTTGTTGTTTATTGGCTCAATTCCTTTTATATCCAAATAGGGTGCCAAGTTTGATAAAAAAATAACCTGTCGTCATTATTGAATATTACACAAAGGGTACCCCCCTGCGTCTTTGATACATACATTCATATTTTGTAATTTCCACTTGATATGCACCCGTTTCGCTGTCAAAGAGGCGGTATGAATAAGACAACATTTAACATTATTATCCTCAATGGCAGACCGGCCGCGGGCAAATCCGAGGTCATCGATTATCTTAAAAAAATTCCCCTCGCCGAACGCATCCAAAAATTTCATATCGGAGAATTTGAAGAAATCGACGATTTTCCCATCCTGTGGGAACGCTTTGAGGACGACGACCTTTACCAAAGGCACAACAAACCCAGGCTCATCTCCAATACCCATTTTGAATATCAGGGACAACAACTCCCCGGATACACTTTTAAAGACAAATTTTTCTGGAATTTTCTCATCGAAAAACTCAACCTCGCCTATGCAAAAAAAACAAAAGAAGACCCGGACTACCACAACAAAAAGACCACCATCATCGAATTTTCGCGCGGTTCGGAGCATGGCGGTTTTAAAATGGCCTACAATTATTTAAGCGATACTATTTTAAGCCGGGCCTGCACCCTGTACATCAAATGCAGTTGGGAAGAGAGTTTAAGAAAAAACCGCAGACGCTTTAACCCCGACAAACCAGACTCTATTTTAGAGCACGGCCTCGAGGACAAAAAACTCGAACTCCTGTACAAGGCATCCGACTGGGACAGCTTTGCATCCGGAGACCCCCAGTGCCTTATTGTAAAGGATCACAAGGTTCCTTATGGGATCTTTAACAACGAGCCGGAGATCACAAACCAGCCCGATAAACTTGGCGCACACTTACAAGAAGTCATGCAGGGGCTGTGGAATACTGGGAACAAAAACAGATCAAATTGACCACACGGTTTTAATACCACCCCATTCCCTGATTTTGTGGTCCCTGGTAATCAACGGCAGGTTGTACGACAACGCCGTGGCTGCGATAATGCGGTCGGGCAAATCGGGTATTATTTTGCGGGGAACGTCTTTGATCCACTTTGCGAGATCGTAGGTCAAGTCGACAACCTGATAGCTGTCTGTTCTGCGGGAAGTGAAGACACTCGAAAACCGGGACCAGAGAGCCCTTGAGATTTTTTGCTTTTCGTACAGGTACAAAAGCTCTATCGGGGTGATCACCGAGAGATAAATAATGATCTCGCCCCTGTCGGCCCTTTCAAATGCGTGCTTGGCCATTCCCTCCATCCGCGTATCACCGGTCAGGTGCCAGATAAAACAGTGGGTATCAGCCACAAAAGAACTGATCTGCAGGTTGTTTTTAATCAATCAATTTCCCCCACATGTTTTTTTTGGCCTCGGTTAGGTCGGCATCACTGATTTTGAGTCTTTTCCACAAACCGCCAAGACTCACAGCCCTCACTTTTTTGACCGGTCTGATCTTTAAAACCCCCCCCTCGCATTCGAGATCGACCTCGTCGCCGGCCTTGAGATTAAGTTTTTCAACTTCACTGACTGGGAGTGTTAATCCCAGCGAACTGCCAATTTTAATGATTTGTTTATGCATAAAACCTCCCCCAATGCCAACATAAAACCTAGTTATATTATAATTATATCAGTAAAATTTATCAACTGAATTGATTATACCGAGCGATATAAAGCAGTTCGTCATCGCGAGTGGTGCGTTGCGGTGGACATGACGGGGTCATGTCTAACGCTATGCGCCCACGTGGCGATCTCCCGGATATCAATTGGTTACGGGAGATTGCTTCGTCGCTAACGCTCCTCGCAATGACGCAAACCGGGCATTTCCCGACAGACACTATTGATGTCGCTGTGTATAGAAGGGATTTGCGCCTTAAGGTCGGCAAGTTACCATTGACTTACCCAGAGCCGCTGACAATCGCCAGTTCCCTGGCCCTCTTTTTTTCTGCAAGGGTCAAAAACCCCACGGAGACCAGAATAAAAAACAAAGAGAGCCAGTCCGCAAACTTGGGCATCTTGCCGTCGAGAAAGAACCAGCATAACAGGGTCGCGGCGGTCCCCGCAACGAGAGAGGTGAGCCTGTTCACAAGCCCCGCAAAGGTGGCGGAGCGCCCCTTGAACATAAAAATAAAAACAGAAAAAAAGGCCACCATCCCGTAGGCAGTCCCTGCGAGGACCCCCAGGTGCCACAAGGGGTGCGGTGTGAGCACTGCTTCTCTCACGTCTATAATTTGCTCCGCCTGCCAGTTAAACCAGACCGGTGCATTAAAAATAATAACAGCAGAAAGCAGCACCGTCACACAGGCTGCAATCTGCTCGATCGCAAAAAATGGTTTATTGTCCCTCTTACCCCCCTTGCCAGATGTGTTTTTATAGTAATTCATGATGTAAATACGAAAGCTGTACGCAACAATGTAACTTAAAAGTGTACCCACAGCGACAACCGAATGAACAAAGTCAAACCCGGCTTTGTCTGTCCAGATAAGATAAACACCAATGGCAATCACAGAAAACACCACCGCCCAGTTTTCCGCGGCATAGACCTTTTTTGTAAAGATGCCCTGCCAGATCTGTATGGCATCGACAACCCTGCTGATAATGATCACCGACCCGCGCATGATGATCATGGCCACCATCACAGAGATCGGGAGCGAGTACATGATGGTTGTTGTGGGGATGACCACACCGGTGCAGATGCCCGATGGGATGATGTAAAAAAACTCGTGAGGGATACTTAAACCAAGAACCTGCACCTTTCTGGTGGATTCAAAATGAAACCACCTTAATATAATGGGAATCCCCGTGCCAATCATCATCCCACCCAAAGTGCTGTAGACCAGAAACTCAAAGCCCTGCATGCCGGGATACCCTTTATCTGGACTGCCCAGAAAATACTTAACAGTCACACCCGTAATGACGTAAAAAATAAAATAAGCCGCGCAGAGCTGAAGCAGTCTTTGTGTGCTGCCTTCCTGGGTTTTAAACATCTGGGTGTATCCTTTCTGAAGGGTGAGGGTTCGTCAGGCATAGAGCCGCTTAAAAATGCGCCGGACCTCGACTCTCATTTTTATGATGTCACTCTTGAGTTTTAAGGGATCGGCGTGCCCCAACCTGATGCTGACCTCATTAAATGTTTCTGATCTAAAATCAACAATTGATTCTGCCCTCTTTTTTATAAGGTGCAAAAGCGACTCTATGGTGCGGTAATAAAGATGGGCCTGTGTGAGTATGTCGAGATCAGCCATCGAAAAGAGGTCGTGGTGCCTTAATACTGCCAGACAATCAAACAGTGAGTTGCTTTTAAGGTCGGGAAAGACAGGGGCATTTTTAAGCTGCGTGTGATGAACAATAAACTCGATGTCCATAAGCGAGCCCGGCCCAAGTTTGATATCGATGACATGATCAGTCTCCCTTGTTTTTTCCCTGATCACCCTCTCCCTGATCCCGTGCATGTCTGTGGCAAACCCGGTCGGCAGCGGCCTCTCGTAGACCAACCCTGAGACCTGATCATCCAGCAGTTTTTTGTACTCCCCGTTCTCGGCAATGGCACGCGCCCTGACAAGGGCCTGCCTCTCCCAGTTGAGGGCCCGGTTCATCTGGTGATCCACAAAATGGTCGTACGAGGTCACCAGCGGGCCCTGATTTCCCGAGGGTCTGAGCTCTGTATCGATCTCGTAACAGCGCCCCTCAACCGTCAGCACAGAGAGCGCGCTGATAAACCTTTGGGCCAGTTTGACAAAAAATTCCCCGTTGTCGATTATTTTTTTTCCTTGAGTCTCCCCGCGGTTTGAATAAACAAACACCACATCGAGGTCCGAACAATAATTGAGCGTCCGATCCCCAAACTTGCCCATGCCAAGGATGGCAAGGTGCGCCGGTTGTACTTGCTTGTACGAGCTTAAAAATGTTGCGAGGCCGTATTGCTGCTCGAGGTCTCTTTTGATGAAGGAGTAGGTTGCGATGATGATGGCCTCGGCAACCGCTGAGAGCCGGGCGAGTATCTCGCGCCTGTTGTGCAGCGGGTCCCCCTCAAACTGGTCGATTATTTTTTTCTGCTCTGATTTTTTGTAGCGTCTGATCTCGTCAAAAAAAACCTCTTGATCGGTCAAGGCAAGGATTTTTTTACAAAGGCGGTATGAAGGTCCGCTGATGGCGGGATTTTGTTTTTTAACACCGCCTTGTCAAGCCGGGGGTCTTTTTTGTAGGCCGTAAACACACTGTCGGTCGGTTCGTTGATGACAGGGGGAGCCCCCAAAGGCGTTCCCTGCGGCGGTTTAGCGGTCATAGACCTCCCTGAATACTGTCCTGACCGTGTTTCTGACGTTGGAGAGTTCTTCATCAAGCATCGAACAGGCGGCGTCCCCGGAGGCCGTAATCCCCATACGCCTTGCGAGCTTGAGTTTGTGCTCCCTGGCGGTTTTTACTGTGTGTGTCTGCTGTTCTTCTTCCATCTGCAGCATGGACTCCAGTCTGCGTAAAAAAAGATAGCTCTTTGTGAGAACATCGGCCCTCTGCTGCGAGATAAGCCCATGCCCCCTGATTTTAAGGATGGCATCCAATGTGTTTTGCACACGCAGGTCTTTTATTCTTCCGCCGTACAGCAGTTGAAAACCCTGCACAAAAAATTCGATATCTCTTATCCCCCCCTCATCGAGTTTGATGTTGATCCCGCCGCTTTCTTTTTGATGCAGTTCCGAAACAATTTTTGATTTCATGTCCCAGATGTTTTTGACTGTTTTTTCGTCAAAGGTACTGCGGTACACAAAGGGGGTGAGCAGAGACATCACCTGTCGGCTTAAATCTCCCGTCTCCCAGACAGGGCTTGCCTTTATAAACGCCTGCCGCTCCCATTCTGCGCCAAAGGCCATGTAATAGGTTTCGATGGATCCGATGGAGTTTGCCATCGTCCCCGCCTTGCCCTCTGGCCTTAAGTCCCAGTCTGTTCGATACAGAAACCCGTCTTTGTCTACCGCGCTGAGCTTTTGTCCCAGCTGCGTGAAGAGCTTGACAAAAAACTCATGGGTCGAGACGGTGTCCAGATTGATTTCCTGATCATAGATACCGATGAGGTCGATGTCGGAACTGTAGTTAAGCTCAAGTCCGCCCAGCTTGCCCATCGCGATGAACATGTATTGACCAACGGCTGCGTCCGTGATGTCGTAGCGCGTGAGCAGATTGCCAAACAGATCGTTTGCAACCCTCTTGATCACGGCCCTTGCGAGGTGGGCAAGTTCACGGTAAATCATGCGCTGATCAAGGCCCAGCAACTCCTTGATGGTGATGCGCAAAAGTTCCTGGTACTTGTATCTTTTAAGCGCGGGGACAAAATCACCGTTTGTCTGACAACAAAGTCCCGCCTCTTGTTCGAAAACAGCGGGCCCTTTTTCCGCGTGCGTGTACGCAGAGGTGCAGTAATCAAGGAAGACATCGGGGTGGTTAAAGATAAACCGTGTCAGAAAACGCGCGTTGCCAAAGACCCTGATAAAATCGACGGCAGGCCCCGTGATCGCGGATGGTGTGATTTTTTGATCGCGTAGAAATTGTTCCAGCGCGTTCTCTGCCTCAAGAGGGATGGCCGCAAATTTAATAAGGTGATCAATTGTTTCCACAGCGGTTCGGTCGTATCACCAAACGGGACAATAATCAAAACTTACATGTGCAGGAAAAACAGGTTCTCCGCAAGGTCACTCAGAACCTTGGAAGGTTTTTTCTATGCCCCGAAGGAAATCCCCTTGGGGGACGCGCCGGGGTCTGGCGCATAGCGCCGGACATGAAATCATTCATGTCCGATCGCAATGCACCCCGCGTAGTTTTTTCGGCTTTATGCGGGTTATGTCTGTGACCACTGACTCACGGGGACTCTGACAAACTGCCCCGAACGCAAAAGGGCAGACACGACGCGATCTGCATGATGGGTATGCATCACGCAGAGAAGGGGGTGTGCCAAGGGCTCTGCATTATGATAACGCACAATAGAATTGCACATATCAAGATCCCGGGCAGACGCCATGCGCGACGCCCCAAAAACAGAGTGCACCGTTGAAACAATACCAGCAACAGTTGCAGCACCCACCCCTGCAGGGATGGCAAGCGATATATCGAGCAAAAGGGCAAGCCCGGCAACAACGGCTGCGGCAGGAACAAACCGCAGACCGAGGCCAATAGATCGCAACAACCTCTCATAGCGCTGCATATCGAAGGGATTGTTTTCGAGAAAATGGACGGGAAGCCCGTTCAACAGAAAGGCATTGTCCCCGTCAAAAAAACCAGCCAGCTCGTTTGCGGACCACAAAAGAACACGCGAAAAGCCGCCCCTGCTGACAGTGATCTCAACATGTGAGGGGTTTGTTGGTTCTTCTTTAAGGAATGTCTGGGGTATTTGACTCCTCAGCGCGGCCCTGATGGCGTCCATTGTCCCGATATCAGGACCCTCGATACTCACAGCAGTCAGCATCGAGTAAACAAATTCTTTGCACCCAAAACGTTTTTGTGCATCTTTGTACTGCGCGTCACGAATTCTCTGCCACTCTGCCGCGTAGTCTTTGGCGGGGTCCAGCATACGCGGCGCCTCTACACCGCGCCACGGAAAGGCCCGGACCACATCATGACCTGTCGGGGCAAACTCCCGGGGGAGAAAGTGGTCTCTTTCACCAAGAAAGGCAACAAGCCGCCTTGATGTATTGTTAACGCGTAACAGGTGTGTGCTGAATGCCTGGGGACAGTCGCGGGCGGCAAGAAGCGCTTGGTATTGACTGGCTGTTAATGACTGCCCGGCTAATGGTTCAACCACCCCCTGAGTTGTCGCAGCAGGGGCAGGACCAAGAACAACACTTGCCGCAACATTTAATGGAGAAATAAGGGGGTGCGAGAACATGTTGTTATTATCGGCAAGATTTGCTGGATGTTGCGTGCCCCCGCTGCCCGTTGATATTGCAGCAAAAAACACGCATGTCGTTATGGGCATCCTCAAAGTTTACGTAGTGCCTGTCGGGAAATGCCCTGTTTCGTGGGAGTCCTGAAAAATCATGTCCCGTGACAAAATGTAAAGACATGATTTTTCAGGGTTTGAAATATTTTGCAAGCGGCAAAATTTTCAAACTTCCGGAGAAACAGGGTATTTCCCGACAGACTCTACGTATCAAGGTCAAAGACCTTGCGGCTCATGTGACTAAACCATGATGGTGCGGCCAGGCCCTGCCTTTTTAGTGTTGTGTAATTTTTTTACTTTATTTAAAAACAGGCGGGCCCTTAAAAAAGACAAAAAATTTCAAGGGGATTGCAAAAAAATGCTGCCACAAATTGCGGGACCTTCACATGCACGAATTTGCCATTGCACAGGACCTCATCAATCTCATCAAAGACTCTCTTAAAGATTCAAAAATGAAGACCGTGACAAAGGTAACGCTTGCGCTGAGTGATCCGCCCATGCTGGTCAAAGAATCTCTCGAACTGGGGTTTGGTGTCCTTGCCAAAAACACACCGTGCGAAAATGCCAGACTCATCTTTACCAAGGGCAGCAAAAAAGGTTTTTTTCTGATTGGATTGGAGGGAGAAGATGGAGATTAAACTCATTAAAAATGTCCTTGAGGTTAATGAAAGACAAAGCGAAGAAAATAAAAAAATATTTGATGCACACGGTATTTTTGTCTGCAACATCATGTCCTCACCCGGATCGGGCAAGACCACACTGCTGCAAAAAACAATCCCCGTGATCAAAGAACGGTCGCGTGTCGCGGTGATAGAGGGTGATATTTACACCACAAGAGATGCCCTAAGACTCAAAGAATTCAATATCCCCGTGGTACAGATCAACACCGGGGGGGGCTGTCATCTTAACGCAGCGATGATTGCAGAGGCGATGAAGGCGCTCCCCTTAAAAGATCTTGATGCCGTGATCATCGAAAACGTCGGAAACCTTGTCTGCCCTGCCGAGTTTAATATAGGCGAAGACGAAAAAATTCTCATTTACAGCATCACCGAGGGCGACGACAAGCCGGCAAAATACCCGCTGAGTTTTACAAACGCCGGTGCTATCGTGATTAACAAAATGGACCTCGCACCCTATTGCCAGGTCAACATCGACAAGCTCAAACTCGAAATTAACCAACACAACAACACGGCCCCGCTCTTTATGGTCTCTGCACTTAAAGGCAGTGGCCTCATACCATGGACAGACTGGCTCTTAAGCAAGATAGAAAACAAATCAAGGTAACAGGCCTTGTTCAGGGTGTGGGTTTCAGGCCCACGGTGTACCGTTACGCCGTAACGCACCGCCTTGCAGGTTTTGTTAAAAACACGTCGCAAGGTGTGTTGATTGATGTGACCGGCACACCCAAGGCAGTCAAGGCCTTCGTAAAAAAAATTCAGAAACACCCACCCGCCCTTGCGCGGATAGACTCGCTCGCAACAAGGACTCTTAAACCGGCAGGCCACAAGTGTTTTAAAATCACCCGGAGTCGAACGGCCCTTCACACGGAGGCCCTCATCACACCTGACACAGCGGTCTGTCCCGATTGCCTGCGCGAGTTTAACAATCCCAAGGAACGCCGCTACCAATACCCCCTGATCAACTGCACCAACTGCGGGCCACGCTACACCATCACCACAGGCCGTCCCTACGACAGACCACAGACCACAATGAAACCCTTTGTGATGTGCGATGAGTGTGCAAGAGAGTACCTCGATCCCGCCGATCGCAGGTTTCATGCAGAACCAAACTCGTGTTTTGTGTGCGGGCCGGTGCATGACTCTGTGGAGAGCGGCCCGCGGTTTCACAAAAAACATCGCCATAAAACGGCACGGGAAAGGTTCATAAGCGCGTTTCACACGTTGTGCAAAAAAATCGGGCGGGGCCAAATTGTTGCCGTTAAAGGGCTGGGGGGCTACCATCTCGCTGTCGATCCCTTCAACCGCAAGGCTGTCCTCAGACTGCGAAAAAAAAAGCGGCGCATGAACAGGGCCTTTGCACTCATGGCAGGGGATATCAACGTCATCAAAAATTACGCGCACTGCTCACGCAGCGAACAACGCGCCCTCATCTCAAAAGAGAGGCCGATTGTCCTTCTCACAAAGAAAGACAAAAGGCTCGATCACATCTCGCCCGACAACAACAAACTCGGCTGCATGCTCCCCGCAACACCGCTCCAGCACCTCTTTGCAAACAAGTTTGAACTCCTCGTCATGACAAGCGCCAACCTGAGCGGTGAGCCACTCATGAGCGATGAGCGTGACTTAAAGAAGCTGTTTGATCACCACGTGATTGCCGCGGCCCTGACCCACAACAGAAAAATCGCCAATAAATGTGATGACTCTATCCTGCAGGTCATCGACGGCAAACCCGCACTGATCAGACGTGCGAGGGGGTATGTCCCCGATCCCATCAGCGTCAAAAAAAAACTCAAACCCGTGCTGGCGCTCGGTGCAAATCTTAAAAACACCTTTGCACTGGGCTCTGGCCACAAGGTCTTTTTATCCCCGCATATGGGCGACCTGACAGACGTGCGCAACATGGAGCATTTTAAAAAACAGGTGGCACTCTTTTTGCAGCTTTTTGCCATCAAACCCAAGACCATCGTGACCGATGCGCACCCCGATTATGAAAACACGCGCTTTGCAGAGGAGCGGCTTTACAACAAGCGGGTCATGCCCGTCTATCACCACTATGCCCACATGGTGAGCTGCATCGTCGATAACGGGCTCGATATAAGCGATGACATCCTTGGCATCATCTGCGACGGGACAGGGTTTGGCACCGACGGGCACATCTGGGGGTGCGAGTTTTTAAAGACACATCGATCCACGCACCGATTTAAGCGGCTTGGGCATTTGAAATATTTCAAACTCCCCGGCGGCGAACAGGCCATTGCAGAGCCTTACCGTATTGCAACTGCCCTGTTTGGTGATTCTGGTCACAAGAACGATTCGCGAATAAAAAAACTTCTCGCGTCAAAAATCCCGATACCGCAAACCTCGAGCCTGGGCCGCGTCTTTGATGGTGTTGCGGCCTGCCTTAAACTCATCGACAAGGTTGAATACGAGGCGCAGGCCGCCATTTTGCTTGAGAGTGAGGTGTACAAAAAATACACAGATGACCAGATTGCTGGATGTGACCTCACATACCCCCGCACCATCACCCTTAAGGACAAGATGTACATCATCGACCTTGGCCTCATGTTTGATGAAATTAAACGGGACAAAAACAAAACAGACACACCCACGATCGCGCTTAAGTTTCACAAGACGATCATCAGGACCCTGTTTGAGACCGCACAAAAGATCGGGTTTAACAAGGTGGTTTTAAGCGGTGGTTGTTTTCAAAACCGTATCCTGTTATCAGGGCTCTCAAGACTCTTTGGCAAAAAATGCCACGTTCACAAACAGGTCCCCGCAAACGATGCAGGGATCTCGCTGGGACAGGCATATCTTGGAGGGCTCTAAGGCATGTGTCTCGCCATACCGGTCAAGGTCATTAAAATCGACGGCAACAAGGACGCCCCGTTTGCCCTTGTGGCATGGAACGGCATCAAAAGAAGGGTCTCAACGATCCTTGTCGATGATGTTAAAAAAGGTGACTTTGTCCTTATCCACGCAGGCTGCGCAATCCAAAAACTTGACCGCGTCGAGGCCAAAGAGAGGATTAAACTCATCAACAAACTCACTCCCGGCACCGCCTGATTTTTTTGGCGAATCACGCCTGTAATTGTGAGAGATTCGCCAAGAATGAGATTGTCAATTTTGGCGAATTGCACCTCTTAAAAAAAATCATCTATCCCAATAATCCTGTCGAAAAAACCGGAATCCACAACCGCTTTGTCTGCACCTGCGGGTGCTATGAGGACCTTGTTGATGGTTTTATTTGGCGCGCGGGGGAACAATGATATTTTTCTCTCAAACGCAATGATCGCCTCCTTTGTCACTTTGCCCGTGAGATATTTTATTTCGCACAGGGTAACAACCCTGTCATCACGTTCAAAGACAAGATCGATCTGGTATCCGGGATTGTTGCTCTGAATCTCCCTGTTAAAAAACGTGCCGACACGATAGCGTACGGCCTCGAACCCGAGGATTCTGGCGATTATTCTGTGGTTTTTTCGGCAGAAGCGTTCGAACGAAAAGCCCTGCCACTTGACAAGAGAATCGCTGTCGATAGCCCGTGTGGGGTCTTTGGTGTAATCCCCGTTTTCGATATTTTGACCAAGCTGCTTTATGAACTTGAAATAAAACTGCAAATAGGCGTCTTTTATGCAGTACCGCGCAAGCAGGCTGTTATCATTAAGGTTGTAGGGCGTGTATTTTTCGACAAATCCGCACAATTCAAGATCGGCCATTAATTCGCTGGGAGTCCCTCCCGAGTTGCTTTTGATGTGTTTGATGATTTCGTTTCGGGTGGCAAAACGCCTCTTGCTTAAAAATTCGACGATCTTTTTATAGCCCTTTCTTTCCGACAAAGAGCTGGTAAAAATCTTTTCGAACTCCCGTGAAAAGAAACTGCCAGGCACAAACGAATTTTTGCACAAACTTAAAAAAACAGACGAGTCTCTGTTGATCCACTTGAGGTATTCGGGAATGCCTCCGACAAGCAGGTAGGCATCCAATATCTCCCTTAGAGAACGTTTTTTTAAAAACTCGCCCGTTTCTTTTAAACTGAATTCTTTAAGCGGGATTTCGTGTTGTGACCGATTGTACAGGGCCTTTGACTTGAGGATATGGTTAATGACAAACGAGGGCGATGACCCGCAAAGAACAATAATGAGATGCTTGTTGTGCCTGAATTTGTTGTCCCACACATACTTTAACGAGGCAATAAGATCGTCCCTATAATCTGCCAGCCACTGAATTTCTTCAAAATAGAGGGTGCACTTTTGCTCTGCAACATACCGGGCCAGTATTTCAAAAAAATCTTTCCAGTTTTTTATGCTTAATTTTTTTATAAGATCGTCGTTAACGTAGCGGCAGAGTTCCTCGGTGCAATGCTCGATTTGTTTTTTTTCGGGCAGGTTTTGAATTCCTTCGAATTTGAGGAGGTTTCTGTCTCGAAATACCTGCTCGATGAGTTCTGTCTTGCCCACTCGTCGCCTGCCGTGGACAACAATAATTGAGGCCTCGCCTGTCCTGTCGATCTTTTGAAGACAGGCAGTCTCGTCATGACGCCCAATAAATCGGGGGTTTTGGGCAACAGGGTGTGGTTTAATCATATCCAAATAGATAGCATAAACTGTCTAATTGGACAATCTTTATTTAACGAATCTTGTCCAATTAGCTATAATGATACTGTTAATTGGATAACGCCGAACTAAATCAGCTTGTCCCACAAAATCTTGTACGCTATGAGCCTACTCAATATGTTATCCCAAACACAAAAAAAAACCGCCGATAGGACGGCACTCCTTTTAAAAAAAATCAACGCAATCACACTGCCGTCCCCCATCAATCTCATGGAGGTCTGCGGTACACACACCATGGCCATTGCGCGGCATGCCATCAAGGGCATGTTGAGTGATCAGATCTCCCTGATCAGCGGCCCGGGGTGTCCCGTCTGTGTAACATCCGTGGGCGAAATAGAGATGGCGTTGAGCATTGCGAGTATTCCAAATACCGTGATCTTTACATTTGGTGACATGATGCGTGTCCCCGGAGTCAAAGAATCCCTCTCGCATTACCCAAACGTCAGGGTGGCCTACTCCCCGTTTGATGCGGTGGCATTTGCAAAAGAACATCCACGGACCGAGGTTGCCTTTTTGGGGATCGGGTTTGAGACCACCATTCCCGTTGTCGGTGCCGCTATGCTTCAGGCAAAGAACGAGGGGCTTAAAAACTTTTCGGTCTTGAGTATGCACAAACTTGTTCCACCCGCGCTCACGGCCCTGCTTGACAACAACAAAGCAAAGATCAACGGGCTGATCTGTCCCGGCCATGTCTCTGTGATCATCGGCGCCAACGCCTACAGGGGCATACAAAAAAAATACAATGTCCCCTGTGTCATCACCGGCTTTGAACCGGCCGACATCCTCGAAGGGATTTACCTGCTCGTCAGGCAAATACAGCAGCAGACATCGCGCGTCGAAATCCAATACGCGCGTGCGGTCACAATGCGCGGGAACCTCAAGGCAATGAATCTGATGCATGAAATCTACGAGGTCTGCCCCGCACACTGGCGCGGCATAGGGGTCATCCCCAAATCGGGACTCCAAATCAGGACCGCATTTTCTTTGTTTGATGCCAAAAAGCGTTTTGGGCTAAAAGAGCACAAGTACACCGAACCCAAAAACTGCCTGTGCGGGCGCATCTTGCAGGGCCTCGCAATACCAACAGACTGCAAAGTGTTTGCAAAACGGTGCACGCCCAACACCCCCGTTGGTCCCTGCATGGTCTCAAGTGAAGGGGCCTGCTCTGCGGTATACAAATATGAAACAAGTTACTAACTTGACTTTGACGCGGTTGAATTCCTTCATTTTGCGAGGAATCCACCCGCGCTCTGTCGGTTTTGAAATTCCTAGACACGAACATAAAACCATCACCCTCTCACACGGCGCAGGCGGCTCACTCACTCACAAATTGATCAGCGATGTCATCATTAAGACGCTCGGCAATGTTTATTTAAACAGGCTCGATGACAGCGCCGTCATTAAAGAACTCCCTGCCAGGCACCACATCGCCTTTACAACCGATGCGTACATTGTCGAACCTGTTTTTTTTCCCGGCGGGGATATTGGCAGGCTGGCCGTCTGCGGCACGGTCAATGACCTCTCCACCGCTGGCGCTGTCCCAAAATACCTGAGCCTCTCGTTGATCATTGAGGCAGGTTTTGATCTTGGCCAATTTAAAAAAATCGTGGTCTCAATCAAAGAGGCAGCGGAAGAATCGGGCGTCAAGGTGGTCACGGGCGACACCAAGGTCCTCCCCAAAGAAAGGGGTGGCAGTATCTACATCAACACATCGGGGATTGGCTTTGTGCCGGACTGCCTTGACATCAGCTCCCACAACGCCAAGGCATCAGATGTGATTATTGTCAGCGGGACCATGGGGGACCACGAGGCGGCCATCCTCAACGCACGGGAGAACCTGCAACTTAAAACAACCTTAAAGAGCGATGTGGCACCCATCAATCACACCATCGCCAAGATCCTCAAAAAGACACCCAAAATCAACTGCCTTAAAGACCTTACCCGTGGCGGTCTGGCGGGTGCCTTAATCGAGATCGCGACGCACTCGCGTTGCCAGATACAAATCGACGAGCAAAAAATTCCCGTGAGGCGTGAGGTAGCGGGGATATGCGATCTGGTTGGTTTGGACCCGCTCTATCTCGCCAACGAGGGAAAGTTTGTCGTGGTGTGTGCAAAAAAAGAGTCCGCAACAGTCCTGTCTGTCCTTAAAAAAAATGCCGCTGTTATTGGTGAAGTCACCAGTATTAAAAAACCGGAACTGCTGCTAAAAACCGCAGGCGGCGGGATTCGCAGGCTTCATATGATGAGCGCCTCGCAGCTGCCGCGCATTTGTTAATGAATATTAAACATCATCGTGTGCCTCTGCATCGGACACTCAAGAAAGTGCGGAAAAAAGTTTCATCCGTACCGCAAACTCGCTCCCCTTGCCAATCTCGCTCTCCACGGTGATATCAAACCCGTGAATGTTAATAATTTCTTTGGCAATCGAAAGCCCCAGGCCCGAACCATTGGTGTCTTTTTCGACGGCATTGTTTGACCTGAAGTATTCGTTAAAAATAAGGGGAATATTTTCCCTGGGAATACCAATCCCTTGATCACTGATTTTAACAATCACCTGCCGTGACTTTGTTGTTTCTGTTGTGATTGTGATCTCTGTATCCGGGCAGGAATAATTGATGGCATTGTTTAAAAGAATAGAAAACAGAATAATCATCTGCTCCTGACTGCAGACAACCCTGCACTGGTCATCACAGGGCAGACAATTGATTTTTATCCTTAACTTGTCTGCAACCGCACGGCATTGTTCCACAACAAGGAGCAGAATGTACCGGATGTTGACAGGTTCCATGACAAGGTTTTCTGTCACGCAGGATTTTAAATTGGCAAGATAGAGCATGTCTTTTATGGAGGAAGACAGCAACTCACAGCGGGCCTTGATCTTCTGCATTACAGAATGTGTCTTTTCGGTAATCGCGCCGGTGTACCCCTCAAGCACAACATCGGTATAGCTTTGTATGGAGGCAAAGGGGGCCTTAAGCTGATGTGTTGCCTTAAGGAGGTACTTTGTTTTTTCGTCGTTGATCTGCTGTAGTTTTTCGTTAAGCTCCTCTCCCTCCCGTATTTTTTTTGTGAGTTCGCAGTTTGTTTTTTCAAGGTCTTTGGTTTTTTCTATGATCCGTTGTTCCAGGGAATTTTTGTACTGCTCAAGCTCTTCGTTTGCCTTATTTTGCGCGTCCAGGAGGTGAAAGATAATTGCAGAACCGGTAGAGCCCACCACCTGTGTTGTTTTAGATTTGATTTTGAGGATTTTTTGATAGACAGCGATATCGCCTGTGACCTCAAATATTAAATGAATGGCCTCGTTATTTTTGAGATGCTCAAATTCTGTGTCGTGGTAACAGGGGATGCCCGCCTTCTGTGCAAGTTTGATGCCAGGTGCCTGATGAGAAATATCATAGACACAACTGATATTAATGTCGGGGATCTGCACAAGCGTTTCTAATATGGCCTTGCCGCCAGCGCCGGCGCCAACAAGGGCAATGGTATCCTGTGTTTTCATAGTCACCTCGTGATGATCATGTTTGTCATGCGGGCACAGCATCAGTCATGTGCAATAAATCATATTGCTTTGCCCGCCAGTTACGGTAGTAATAACACCGAACGTTAAAACAAACAAGGAGGCGGTGATGAAAAAAATTCTCATTATCGATGACGACCGCGATATTGTCGACTCTCTCTCTATTATTCTTGAAAGTCAGGGGTATCAAATCGAAGTGCAATACAACGACAGGCTGGCCCTTGAAACGGCTCTAAAAACCAAGCCAGACGCGATTATCCTGGACGTGATGTTTCCCGAAAACGACGGGGCCGGTTTTGAGATCGCCCGCGAACTCAAGGAACACAACGATACAAAAGACATCCCTATTCTCATGTTGTCCGCAGTCAATGCCAAGGGCGAATACGCCGGTACATTTTCCAACCGTGATCGCGATGACACATGGCTGCCGGTGGACGAATTTGTCGAAAAACCCATAGCCCCCAAAAAGCTCCTGGAGACTTTTAAAAAATTATTTGCCGTCACAAAATAACAACAGGAGTCCCCATGAATCACCACTATATTACACTCAAAGACTTTAACCTGTTTTTGACGAAGCTTGTTAATCAAAAAATTGTCTACGGCCCCGTAGCCAGGAAAAACAAATTTGTTTTTGATCTCATCTCCTCGCCGGAACAATTAAGACTCGATTACGATGTCACCATCCTGCCGCCCAAAAAAATATTTTTCCCCCCCAAACAACACCTGCTGCATTTTGACGGCGAGTCCTACAAGGACTGCCTTGATCCCAAAGAACAAATCATCATGGGGGTTCATAATTACGACATCAAAGCCATCGACCAGCTCGATTTTCTCTTTAAAGAAAAAAATCCCGATGATCACTATCTGCTCAACAGACGCAAAACCACCATAATCGGTTCAAACATTCAAACAATTGCCGCAAGGTCTTTTTGGGGAAGCGCCGGTGCAGGCGTCGAGCCAAAGGGACATGATGGCTTTTTAACAAAACTTAAAGATGGTTTTGTTTTTGAGACCAGAACAAAAAAGGCCGAAAATCTGGTTAAGTTTGCAAAATTCATCAAGGCCAAAAAAACACAAGTAGAGCAGGCTGCACAGATCAACACCGCTGTCAAAAAAAAATGTCCGGCCAAACTTGCCTATTCATCCGCAGAAATCGCCATTAAGACCCGCCTTGCGTTTAAAAACAACGAACTCTGGGAACGACTTTCAAAAGACTGCTTCTCGTGCGGTTCGTGCAACACCACGTGCGCCACATGCTACTGTTTTGATGTGCAGGACAGTTGGAACCTTGACCAAAAATCAGGTTTTCGGACGCGATACTGGGATTCGTGCATGACAGTTGAGTTTGCAAAAACCTCACTGGGCGGCGGTGCCGTCCACAACTTCAGGGCCCTGCGCCGTGAGCGTTTCAGACACCGCGTCATGAGAAAGCTTGTCTATTTAAACGACAAGCTCGGAGGTCCAGCCTGTGTGGGGTGCGGACGTTGTGCCACGGCCTGTACAGCCGACATTGCAGACCCGGTCAATATTGTAAAAGAAATCATGGAGGCCTGACTATGAAAAAAAGCGCCCTCACCAAAACAACAGACACACTCTTTACGCCGCAAAAGGCAAAGATCATCAGGGCCGTTCAGGCAACCCAGACAGAAAAACACTTTACCCTTGCCCTTGCAAATAAAGAGAAGTTTCAGTTTATGCCAGGACAAATACTCGAGGTCTCCCTTTTTGGTTTTGGTGAAATCCCCATTGGCATTGCCTCGTCACCCACACGAGAAAACACTTTCGACATCGTTGTGAGGACCGTGGGCCGTGTCTCCGCGGCAGTCAACAAACTTGATAAAGGCGATCACCTCTTTATCAGAGGACCGTTGGGCAAGGGGTTTCCTCTCGACAAACTGATCAACAACAACGTGCTGATCGTGGCCGGCGGTATTGGACTCTGCCCCACGCGCAGCCTGATCCAGTACATCCTTGATCGCCGCACAGATTTTAAAACCTTCACCCTTTTTTACGGAACAAAAACTCCCGAACAGCAGATGTTTCTGGATGATCTTAAAACATGGCGTCTGTCAAAAGATGTGCATTTCTTTGAAACTGTAGACGTCCCCAATGCCTCATGGCAGGGCCATGCAGGACTGATCACAAAACTTTTTAAACAGACAAACATCTCCTCAAATACAAGGGTGGTATTGTGCGGTCCGCCGGTGATGTTTAAGTTTGTCATCTTCGAGCTTAAAAAACTCGGCATCATTGATCAAAACATCTTTCTTGATCTCGAAAGAAGGATGAAATGCGGGGTGGGAAAATGCGGCCACTGCCAGATTAACAACAAATACGTCTGCACAGATGGCCCCGTGTTTGCACTCTCCGAAATCAGATTTTTAGAGGAGGCATTGTGACCCAAAAACCCAAGGTTGCGTTTTTTGATTTTAGCAGTTGCGAGGGGTGTCAGATCGAACTCACAAACTTCGGCGATGCGGATTTTTTAGAGCTTCTCAATCATATCGATATTGTCGAATTTCGCGAAGCCATGTCCGAAAAGACAGACGACATCGATATCGCCTGCATCGAGGGGAGTTTTACACGAGAGTCCGAAAAAGACCGGTTGATTGCCATACGCAACAGGGCCAAAATTGTTATTGCCTACGGGGCCTGCGCGCACACAGCGGGGATCAACGCCCTTAAAAACCACACAACAGATTTTAAAAAGGCCGTTTACGGTCAGGATGCAGACCAGCCGCACCTAAACTCCAACGACAAGGCCCTGCCGATTTCACATGTGATCAAGGTCGATTACTTTGCCCCAGGCTGTCCCATGAGCAAATACGAGTTTCTCAATATTGTCTCGCACCTTTTGCATGGCAAGGAGCCCGTCATCCCCACTTACCCCGTATGTGTCGAATGCAAACGAAACGAGACCATCTGCCGTTATGATGTGGGCGATCACTGCATGGGACAGGTGGCCATGGCCGGGTGTGGCGCCCCATGCCCCTCGCAGGGAATCCCCTGCGAGGCCTGCCGCGGTTTTTGTGAGCAGGCCAACTTGACGGCCCTCGAAAACACCTTGATCAACAAGGCCGGATTTTCGGCATCCAGGGCAAAAGACAAACTCAGGATGTTCACCAATGCCCTTTTGCCCGATACCAGCAACCCGTAGAAGTTTTAAACAGGTGGAGAAATAAAATGAAACAGGATCTTAACATCAATATCACACACCTCACACGTGTCGAAGGTCACGGTAATATCGTGGTGAATGTCAGAAGCGGGCACATCGAAAAATGCGAATGGCGTGTTCCCGAATCTCCGCGTTTTTTTGAAGCCATGGTCCGCGGGCGGCATTATTCAGAGGTTGCCCGCATCACAAGCCGCATCTGCGGCATCTGCTCCATCGGACACACACTTGCGTCGGTCAAGGCAACCGAGTCTGCATTGGGTATAGAGGTCAGCGAGCAGACAAAAATACTCCGTCGCCTCATCAAACACGCCGAAAACTTTGATTCGCATATCCTGCATATTTATTTTTTGGTGGCCCCTGATCTTCTGGGGGCCCCTTCTGTCTTTCCTCTGGTCAAAACCCACGGCGAGGTCGTTAAAAGGGCCCTCAGGTTAAAAAGACTCGGGCACGAATGGGGCTCACTGATCGGCGGCAGAACGACCCACCCTACAACTGTTATCCCCGGCGGGTTTGCGAGCCTGCCAGGCCCCAAGGACCTTCTTTGCCTTAAAGACAATATACTCAAGGCCCTCCCCGACCTTGAAGAGACTGTCAACACCGTAGCCTCGCTTGCCGGCAACATCCCCGATTTTTGCAGACCCACAGAATACCTTGCTGTCTCTGCTGATGATGAGTACGCGCTGTACGATGGGTGTGTTCAAAGCATACTGCCCGACGGGACAAAAGAGCGATATCAGGTTAAGGATTACAGGACCATCACCAACGAGTACGTGAGCCCCCTCTCAACAGCAAAGTATTGCAAAAACAAATTGCAGAGCTACATGGCAGGGGCACTGGCACGGTTTAACAACAACTACGAACAACTGCACGCAGAGGCCAAAAAAACCGCCGCCACACTTGGCTTAAAACCCGTCTGCACGAACCCCTACATGAATTCTGCCGCCCAGCTTGTCGAGGTAGTCCACAGTGTGCACGAGGGGCTTTCTCTTATTGATCAGCTCATCAACAACGGTCTCAGAGAAGAGCCCCTTGTCAAGCCGACACGCTACGAAAAAGGGGCCTCTGCGGTCGAGGTCCCACGCGGCATTCTTTTCCACGAATACATCTACGACTGGGACGGCATGTGTCTGACCGGCAACTGCATTATCCCTACAAACCAAAATCACGCCAACATACAACACGACATGGAAAAACTTGTTCCGGAACTTTTAAACAAGGATCTCACAGAACAGCAGATTGCACTGCATCTCGAAATGCTCGTGCGGGCCTATGACCCCTGCATTTCGTGTTCGACGCACTACCTTGATGTGAGGTTTATCAAATGAAATACCTGATTGGCGTTGGCAATTACTCGATGTATGACGACAGCATCGGGCTCAGGGTGGTAGAGCATATTGCCAGGCAGGGTGCCTCTCCTGATTTTACGGTGGTGGATTTGTCTGCAAATATTTTGAACCTGCTGTTTTATTTTGAACAGGACACCGAAAAAATCCTGATTGTGGATTGCCTGAAAACAGGTCAGACCCTCAATCAAAAGGTTGGTGACTCTATTTTTTTTGATGTCAATGACATCGTGACACACAAAGACGACAGGCACCTCAGCACTCACGAGGGCGATGTGATAAAAGTGGTAGAGCTTGCACGCCAGGTCGGACACACCATCCCCCCGCTCTTCTGCATGGGGATACTGCCGGCTGAGATCAAGCCGGCCTTTGGTCTCTCCAAGGCCCTCAGCTCAAGTCTCTCCGAGTACTGTGAACAGGCCACTCACTACCTGTTAAACACGGATGCAGGGGCATCACAGGGATCATTGCAGGGAGTAATGCCCCGGTGCGAGACGCGCACGCCTTGAGCACCGCTCTGATTGGGTTCTTAAACCCGATCACCGGCTTTAGAGCAGCATCATGCGGCACTTCTAAAACATGCGGCACCTCTAAAAAAATAAAAATATTTTTAGAAGATTTTCAATGATACTGAATTATTACTGTTTTTTCTGTCAAGTGTCGGATTCTGGCTAAAATTTTTAAAACCTTGATTCCGCGACTCAAAACCACAAAAATCAGAGCAAACACAGGACTGGTGCTCGTTTAAGGCAATTGCTCGACCTGCTGTTTGTTCACCAGTTTTAAAATGGTGATTTTGATGTACATGTG
>JADGCS010000066.1 GCA_015228875.1 Deltaproteobacteria bacterium | reverse complement strand
CAAGCGTTTGCAGTCCAAAAAAAACCAGAAAAATTGTCAAAAAAATCCCAAAAATCTGATTTTTTCAAAAAAGCCCCCCAGAAATTATAGTGCATATCAGGGTGTTATGTCACTCGCGGAAAAAAGGTTCTCATAATCCCACAGCAGATGTCGTCGGTACATGCCAACACACAGGGCCCTCACTGATCTTTTGTGGGCTCCCTTTGCTTGCGTAATTTCTTCCCACTTCAACCCAAAGAACTGAGTCAATATTTTTTTGAGCCTTGGTTCTTCAATTATTTTAATTGCTTTGCCATGATATTTTAAATCCCTGTTCTTGATGTCTTTGACAAAATTCCATTCAACCCAATCCTTAAAATTTTCGGAACTAAAGACACTGGGCCATTTTTTCTTGGACAGCCGTTCTTCTAGTTTTCGTGGCACCCCCATGTTCATAAACTGCTGCAACTTTTTACGAGCCTGCCCTTGATCTTTACCAAACATACTCAGAAGACGATCCGTCGTTATCCAATCACTGTTTTTGTAGCTCTTTATGTAGTATCGATGACCTGTCCATTTATGCTGTGCTGGATTGGCTACCAGACAAGCCTTAACGGGATTAAGATGGATATATCGCAAGAGTTCCACCAAATAAGCGTCCTCATCAACCAAAATGGCCTTGTACCTGCCTTTAAAAAGACAGCCATCTTTCTTGTTTTGACGATTATAATATTGTGTATAGAGACCGTTGATGTGTCTCATGGCCCTTGAAATATTGGCCAAGGGAGTTTCTATCAGGAGATGATAATGATTTGGCATGAGGCTAAAAGCATGGATCATGATTTTCCATTGTTGAACACAGTCTTTACACAGTCTTAAAAAATACTCATAATCATGGTCTGACCTGAATATTGCCCGGCGATCCTGACCTCGATTCATGACGTGATAAACAGCTCCCTCGTATTTGATTCTTAATGGTCGTGACATGCTTGCCGTCTATTTCACTGAAACGCAAAGCGCAAGACTTGACCCTAAAAGTTGATATTTTTACCCTCGCAAGATATGGTGTTCTGCATACGGTGCCTGTCCCCCTCTTTCATAACCGAGAAGGGGGCCGCTCGGATGGTGGTGCTTACAGTCTTGCACCAACACTGGCTACCGTCAGTGCTTTTCTTTCGGGAATGGGGAGGCTTGATAACTGGCCTCAAGCAATCAAGCATGGCAATATCGGTGTGAGCGGGATGAGGGATCTTGAGGAACTGGCAACTGTTTCGGAGATTATTAGATATGCCGACAAATGGGGCAATGACCTGCACTCAGTTGTAAAAACGAATAAGGCAGAAAAACTGGTGCCGCCCCTTGTCCTTGGAAAGACGCTGCTTGCCGCGATGCTGTTTATTGGCAACAGGTTAAGGCAGCAAAGTATTCCGTATGGTGGCCAATTCTGGAACGAGGACCGCTGGCTTAATAAATACAAGGGCTGGCTGGCTGAGGTCTCGGCGACTGCCTATGCAGCTCTTCATGACACGGATGTCGAGTCCGCCCGTGCCGTACTTGATCCCCTTAACGACTGGCAGAGATACGCAAGACAGGTGGCGTTCTTTATGACCGATGCCCATGCGCCTTATTTACGGGAAGGTTATTGGAGATTGTTTACCCATCCCTTTCCGGAGGACATCTACGAACCAACGCTTAAGGCGCGTGGTGCAAAAGGCAGGTCAAGATTTGGACCCTATCGGGAGCGAACCTTTCATCCTAAAAAAGGCTTTGGCGGACTGTATGGTCAAGATGATGAGCCCAGCCTTGGCCCTGTCAACGGGCAATTTCCTATCCGCGCCTTCGAGCGGGCGTTCTGGTCGGTGTTTGTTTGACACACTCAAACAGTTGAAGTGCAAAGTGCGACAGGAGATGTGGGGATTCCCACCTTCGTTTCTGTACACAAAATCTTTAATAAAGCACAATCAAATTCTGCAAAAACAGCCATATAATCCACAAACATCACTTTTTAATACAGTAATATCAAGTAATTGATCATTTATCATATTTTGGCACGCGGTTTGCTTGTACACTATTATAGTTTAAAAGAATCAACAAAACAAAAAGGAGATGACAATGAAAATACATCACATTACAAAAAAAATAAAACAGGCTGTTGTGACCGCCATGATTCCTCTTGTCTGTATTTCTTGTGGTGGGGCTGCGATCACTGGTTCCACTTCGAGCAACACATCTGATACATCTGTTGCGAGTGCGGCGTTTCCTGCCTCACTTGCTGTGGCCTCGCCGTTTGATTATTCGGGCTCTGCGTCAACTGCCACATCTTCACTGGTGAAGTACTCGGGGATTGGCAGTGCCTCTTCCACTTATTCAGAAGTCACAGAAGAGATAAACAATATTCTCTCTGGTGCCGCATCGTCGGTCACCACATTCAACCCTGCCGATTTTCTGGTGCAGGCTTCAGATGCTGACTGCTACGGGCCCACAGTGCTTTATGAAGATCACCCCGATGCCCCGTCTACACCGAATAGCGGCGAGCTCCCTGTCGGCGATGTGGGGATTTGGCTTGAGACAGACCCCGTCAGCAATGACGCCTGCGCAGCGAGTCAGCTTGAGGCTCGGATGATGGGCGTGCAGTCCCAATCCAACGCAGGTCTTGTTTCTGTGGCCACAATGATTAACACGGCCATTCTCTCCGGAAAAGGGCTGCCCGATGCATCGAACCCCTCGGTTGATATCACGGCAGAGATGAATGCCCTTGGCACGATTGCAGACACCACGTTTAACCTTGCAACCATTGATTTTGATGCCTCAGACAGCAGTTATGCCTACGCGCTTGACATGACGTATGCCCCTGCATCGGGGAGTCACGAGATCATTGTCACCATGGATCACATCCCCGGGAGTGGAACCTATCAAGGTGTCCTGTCTTATCTGGTTGATGATACATTCACGGGAGGCAATTGTCCGAGTGCTGATATCACACGCAACGGGTCGCTTAAGTATGAAATGGTCTCTGCAACAGAGATGAAGATCCAAGCGAGGAGTGCGATTTTCTGCGGTCATGGTTCATCAGGGCTTGATGCCAATGGTATTGTCGATGCGAGTGATAAGTATTCTGCCGCAAATCCTGCTGGCTGGGGCAATACGTTTGATATTTTTACAGGCAACTACAGCCCCGTGGACCTTGACGGGCACTATTCATACGCATGGCAGGCCGGCAATTTGGATGGCAACACCAGGGTTTTTAACATCACCGTTGAAGAAGCGGGGATGAATGGCTTTGCCTTTTACGGTTATGGTGACGATGTTGAAATGACCGATGGCAGCATCACAGGCTTTATCTGCAATTGGGCAGGACCGGGCAACAGTCATGCGCAGATAGAGTACGCACAGTATCAGGAGATGACGGTCGAAGCAACGACCGGTCAGATCAACTCTGTTGCGGCCAACTTTGCCTATGCCCCAACCAACTCCTGTGAGTATGACGGGACCGCGACGTTTCTTTTTGACACGAATGCCGATGGTCTTCTCTCCGATGAAAATGCGGCCACAGTTGTCAATAACGATCTCTATGAAGCGGTCGATGTTGACGGAGATGGTGTGGTTGATTCCATTGAAGATAATATAGATTTTATCGGATTTGTTCTGCCAACAATTTGATGCCAGACATTTTTAAGACTTAAGATATGATTGACTCGAAGCGCCTCGATGGAGGCGCTTTTTTTTTAAGCAGATGCGGGTTTAAAACAGCCCCATTTCACCGGCCAGTTTTTTGTAATACGTGATGACCCTTGAAATGTAGGCGCGTTTTTCGGTGTAGGGTCCGGGATAGAAAGCGGCCTTAAAACCACCGACACAGAGGTCTCTGAGCTGTTTGTGGTCGATGTTGTAGAGATTCATCACGCGTTCGTACTCGTCGGTCACACTCACACGCGAGATGGCGCGGTTGTCGGTGCCCAACGCAATACGTATTTGATGCTTTAAAAAACTGGGGAAGGGGTGATTGCTTAAGTCTCTCAAGTCGGGGAGTGTTTGCGAATTTGATTTAAGGCAGACCTCGAGGGCAATGCGGTTGTCGGCGATCCATTCGGCGATGTCTGTCACATAGGCCTTGCGTTCTTGATGATTGAGGGGCTTGCCGTTCTCGCCCTTTTTATTGAGAAGACCCTTTTCGTTAAAGAGCTGTGTGCCGTGACCGATGCGGCGGACATGGCAGTGCTTGATGGCCGATCTGATGGATTCGGGTCCGTAGGCCTCTCCCGCATGACAGGTGGTGGAGATGCCGCGCTCGTAGCAGAACAGAAAGGCCGTTTTGTGAACCTCGGCGGGAAAACCGTCTTCACGGCCAGCAAGATCAAACCCGCTGACGGGGAGGCCATTTTCTTGACAGAGTTCGACAAGCTTTGCAACTTCGAGTGATGCCATCGCGGCCAAGTTTTGCAGGTCAAGGCCAACATGCAGTTCGTAAAGATAGCGGTAGTAATCGCCCATGTTCTGGTTGATCATTCTCATGGCGCAGAGAATAATGGCGTATTTGAATTCGGGTTCTTTGCCCGCCTTGATTTCCTTGTTATTGTTAAATTCATCCGCGGCCTGTTTTAATCCCGCGTTGACGGCCGAGACAATCTCGAGCCAGTCAAAGCCGTTGACCCAGTGTTTTTGCGGGGCAAAGCGGCATTCGAAATAACGCACCCCTTCTCTAAAATTATCGAAGGCAAGTTTGTAGGCCGCTTTTTTAAGGCCTTCTTCGCTGCGCAGGACCACATTGATAAACTCGAAGGGCACAAGGTACTCGGCGAGTGAGTTGTATTGTTTTTTAAATATTTTGGCCTCGAGTTCGTTCATGTCGCCGGATTTTAATCCGCCGATGCCGAGTTTTTTTGATACCTCGACAAGGTCTATTTTTTGCTCGACGGCGAGTTCCTGCAGCGTCATCGGCGGCACGGAACCGTCAAGGTGGACATGCAGGTCAGTCTTGGGGAGTAGTTTGATCTGTGGGCGATCTAGTTTGATTCTTTTCATAAATTTATGGACCTTAATAAACACCAGCACCGCTGTTGTTTTTTTACGCAGGCTATAACATTTATTTAAATTTGTCTATTGACAAGAACGCTTTTAATGTTTAATTGTTCGATAATTATGAAACAATCAAATCTAACAGGGATGTTTAAGGCGTTGTCAAACGAACAGAGGCTCAATCTTTTTAAAATGCTGTATCACGGATTTGATCAGACCAAAAAAAGCGGCAGGGGGAAAGTGAAAGAGGTCTCCTGCTGCGGCGAAATAAACAAGGCGTTTTCGGCTGCCTGTGACTGTATCAATCTTTCACGGTCAACCATCTCGCATCATTTTAAGGAACTCGAAAACGCCGGATTAATTTCATGCACCAGGAACGGACAGGCGGTTCTGTGCAGGGTCAACGAAGATGCGGTAAAAGAAATACAAAACTTTTTAAAACAAGAAAGGTAAAATTTATGAGCGAAACAAACAAAGACAAAATACGCGAGTCAGTACGCGAACATTATAAAGGTGTGGCTTTGTCTGCCAGGGGTTCCTGCTGCAGCTCTGCTTCAACCGATTGCTGTTCGTCCCCCAGTGTTCATCCCAAAAAAGATTCACAGGAGATGGGCTATTCGTCAGAAGAGGTCAACGCTGTACCTCAGGGCGCCAACCTGGGCCTTGGTTGCGGTAACCCGCAGGCCATTGCAAGATTACAAAACGGAGAGGTCGTCCTTGATCTCGGCAGTGGCGGCGGTTTTGATTGTTTTCTGGCGGCAAAACAGGTGGGAGCGCAAGGTCATGTGATTGGTGTCGACATGACCCCGGACATGATCAGCCTTGCCCGAAAAAATGTCGAAAAAACAGCGTTTAAAAACGTCGAATTTCGTCTTGGCGAGATAGAAAATCTCCCGGTTGCCGATGGTGCTGTCGATGTTATTTTATCCAACTGCGTCATTAATCTTTCTCCCGATAAACAAAGGGTCTATAAAGAGGCCTTTCGTGTTCTCAAAAGTGGTGGCAGGATCGCTTTTTCCGACGTGGTTAAGACCGCGCCTATGCCCAAGGAGGTCTTGGAAGACATGGCCCTCTATTCAAGCTGTGTCTCGGGTTCTGTCTTGATCGAAGAGATCGAGGCCATGCTTAAAGAGGCTGGCTTTACAAGTATCAAAATTGAGCCAAAGGATGAAAGCAAAAAATTTATCAGAAAGTGGGTGCCCCACGGCAGGCTGGAGGATTTTGTTATTTCGGCATCGATAGAAGGGATCAAACCGTAGTCAGTTGGTTGTTTGCTCGTGCAAGTTAAAAAAGGCGAGGTGATTATTTAACACGGGCTCATCGTACGACTCGTATTTTTTGAGTGTGTCTATTGTCTGTTGGTCTTGGTTGGTTACGCTTACCTGATCATCCTGATGATGGTAAAAAAAGACGACGCCACCAAACCAACCGATAATAAAAGTGAGTGCCACGAAAGTTTTGATTGCTGTTTTAATCATAATTGTCTCATTTTGTTACGGTAAAAAACATTTTTTTCGCTTTGCCCTGTCGCATTTTGTGACCTGTTCTGTTTTTAACTTGTTAATCTCACAGGGCTTACTAGCAAGCGTCGTGCCTAAAAAATAACGAAAGTCAGTTTTTTAAACCCATCAAAATCAGAGAGATGGCGGGCTTGTTTTTTGGGGTTGTTTTTTGTTTTTATTTAAACGGAAAAATGTTCACTCTGCCACAACGTATGATCAACAAGTTATGGCCCCTTGATATTTTGTTACGCGCGTGGTGAGATTTTTTTTGTGTGGTGATTCATGGGTTTATAACATAAAAAAAGAGCAGGGGAAGGATTTGCCTTGTATTTTGTAAGTGATTGTTACGATGATGGGGTGAGTTGTGTCTTTTGCGAGGATAACGGCGGGCCTCTATGCCAGCAGGTGAGAACTTACAGCAGGTGAGAGTTTATATGAATGAAGAAAAATTCCACGATGATTTTTACAATGGCGCGGTCGATAAGATCTTTTCATCATCTCTTTATCAACTGTTATTAAACGACCAGAGAGATTTTCTTTTTAATCATTCAAAGGGGTGTCAAAACGGCGCAATTTTAAGTGTGGCCTGCGGGGATGGTGTCAGGGAATTGGGATTGTCGGACCGTGTTCATAGTCTTGTCGGTATTGATATTTCAGCTGTAGCCATCGACAAGGCCAGATCAGCTGCTCAAAAATCAAATATCGACCACTTTAAGTTTGTTGTTGCCGATGCCAGAAGCCTCGAAAATTATCAGGAACACTTTGACACTATCTGGTGTTGTGGTTTTCTGCATCACCTCACAGAAGATGTCTACACAGAGCAGTTTAACAGCCTGTGGCGGGCATTAAAACATGGGGGACGTTTAATCACTTCAGATCCCAATGCGTTGAGGCTCGTCAATGTTTTCAAAGTTTTTTTTAGAAAAAAATACAATGCCTTTCACAGCCCGGACGAAAGAGAACTTAAACCCGGTGATGTGGTCATGCAGTTCAAAAAAGCGCAGTTTGAAAATATACAAGTCTCCTATTCCAATTTTTTTATTTCTCCCTTGGCCTGGTTGTTTCCCAAGATTCCCAAAAGTGTCGCCACAGTTCTTTTTTATTTTGACCGTCTGCTCACCAGGATCCCCCTGTTTAACAGGTTGTCATCAGGGTGTTTTGTTGTGGGAGAGAAAAAATAACCCCGCCTTGCAGAATCCGACACTTGACAGAAAAAACAGTAATAATTCAGTGCCATTGAAAACCCTCTAAAATTTTTTTTTGTTTTTTTTAAAAAAACGACCCTTTTTTGACTTCAATTTGGAGCTTTTGAGTCGTGTATATTGATTTTAAAATGACGTTGGCTGAGTTTTGAGACGGAGAGCTGCGTTCAAAACCAAGCAAAACTCTCTTTAAAATGAAAGTTAACGATGCTAAACAGCTAAGAGCCTATTCGAAAACCTCTGATTGTGAAACATGAAAAGTCTCCAAGCATTGATAACCGTGGTGTCGCGGATGCGACTCAGGAGCCTAGCCGTAGGCTTCAGCCTACGGTTTATTGCGTTTATTGCGGGAAAATATTTTCACACCCTGAAGGGGTGTAGGTCAAGCCCTGCGCCCCTTCAGGGCGCAAATCCTTCACCACCTTGAATCCGTAGGCTAAAGCCTACGGCTAGGCTCCTGTGTCGCATCCGCGACACCGCGAATATCAAGGTTTAGAGATCGTTAAAATCTTATGATAAGAGGTTTTCGAATAAGCTCTTAAGCAAGGCTTCATCGGGGGCCTTTATGAGGCGTCACAGGGTTCAACCCTGTGCCTCATGATCAGTGTCAGTAAAAATCCAAAGACGAGGCCCAAGAAATGCACTGTCATGCTGATCTGGGGTACGGAAATGTCAAATGCAATCTGAAGCGCAATGATCATCCCGACGCCGATCAGGCGTTTGTAGGCAACCCTTGATTTGTAGTCACGATAACCCTTTAAGAGGACGGCCGCTGTTGCACCAATGAGGCCCATCAGACAGCCAGAGGCGCCGATGACGATCTGTTGTTCGGTCAGATTTAACTGATACGCTACCACTACGCTCGTCATGCTCATGACCCCCGTAAAAAAATAACAGAGAATGTAATTGAAGCGGCCGATGGCAAATTCGAGGTAGGGACCCAGATAATAAAGGGCCAGCATGTTTAATACGAGGTGCAGATAACCGAAGTGTAAAAAATTGGCACTGATCACACGCCACCATTCGCCGGCAAGCACAAACTCGGGGATCAAGGCCCCCATACTCACGAGCACGGAGGGACTTGTGCTGCCGCCGAGGTATGTCTCGGTGATAAACATCAGGCAGTTGATTGTGATAAAAAAATAGGTCCACAGCGGTTTGCCCGCAGGAGCGGGGACAGAGCCGCCGTATTTTTGATGGTCATCAAAGTGAAAGGCAATCTTATTTAAATATTCTTTGGATTCTGACGAAAGAAGCCCGTCTGCCTTATTAAGCGGGTGATCGATCCTTCTCTTAACACCCCTTTGAAGCTCGGCGTCAGCGGGGTTATTTGCGATGAGGTCGTTGAACATGTTTATGGCTGTCGGTTCCTCTCCGCGTGTCATGAGCGCGATGGCGCGCCAGTAGGCCTTGATTGTCTCAGGATAGCTCTTGAGCGGGCCTCCAAATATCTTATTAACGCGTTCTGTATCGCCGCAGAAAGAGAAAATAAAAAGAATACAGAGGGCGTGGTAGGGTGAACTGATATCTCTTAAAAAGTGCGCCCTGTATTTTTTATAAAAGTTGATCATCCCGCTGAGGTCGCCTGTTTCTCCAAAGGCCCTGACGCAGATGCCCAAAAGGCCCGGAGAGTATTTAATTTGATCGAGGTCCGCATCGTGTTCAAGCCAATGGATGATATCCTCGTAGTTTCCTTCATTTTGACAAAGTGCGATTTTGGCATAGATGCTTTTGTCCTGCGCTTTTTTGAGCAAGGCATCAGCCTCCTCAGTTCTGCCGCTTTTTTTCAGGTTTAAAACCTTTAAGATGTAAAAATACTCTCTAATCTGTCTTGAAGGGTGGAGAAGAAAAGCGATTATTAAAAGGAGATAGGCAACCCTTAAATATTTCATTTTGTTGATGAGACGGTTGATCAGTCTTGCCAAGAGATAGGGTAGCACAAAAAACATCAGCCACAGCCCGCCCGCAATGTAGCCGCATATTTGCTGCTTGTACAACAACAGGGCTGCCAGCACGATCAAAAAAATGATGGTGGGGACAAGCCAGGAGATTGTCCTTTTGATACCGATTTTAAATATATAGTAAATAGTTTTTAAGGTGCTGGCCATTACAAACAGGATGAGTATGTTGTTGAGATTGAGTCCCATAGGCTACCGGTTAAAATTTTTCAGACGAGTTTTGGATTATTTTTGGTGCCGTATTTTTGGTACCGTATTTTTGGTACCGGGTACTTTTTCGCAATGCACTCCGCTTTATGCGAGTTAGGGATCACAAGACAAGACAATTTGAGACCAGGGTTTCACAAAGAACGCTGTTTTTCCATCATTTCACGACATGACGAAGGTCGGTTATTTGTGGTTGCAGACAATGGCGTGGGAATTCTGCCCGAAAATCTGCAAAGGATATTCGACAAAGGTTATCGTGAGCCCGACACAGCTGGCCTACCCGATAATCGTGGTTCTGGCGAAGGGCTTTATCATCTTAAACGAAACATGTTGGCAATCGGTTGGACCATAGAGGCCCTCTCAGAGGGCGTGGCAAGGGGGCACAGTTTATTCTTACACCGCCCAATCCCTCGTCTCATTTGTGATACTTAGGAGACGGACCCGTATCTCCCGTCGCTTAGGGCGGTGCAATAGTCGGGTTAGGTTTATTGATCACGCTGCTTTTGGTTTAAGATCACTGCTCGTCATGGACGATCACAGCTTCAGGAAACATTTTTTTGATCTTTTTTATCTCTTCCATTGAAAAATGGTTGTTTACTATATTGAGGTGTTCGAGACCTTTAAGCTGACTCATGTCTTTGGGGACACTCGCTATCTGGTTGTGGCTTAAATCCAGTTTCTTTAATTTTGTAAGTCTGCCCATAAAGTTTGGGATGTTTTTTATTTCGTTGTGATTTAACAGCAGGGTGTGAAGGTTGGTGAATTTTTCTATCTCCTGGGGAATGGTGGTTAGCAGGTGGGCATTGAGTGACAGAACATCCACTTTTACTGGGTCGGCCTCGAGTGCTTTATCCAGCGAGGTAAAAACCCAGTCAAATTCTATCAGGTGCTCAGGAAACATTTTTTTTATTTTTTTTCTTTCGTTCTCGTCAAAAGCATTTCCCTCAAGACGTATATCCTGAATTTTTTTAAGCAGGGCAAGTTCTTCGGGCAGGTTTTTCAGTTTGTTATTTTGCAGATAGAGCGTTCTCAAGTTTTCGAGCATGACAATTTCCTTGGGGATCTCACCGATCAGGTTGTCGCCGAGATCAAGGACCTCCAATCCTGTGATACCAAGGATCTCCGCAGGGAACTCGTCGAATCTGTTGTGGCCCAGGGAAATTTCTTCCAGATGAACAAGTTTGCCAATCCCGTTTGGCAGGTCGTGCACATTGTTATGGGACAGAAACAGCCAGTGGAGGTTGATGAGATCTTGAATGTCAAAATCGAGTTTGGTCAGTTTGTTGTTGCTTATGTCAAGCAACTGCAGTTTTTTGAGTTGCGAGAGTGCTTCGGGCAGGAGATCAAGTTTGTTTTCGCTGACACTTAATTTTTGCAGATTTTTAAGATTTTTAATCTGGGGGGGGATTTCTTTGATCTGATTCTGGTTAAGAGATAACAATTCCAGTTTTTCCAGACGAAACAGGATGACGGGGAGTGTCTCGATCCGGTTGTCGTCCAGCTGGAGCCACTCGAGGTTGCGCAGTTTTTCTATCCCAAAAGGCACTGTGCTGATCTGATTGTGATTTGCCAGGAGACTCTTGAGTTTCGTCAGTGTTGTGAATAGATCGGGCCATTGTGTCAACTGGTTATGGCTGATATTAAGATAGGTTAATTGAGACAGTTTGATGATGTCGGGATCAAGGTCGTTAAGATCCAGACCGCTTAAATCGAGTCTCGTGATTAATTTTGGATTATTGAGGGCCTCAACAAGTGCGGCGCCTTGGCGTGCGGTGTTTTCCTGTCGAGTTGTATCGCTGTTTGAATTTTTTTTTGCCTTTATGTTTGAAGATGGCAGTAGCATAGAAACAAAAAGCAGCAGAATGGTCAGCATTTTTTTCGGCATCATGGGCGGTATTAATAGTAAACTTGTCCTTTCAAGACAACCGGGAACAGCAAAAGAATAACATCATGGGATAATTGACATTTTGGTGTTATAGAGTAAAAGTGATTTGCTTGTTTACGGCAAAGGGGTACCTTCTGTGCCGGGAACGTTTTTTTTGGGGGGGAATATGACCAGAATCATGCCTTTTATTTTTTTGTTTTTGTGTACGCTGGCCCTGATGATCCCATCCCCTGCTTATGCGGGAGATTTGTTTCCGCCCGAAGAAATGTCCCAGTGGCTCAACTACGCGCTCAAGAGGTTTCCTCCGACTGATTGTCCTGCGCTTGAATCGCAATATACACAATGCGCTGCTGTGACTGATGTTAAATTAAGCGGGGATCTTAAGAGCGGCAAAATCAACCTTGAGATGTCAGGTTACAACTGGAGCCGTACAGAGCAGACTATCGGGCTTTTGGGTACCAGTTCCAATTTCTCTCTTGTCGGGGCATCTGTCACGCTGGGGAGAGGGGACGATTCTCAGGTGAGCGGCGGTTTTTTTGCGGCTCCTTTTTTTACCGAGACTGACGGTTTTTGGAAGATTAAAATACCTCCCGGTGAGTTTCACCTGGCGGGTACCCTCGAATTTATACCCAAGTCTGTGGTGCCTTTAAGCCTGGCTCAGGGGATTGGCAGGGTCGAGACTCAGGCTCTTGTGGGTGGTTATATTCAGTTTGATGAGAATGTCGGAAACCACGGGGGAGATGTCCAGCTTGTGCTTGCGGGAAACGAAAAAAAAGAACCAGAACGGCCGCAGGTGAGGGTGACAAGGATTTTTAACTGGGGGATCATTCCAACCTTTCAGTATGTTTTTGTTGTCAGTGGTCTTACCAGCGAGACGCCTGTAAAAATTCCGCTGCTCGAAGGTGAAATCATAGAAAAAACAGAACCTCAAAGACCCTACACTGTAAAAGATGAAGTGGGGAAATCATTTTTCGAGGCCACTTTTTCACCGAGAAATAATGAAATATCCGTGTATGGACACTACAGGGCCGCTCCATCGGGTTTTAAACATGACAGCGATCTTCCCTTCGAAATCTGGCTGCACGTCTCAGACAGACGGTACCCCGTGACCATTGCTACCGATGCCAATCCTGTCGATCCCAAAGAATTTGAAGAGCTCATTCTTGTCGATAATGCCAGGGCCTATATGGTCAAGCCCGGCCAGGGCATTGTTTTTAATTCTGTCAAACTCAGTGTGGATGAGGGTCGTAAGGGAAAGGGAAAAATCAGGTACCATTTTTATGAGGGTGCGCGCGGTTTCTGGCACGAAAAACTTTTTTTATCAGCGCAGATCTTGGGGCAGGACAGGCTGATCATCCCCACCCCGGCCTTTCCCAATTATGCGGGGATAGGCGCCGAAGGTTTGGAACTTTTTCATAACGAAAAAAAAGAACTCAGTGTGCGTCTGCCTCAAAAGGGTCTGGATGAACAGAGACCCATCGAAGTGGCGTGGGATGAGACCCGCCCCGTGTTCTGGTTCTTTGATATTTTCAAGGCCAGACTTCCGGGGCAGAATGTTTATCTCGAAGAACAGGAATCTACGGTTTATTTTAGACCCGGTGTGATCCCTCTCTTTGCCTTTGGTGCGCGGATGACACAGGGGGATCTGCTGGATCAGTTTCACCTCTACGGTTTTTTGATTGGGATCCTCGCTTTTTTTATCTGCCGCGGTTTAAAATTTGGGTGGGGTCTTTCGGGGACTGTCACGCTCCTGAGTGTGGGGCTGTATCTCTCGGATAACTTTCCTACCACAGCCTTGATGATCCTGCTTGTCCTGACCCTGCCTCTGGTGCGCCTTAAAGATGATTTTTTTGAGAAACTTAAATCCATGAACGTGCGTCGGACGCTTGTGATGTTGGTCTGGTTGATTGCCTTTGTGGTAACGGTTATCCCGCTGACAGAATACGCGAGGGCGCGGGTCTTTGATGCCCTGCACCCCTACGCCGAAGGGACCAATTTTATTTTGGGACAAGAGCCTCTTTACACTCAAGATGATGATGTCACCAGGGGACCGGAAGGGGAGTACTTAAAAAAAGACTCTGCTCCAGACTATGCTGAGGACAAAATGGCGGGGGCGGTGATGGAAGAGGCAAACGCACCCTCTCCGGACGGGTTTGAGCTATCCAAAAGTTACAGGCCTGCCTCTGTACAGCAGCAGCAGTTAAACAATTTGATGTCTCTTCCAAAAAAACAGGTTCAGGTGAATGACTGGAATGCAAAGCCCGTCAGCCTTAATACCTACGCAAGGGGCGGTCGCGCGGTAAGGTTTACAAACAATAATATCCTGACAGGTCAGGATCAGGAGATAAAAGTTTTACTTGCAGGGCCATTGATCAGGGGATTCTGGATGTTGCTCGAAGTTGTGTTGATCTTCTGGGTCATGACAGCCCTGACTGTCAGGACAAAAAGGCTTTTTTTGTAAAACCTTGGGAAGATTGGAGGCTTCATGAAAAAAATCTGTCAGATGATCTGTGTGCTGTTTCTGTTGCTGCCTTTAACAGCGAGGGCGGCCATGGATATTTCTCCCCAGTCCCAGACTGAACTGCTGGGACTGCTTATGGGGCTTGCCGAGGATCATGCCAACAAAAAATGGTGTCGGGACAGCTGCGGGCAGATCCATTTTTTTAAACTGAGCGGCCGCATCTCGGACGGAGAACTGGCAGTTGAAATTATGGGGAGCATCATCGGAGATCAGCAGGGTGTTCTGCCACTCTTTGGTTCTGTGCCCGCCGCCGATATCCTGGAACTCAAAAATGAGACCGCAGATGTCCCCCTGGTTTTTTACAACAAGGCTTATTACACATTTTTAAAACCCGGCCCCTTTCGATTGCTGGGCCGTATCACGATAGAAAAAAATGCATCGACCAATTTTACACTGCCGGGTGCCGTTGGAAAGATCGAACTCGCCATCCCCGATCAGGAGCCTCTTCTCGATACAGTCAGGTGGGGACAGGTGGGAAACAGTTTTCAGGTTGTCTCCAAAACTCAAAAAAACATGACCGCAGAAAAAGAAAAGAAAAAAGATTTGCGGCTGGGCATAACCAGAAGTTACCATGTGGCGCGTGACAAGACCTTTGTTTATTCTATTCATGTGATCGGTGCGCATGTGGGGCAGGTGATCTCGATTCCAGTCACTCGCAACGAAAAGGTTCTGGAAACAACCCCCCCGAATGCAAAAATTTCGGCAGATAAAGTTGATTTTACAGCCACAGGGTCCGAAAATTATTTTACGATCGAAGGAGAATGGATAGAAGCAGAGATCAAGCTCACGGCCTTGGCAGGGACTGTCAAAGAGACCTGGCAGGTTAACTGTGAAGGGGCGTATGACTGCCTTTTTTCGGGGGATGTCGAAAAATCAGTGTCAGCAGAGGGGCACGAGTGGATCCCCGTTGCCGGGCAGACGCTGCATGTGACATGGAAAGAGCTGGGGTTGGCGCGGGGCCAGTCCATTGTGGCGCAGGAGGTTCTTCTTGACACACATTACTCGGGGGATGGCCTCAAACAGAAACTTAAGCTTAATCTAAAAAGCAGTGCCGCTGATCACGTTTATGTGGGACTGCCCAAAGAATCCATCCCTGTGGCCCTGCACTACGGCGGTGTTCCCTCTCCCATTCTCAAAAACAAGGAAGACCTTGTGCATCTCACTGTCCCACAGGGAGAAACAAATGTAGAGCTTGAGTGGGAAACTGCTTTTAAAAAGGCCCGTGAGATCCCTGTGCCCGGGATCAACTTGCCCTCGGGGAAGTGGGTGTTCTGGGTCGAACCCAACAAAAATGAAAATGTGATCTGGGCAGGGGGACTGCCTGGCAGTCCTGTTGTTTTGTTCTGGCCGAGGCTTGGGTTTTGTCTGTTGATTGCGCTGCTTTTCCTGTTTACTGAAAAGAAACTTTTAAAAGAGGTCGAAACAAAGGGGCTGTTGTTTGTTGTGCTGGGGGCTGGTTTTGCATTGGGTTCAACTCTCGATATTCTTTTTGTTTTGGGTTTTGTTGCAGTGATTCGCCTGTTAAAGAGGGTGAAAAAACAAAGAAACATTTTTGGCTGGATATTTGAAGGCCTTGTTGTTCTCGCGCTTGTATGTCTGGTTCTTGTTGCCTGCATGGATCTTCTGGACTTGGCCTTTTTTACGGCATCACCGTTTGATCACAGAGATTTCTGTTCTGCAAACCCCGTGGTGGGGCAGTACAAACCTTTATCCAGCCTGTGCTGGGAGGTGACAACGCTCAAGTCTGTGAGTGATTTGTCCGCGCCTTCAATTCTTGTTTTACCAACCATGGTTGTGCGCGTCATTTATTTTTGCTGGGCCATCGCGGGCGGATTTTATTTTTATTTCGAGATGAGAAACCTCTGGTCAGGGATCAAACATTATTACAGCTTGGGACTTAAACCTTTTTTTAAGAGCAGGGCAAAGGTATGACACATACAAAGACACCATTTGTTGTGGTTTCGGGGCCCAGCGGGTCGGGCAAGACATCCATCTGTCGCAGAATAGCAGAAGACATGGGGTGGTATTATTCGGTGTCGCACACCACGAGGGCCCAGAAAGAAAACGAAACCAACGGCAGGGACTATTTTTTTGTTACCAAGGAAGAATTTCTCAACCTAAGAGACAATCACGAATTTCTTGAATGGGCTGTTGTGTATGATAATTATTACGGGACCTCAAAACGTATTATCGACCAGAATCTTGCACAGGGTAGGGGAGTGATTTTAGATGTCGACACGCAGGGTGCCAGGAACATCAAAGATGTCATAGCGGATGCCGTACTCATCTTTATAAAGACGGTTGAGATTGACGAACTTAAAAAACGGTTGACGAGGCGTGGCAGGGACTCTGATCGTGAGATAGCCAAAAGGCTTAACAGGGCCAGGGACGAGATGGCGCACACAGACGAGTATCAACACGTTGTGGTCAACGATGATTTTGAACGCTGTGTTGCAGAAATGAAAAACATCATCAAAAATAATTTGGAAAAATAAAAAAGTGATTACCATAGACGAAATTATAGACGAAATAAAAAAGTACCGCGAAGATATAGATGAAAAGAAAATCCGGGAGGCGTTTGAGTTTTCATCCAGGGCGCATGAAGGACAGAAAAGAAAATCGGGGGAGCCCTATCTGACGCACCCTCTTGATGTTGGCAAGATCCTGGCACAGCTTAAAATGGACGCCAACAGCATTATTGCGGCGATTCTTCATGATACGATCGAAGACACACCCGTCACCAAAGACGACATCAGAAAAACTTTTGGGGATGAGGTGGCTGATATTGTTGACGGGGTCACCAAGATTTCGCAAATCAAATTTTCAAAGCAGGAAGACAGACAGGCAGAGTATTACAGAAAAATGATCATGGCGATGTCAAAGGACATCCGTGTGATCATGGTCAAACTGGCGGATCGTCTTAACAACATGCGCACCCTGCAGTTTATGTCGGAGGCAAAGCAGGTCAGTATATCGCAGGAGACACTCGACATCTACGCTCCCATAGCCGGGCGTATGGGGATTTACTGGATCAAAGAGGACCTTGAAGAATACTCTTTCAAGTTTTTAAAACCAACCCTGTACAAGCAGATCAGTGTCAGGACACAAAGGCTTTATAAAAAACACGAAACCTACATGAAAAAGGTTATCGAGGTGCTGGGCAAACAGGTGGGGCAGACGATCAAGGATTTTAATATCAGCTGTCGGGTCAAGAAACCGTACAGCGTGTACAGAAAAATGAAAAAGCAGGAGATTTCGCTGGACGATGTGCACGATCTTCTGGCTTTTAGGGTGTTGGTCCCCACCATAGAGCACTGCTATGAGATCTTGGGGCACATTCATGCGCTCTGGCGCCCCATTCAGGGGAGATTTAAGGATTATATCGCGATGCCCAAGCCCAATAACTACAAGTCGTTGCACACGACGGTGGTCTGCTTTGAGGCGGAGCGCGTCGAGTTTCAACTGAGAACCTTCGACATGCACGAGATTGCAGAGAAAGGGATTGCGGCGCACTGGAAGTACAAAACAGATGGACGGCTTGATACCAGGGACGAAGAAAAGATTGCGTGGCTCAAACAGCTTGTGAACTGGCAGACGGAGTTAAAGGATTCTGTGGATTTTGTTAACGCGGTTAAACTTGATCTTTTCGAAGAGGAGATTTTTGTTTTTACCCCCAAGGGGGATCTTAAAAATCTGAGTATCGGGTCGACCCCCGTTGATTTTGCGTACGCCATTCATTCCGCTGTCGGCAATGCCTGTGCGGGGGCGAGGGTCAACGGCAGGATGGTGACCCTTAATCACAAGCTCGAGAGCGGTGACACTGTTGAAATCATCAGCAACAAGAACAGGGTTCCCAGCAAGGACTGGCTTGATTTTGTGGTGACGTCAAAGGCAAAGACGCACATACGGCAGTTCATGCGCAAAGAACAGAGGGAGAAGAGCATCCAGATTGGCAGAAATATTTTTGAAACGGCCTGCCGCAAGGAGAAAGCGGCACCTGCCAAGGTTGTCAAAACTCTCGAATTCAGTGCTTTTCTCAAGGAAAAAAATATTGCCAGTATCGAAGATTTTTATACAGCCATTGTTTACGGTAAATACAGCCCCAAACAGGTTCTTAATATTGTGTATCCCCATGTGAGTGAAAAGGACGAGACAGAAAAGTCTGAGCAGGGCCTTGGTCTTGAGGGAGAAAATGTCATCAGAAAAATGTTTCAGAAGGTGACAGCCAAAAACAAAAATCTGATTCTTGTGGATCAACAGGACGGGATGCTGGTCACATTTGGCAAGTGTTGTAACCCGGTCAATGGAGATTCGATTCAGGGGTATGTGACCAGGGGACGCGGCGTCGCTGTGCACCGTTCCGAATGTGCCCGGATGCTCAGTGTGGATCCAGACAGAAAAGTTCAGGTGGCGTGGAATAAAAACACGTCGCAGGACAGTCTCGCCCGCGTTCTTATTATCACCGAGGACAGAACCGGGATTCTGGCAGAAATCACCAGGGTTATCTCGGAACGTAACGTCAATATCAGCAAGGTGATGGTCAAGTCGCAGCAGGACGGGATTGCACGATTATCATTTGATTTGAATATCAGGGATATCGAGGCGCTGCGCAAGGTGATGGCGGCTATCGAAAACATCAAGCATGTCTTAAATGTTGTCAGACAATAATGTGGCAGGTGAGAGCTTTTTTTATGGAGGCTGTCTAGATCGACAGCCTCGATGACAGACGGGGCTGATGGGTATGGAGCTGACCAAGAAACAGATTGGGGCAGAGGGCGAGGATGAGGCAGAGCAGTATCTTATTAAGCGTGGGTACAAGATCATTGGCCGGAACATGAATACCCGATACGGCGAGATTGATCTGGTGGCTCAAAAGCAGAACTGTCTTTACTTTGTTGAGATTCGCAGAAGGGTTGGGGGGGCTTACGGTTCTGCGCTCGAATCCCTCTCGTCGGAAAAGATCAACAGGATAAAAAAAACAGCACACGCGCTTCTTTTTAAAAATAAGGGGTGGAGTCAACTCATCCCTTTTTTTTCGGTCATCGCGATCGATGAAACACGGGACGGGAGAAAAACAATCGAGTTCATGCCCGATGCATTTGAGTGATACCGTGTCCGTCGGGAAAGACCCTGTTTCTCCGGAAGTTTGAAAATTTTGCCGCTTGCAAAATATTTCAAACCCTGAAAAATCATGTTTTCACATTTTGTCACGGGACATGATTTTTCAGGACTCCTACGAAACAGGGCATTTCCCGACAGACATTCATTGAAAAAACAGGGGGAAATACTATGGGCGCAAAAAATCTCGTTGAAGTTTTTGAAGAGTCGGCACAGCGGTGCAAAGACAAGACCTGTTTCAGATTTGTAGAAGATGGCGAGTGGCGGGCGGTTGACTGGCAGACGGTCAGGACCAAGGTACAAAATATTGCGGGCGGTTTAAGACACATAGGTCTCAAAAAGGGTGACAGGGTCTGTATTTTGTCAAAGACGCGTTACGAATGGACCATGGCTGATCTGGCAATCCTCGCCGCAGGCTGTGTGGTGGTTCCCATCTACGAGTCCAGCACTGCAGAGCAGGTGAAGTACATTATCGAAGACTCACAGGCACGCCTTATCTTTGTCGAAAACAAGGCGCAGTTTAAAAAAGTGGTCAGCGTCTACAAGGATCTGCATCAACTCACACAAATCATCTACTTTGAGAATCCCGAATCCACCAGCAGCCAGGAAGGTGTCTATTCCCTCGATGAACTCATGATTCTGGGCAGCGAAAAAGGTGCTTCCGTTTATCATGATTCATTAAAAACAATCACGCCTGATACAGATGCCTCTTTTGTTTATACCTCTGGCACGACGGGAAACCCCAAAGGGGCTGTGTTGACTCACGATAACTTTATCAGAGAAGTCGATGCCTGTTTTAAGGTGTTTGTCTTTGAACCTCATTATGAGACGCTGGTTTTTCTTCCCTTTGCACATATTCTTGCGCGGGTTGTTCAGTTTTTTCATGTGCGTGCCGGTTTTGTGCAGTGCTATGCGGAGAGTGTCGACAGGCTGATCGATAACATCAAGGATGTTAAACCTCATTTTATGGTGAGTGTTCCCAGAATATTCGAAAAAATTCATGCGAGAACCCTGCAGAGTGTTGAGGGCGGCTCTTCAAATAAAAAAAAGATTTTCTACTGGGCGCTTGATGTGGGGCAACAGTATTCAAGGCTCCTGCTCAATAAACAAAAGGTCCCTTTGTGGCTCGCATTAAAGCAGAGGATCGCGCACAAGCTGGTCTTTTCTCAATTGCACAATAAACTGGGAGGGAGGATCGTATTTTTTGTCTCTGGAGGTGCCCCTCTATCCACAGAGGTTGCCTCTTTCTTTAAGGCCTTCGGGGTCGACGTGCTGGAGGGGTATGGTCTGACCGAGACGACTGCGGCCGTATCGGTCAACAGGTTTAACGAGATGAAGTTTGGGACTGTGGGCAAACCTATCGAGGGGGCTGAGTTTAAAATAGCGGGCGATGGGGAGATTTTAGTCCGGGGAAAGATGGTCTTTAAGGGATATTACAAGAACCAGCAGGCAACGGACGAGGCCATTGACGCCGATGGCTGGTTTCACACCGGGGATATTGGCGAGTTTGACGAAGAAGGCTTTTTAAAGATCACAGACCGAAAAAAAGATATCATCGTCACAGCGGCGGGAAAAAATGTCGCCCCGCAGAACATAGAAAATATCATGAAGCTTGACCCTTATATCTCGCAGTTTGTTGTGCACGGAGACAAACGAAAATTCTTATCGGCGTTGGTCACTCTCGATCGGGAAGAGATTATAAAATATGCCAGTCATCACCACATTCCCTTTAAACAGTACGAGGATCTGGTGAACAACGAAAAAATTTACGAGCTGATTAAAACACGCATCGAGGAGAAAAACAAACAACTCGCACGGTACGAGACGATTAAAAAGTTTGCGATTTTGCCGATGGATTTCTCTATAGAATCCGGCGAATTAACGCCGACACTTAAGGTGAAGCGTAAAGTGGTCTGCAAAAAATACGGGACGCTGTTGGATGGTTTTTATGTTTAGTGTGTTGTGTTGGTGTTTCACGAAATGTGAGGCTTTAAATATCGTTTGGATTTTGCAAGGATGTGTATTATGATCGGCGGACACAATATCGGGATTTTTTTGGAGTACAAGGTTTTTATGACATTGAATGTTTATTTTGGGAGGAAATTATGACTGGTGCGCCAAATCAGACACCCACACAAAGTTCGGGGCTTGATCCTCATCTGGCCTCCGCGTTGTGTTATCTTTGCGGCTGGTTGACGGGGCTTATTTTTCTTTTGATCGAAAAAGATAATAAAACGGTGAAGTTTCATGCCTGGCATTCGATATTTTTGTCGGTGGCCTGCATCGCCTATTTTCTGATTTCAACGGTCCTTTCGCTGGTACCTTTTGTAGGTATTGTCTTTGGGATTCTCAACGTGTTTGTTTCACTGGGACTGCTTGTTCTTATCGTTGTCCTGATAGTCAAGGCCTATCAAGGCACGCGTTTTGTGTTGCCGGTGATCACCGAGCTTGCAGAAAAGCAGGCTCAAAAATAGTCCTGCACCCGATGTTGTCCCGTTTGGTTTCATACACACCTCTCTTTTTTTTGGTACTTATATTAGGCGGCGGTTTTTTTGTGACCGTTGATCAACTGCCCCATCATTCCCTGTGCGTTTACAAATCAATCTTTAAAATGGACTGTTTGGGGTGCGGATTGACCAGGGCCTTTCTGTTGATCCCCAGGGGAGAGATCCTTCAGGCTGTCAGGCTTAATGCGGGCGCGCCTATATTGTATATTCTTTTTATATTTTATCTTGTTAGATCTATTAAATTAAAGTTTAACTTAATATCAAAGAACCATGAGTATCCCAAGGGGTTTTATGCATTTGTGGCGGGGCTTTGCATGGTGCTGATGACGGGTCACTGGTTTTACAAGATGTATGTCTATTTCTCTACGCATCCACTGAGCGAGTATTTGGCGGGACTGATCAGGATACCTTTTTTTGTTGAGGGGCTTGATGTATAGGAATTTCAAGGTTGACAGAGCGCGGGTGCATTCCTCGCAAAATAGAGGCATTCAACCGCGTCAAAGTCAAGTTAGTAACTTGTTTGACGAGCGGGGTTTTGCAATTTTGTCAGAGTTCTTAACTTGCCTTCGTGGATCACAAATAATATATCGAGACACGTTTAAGTTTGAACTTGGTTGCTCAAATCATTTTTTTCAAAAGGAGACCACACATGACATCAGAAGAAATCTTTAATGGTAAAATCACCGAAAAATTAAATTCAAACCCCGACAAGGCAAAGGGGATTAATTCGATCTATCAGTTTGAGATACTGGGGGATACCCCTGAGACCTGGACGATCGACTTAACAAAAACCACCGATTATGTTTCAAAGGGTGCCTGCGCCAGCCCAAACTGCACGGTCTCGATAAAACTCGAAGATCTGTCAGATATTGTAGAAAAAAAGGTGAATCCCCAAATGGCGTTCATGACTGGCAAACTTAAAGTGAAGGGCGATATGGGGCTTGCCCTCAAATTGGGGTCTATTTTGTAGTTTAATGTGTAGGAACTTCAAAGTCGACAGAGCGCGGGTGCATTCCTCGCAAAATGAAGGAATTCAACCGCGTCAAAGTCAAGTTAGTAACTTGATGTGTAGGCATTTCAACGTCGATAGCGCGCGGTTGCATTTCTTGCAAAACGAAGTAAATCAGCCGCGTCTAAGTCAAGTTGTACATGACGTCATGAGTCTTTGCTGGAAGAACAGGCATCGTCATCTGGAGCAAAGAGATTGCCGCGTCGCTTACGCTCCTCGCAATGACTTATGTCGCCCAGTATAGTAACTTGTTTTTGCTGATCTGCCTGCCTTGTCCACTCTTTTGGGTTTGAAAAAATTATCACTTGGTACGTGCTCCGGGTCTAGTTGATTCGGAGCACGGTTTGTCCTTGGAAAAAGCCTCCCAGAAACTCATCCACAACATGTTTAAAGGGGATAAGCGTTCGCTTGCCCGCCTCTTGACTTACGTCGAAAATCGTCACGAGGATCTGCTTAAAATCATGGCGGAGGTTTATTCGAAAGGGGGGCATGCCTTGGTGGTTGGGGTGACAGGTCCCCCTGGGGCCGGTAAATCAACACTTGTGGACAAGATGATCAGGGTGTTGCGTGGTCAGGGAAAAAAGGTTGGGGTTCTTGCCATAGATCCTTCAAGCCCTTTCAGCGGTGGTGCGGTGCTTGGGGACCGTATCCGGATGCAGGATCACAATGCTGACGAGGGTGTTTTTATCCGGTCTGTCGGTTCAAGGGGCGCTCATGGCGGATTATCGCGGGCGACACGAGACATGGTGATGCTCCTTAAAGCGTTCGGTGTTGATGAAATCATTATTGAGACTGTGGGGGTGGGGCAGACGGAGCTGGATATCATGTCGGTGGCCGACACCACGCTTGTTGTCCTTGTCCCCGAGTCGGGGGACACGATCCAGACCATGAAGGCAGGCTTGATGGAGATTGCAGACATCTTTGTGGTCAATAAGGCCGACAGGGAGGGGGCCGATCGCATATTTAACGAACTCATTGCCCTTTCAGAAATGCACCCCGGTGATTGGAGTGTGCCGGTCATGAAGACCGTTGCGGTCAAAAACGATGGTATTAACGATGGTATTTTAGAGGTGATCCAGCAGATTCAGTCACACAGAACCTGTAAAAAAGAGCCTCATGGTTACAAGGCATCCCAACATGACGCTGTTCAACATTGTCTCGATGTTTTTTCTTCGGAGATGCGGAGTAAACTCTTAATGCTCTTTGAGTCAGCGCCCCCATACAGTTCTATTCAAAAAAGGCTTTTGGAAAACAAAATAAATCCTTACGAGGCCGTCTCGGAACTCTTAAACCTCATCAAGGTATAATTGCATAAAAATCGGTGTAATTTAATCGTGGCGTCATGCGATGTTTTAAGGTTTCCGGCCTTTTGCTTGCGTAAGGGCCAAACAAAAACAAAATTGCATAATATTCACCCTAAAATTTTGTGTTTTTGATTTACTCCGTCTTGGATGATCATAAGTGCACGAAGGCCACTTTGGGCAGTCATCAACTGCCCAAACTCCGTAATCACATGTTAACGTGCTGTTTTATTATTTACCCCCATCCTTCCTTTTTGGATCAGAAAGAAACCTTACTTCGCGTTGTATTTCTGCCTTAAGCTCAGCCTCACTGGGAAGATACAGTTTGTAGCGACTGGCAAAAATGGTTTTTTTCTGGTCCTTACCCAAAGTATATTTAACAACCGTGTCGTTTTTGTCTGCACACAAAATAAGCCCCAGCGTGGGGTTGT
>JADGCS010000065.1 GCA_015228875.1 Deltaproteobacteria bacterium | reverse complement strand
GGAAAAGTTTTTCTTTAAACCGGGGGACAAGGCCTACCCTGTCTTTCAAACACGCTACGCAAAGGTAGGTGTCTACATCTGCTATGACAGGCACTTTCCCGAAGGGGCGCGTATCCTCGGTTTAAACGGGGCCGAGATTGTCTACAACCCCTCCGCCACTGTTGCGGGGCTGTCGCAGTACTTGTGGAAACTCGAACAACCCGCGCACGCCGTCGCCAACGGTTATTTTATGGGCTGCATCAACAGGGTCGGGGTCGAACCGCCCTGGGAGATCGGAAAATTCTATGGGAGCAGCTATCACGTAGATCCCAGAGGGCAGATCCTTAACATGGCCTCGGAGGACAAAGACGAACTGCTCATCTCGACACTCGACCTCGACATGATCGAAGAGGTCAGAAAGGTCTGGCAGTTTTTCAGGGACCGCAGACCCGAGACCTACGACAAGATGTTTGAGATTTAAATAGAGTCTGTCGGGAAAGGACGATTTTCGTCTTTGCGAGAAGCGAAGCGACGAAGCAATCTCCCGTAACCAATTGATTTATGGAGATCGCCACGCTTCGCTCGCGATGACGATCCACTCATTATCGGTCAAATTGAGGCATTTCCCGACAGACACTAAATGGAGTCTGTCGGGAAACAACATAAAAAGGAGAATATTGTGTCACGTCTGCTTGTAAAAAATGGTGAGATCATCACCGCGCTTGATCGTTATTTTTCTGATATCTACATCGAAGATGGCGTCATCAAGGCGATCGGCAATGCCTTAGATTACAAGGCTGACCGCGTGATCGATGCCAGGGGGCATTATGTCTTTCCCGGCGCCGTGGACGCGCACACCCACCTTGAACTCCCCTTTATGGGAGAGGTCTCCACCGATGATTTTGAATCCGGCACCGCTGCAGGCATTGCGGGCGGGACCACCTCTGTCATCGATTTTGTGGTGCCAGCAAAACAACAGTCCTTGATCGAGGCATTAAACAATTGGAAAGAAAAATCAAAAAAGGCGGTCTCTGATTACGGCTATCACATGGCAATCACGTGGTACGGCGATCAGGTTAAAAAAGAAATGGCACAGTGTGTCCGCGAAGAGGGGGTCACCTCCTTCAAGGCGTTTATGGCCTACAAGGGGGCCATCATGGTGGATGATGGAGAACTCATGTCCATATTAAAAACCGCAAAGTCTCTTGGGGCACTGGTTTCCGCCCACTGCGAGAACGGCGAGGTCGTGGCCCTTTTGCAGGACAGGCTTGCTTCGGAGGGAAAACTTGAACCAAAGTACCACGAAAAATCCCGACCCTCTTATGTCGAAGGCGAGGCCACCAACCGTTTTACCATGCTCGCTAAAGCTGTTGATGTGCCGGTGTATGTGGTGCATGTCACCTGCCGAGAAGCAGTAGAAGCGATCAGCAGGGCGAGGGCCATGGGGCTCTCTGTGTATGGTGAGACCTGTCCACAGTATCTTCTTTTGGATGACAGCGTTTACGAAAAACCAGATTTTTTGGGTGCCGCCTACGTGATGAGTCCCCCCATCCGTCCCAGGGGACATGCAGACGCCCTGTGGGGCGCGCTCAAGGCGGGTCAGCTGCAGACCGTTGCCACCGATCACTGCCCCTTTCATCTTAAAGGGCAAAAGGAACTGGGCCGGGGCGATTTTAGAAAAATCCCCAACGGGGCCGCCGGGATTGAAAACCGTGTGGGTCTGATTTACACCTACGGGGTCACAGAAAACAGGATCAACCTTAACCAGTTTGTTGATATTCTGTGCACGCGACCTGCAAAACTTTTTGGGATGTACCCGCGCAAGGGCGCCATCATGGTGGGGTCTGATGCCGATATCGTGATCTGGGACCCAAACACCGAGGGCGTGATCTCGGCAAAGACCCATCATCAGCGCAACGACACAAGCATCTTCGAAGGATTTAAAACCAAAGGGGCCCCCACATGGGTTGTGGTGAACGGCAGGGTGCAATACGATCAAGGCAAACTGGACGTGCAACGCGGCGCTGGTCGCTTTATTAAACGCAATACGCCGGAGATGTAAGTAGAGTCTGTCGGGAAAGCCCTGTTTACGTCATTGCGAGGAGCGCTAGCGACGAAGCAATCTCCCGTAACCAATTGATATCCGGGAGATCGCCACGCTTCGCTCGCGATGACGATCCTCTATTGTTGTTCAAATCGAGGGTTTTCCGACAGACACTAACGTAGATCAATGCAAATGGAAAGGTTCTGATATGAATAAAGAAGCGATTCTAAAAAACAATCTGGAATACACTCTGTTCAGCTGGTCGGCTCAGAGCGGACTCAATCCCATCAATATCGAGAGGGCAAAGGGTGTTTATATCTACGACAGGGATGGTAAAAAATACATCGATTTTTCCTCACAGCTCATGAATGTCAACATCGGGCACGGTCATCCCAAAATTGCCGAGGCCGTGGCAAAGCAAATGAGCGAGGTGAGTTATGTGTATCCGGGTATGGCCACAGAACCAAGGGGGCTTCTGGGAAAAAAACTCGCAGAGATCTCCCCCGGCAGTCTTAAAAAAACATTTTTTACCAACGCCGGGGCCGAGGCCATTGAAAACGCCATCAAGCTTGCACGCCTGTATACCGGGCGTCATAAGATCATCACACGTTACCGCTCGTTTCACGGTGCCTCTTACGGCGCGGTATCGGCGGGTGGTGACCCTCGCAAATTTGAAGTCGACCGCTGCGCCATGCCCGGTGTTGTTCACGTAGAAGACCCTTACTGCTACCGCTGTTCATGGTCGCAAGAAATCTCCTCGTGTAAACGTGAATGCGCGGCCCATGTAGAGAGGGTCATCAAGTTTGAAGGGCCGGACAGTATTGCGGCCATTCTTATGGAAGGAGAATCCGGATCGTCGGGCTGCATCAAGTACCCCCCCGATTACTGGAAACGCATGAGGGAAATCGCAGACCGCTACGGCATTGTGCTGATCGCCGACGAGGTCATGAGCGGCTTTGGGCGCTGTGGTCAGTGGTTTGGGATTCAAAACTACGATGTCGAACCCGACATCATCGTGATGGCAAAGGGGCTCACATCAGGTTATGTCCCCCTGGGCGGGATCATTGTCTCCGAAAAAATCTGCAAGGCCTTCGACACAAAACCGCTGCTCCTTGGTCTGACCTACTCCGCTCATGCGGTGGGTTGCGCCGCGGCGCTGGCGTGTCTCAAGGTGTACGAAGACGAAAATCTCATACAAAATGCCCGAGAGATGGGGCGGTATGTGGATATTGAAGTAGAAAAGATGAAATTAAAACACCCGTCCATCGGAGACTTTAGAAACACCGCCCTCTTTGGCTGTATCGAACTCGTCAAAAACAGAACAACAAAGGAACCCATGGCCCCGTGGAACGCCACCGCAAAAGAGATGGGGGTGATGACCGATGTCGCTGCAAAAATAAGGGAGCTTGGGATGTTCACCTTTGTGCGTTGGAACTACATCTTTATCGCGCCGCCGCTCACAATCACCAAGGCCGAGATCGATGAGGGGCTCGCCATTATTTCAAAGGCCATTACACTTGCGGATCGTTGCGTGTGCTGATAAACCTCGAAAACACGGCAGGCATAAACAGCCCTCAATGAAAAGTTTCAATATACACAGCATCGGCCTCTTTCTCCCAGATAACAAGCGTCTGCTGCGTGTCGTTCTTTTTTTTACCCTGCTCCTTGGTCTGCTCCCGTCCCTCGTCAGGTTGACCCTCTCGCAGTTTACCCTGGCCGGTCTTTTGTCGGACATTGTCGTTGGTTTTGTTGTCACACTGGCCTCGCTTTCCCTGCCGCGTTATTTAAGACCACTTGTTATTTTTTTGTGGGCCGCAATTCTCACCGGGAGTTTTTCGCTCCTTGACGCGATTGCAAGGCTCCCCTCGTGGAGTGACTACACCTTTATCACCGACAACGAATTTATTGTTAACTCGCTGACCGGCGGGGGGTATCTCTTTGGGCTGCATCTGCTGCTGTTTGGTTTTTCCGGCGGACTTCTGGTGCTGCCTGCAAGGGTTTGTCTGGGCTGGTTAAAACTGGGTCTTGCCTTCGCTCTCTTGTTGCTTGTGACCCTCCTGCACAGCCTGTCCATTAATGTTGCGCGTCAGGGGGCCAATCTCTCTGCCCAGTACAACCCCGTACACTGGCTCGTTGTCGAGGCGATCAACTATTTAAGACCCACCGGTGTCTTAAGTGCCGACACTATGGTCTTGCAGGACCTCTCAGGCGAGAGACTGATCGACAGCGGCAAAGCAAAAAATGTGCTTTTAATTATTCTCGAAGGGATCCCCGGCCTCTATCTGGAACAGGCGAGAAAACACTTTGACATCAATGCATCAGAAATACAAATGCCCCGCTTAAGCAAGCTCGCCAAAAACGGCATGATCACGCCGGACTTTATTGTACATGGGCATCAGACCATACGCGGCCTGTACGCGATCCTGTGTGCCGATTACAACAAACTCTCATGGACAACCCCCAAGGCCTATCAGCTGCAGAACAGCCCGGAGAGGGCCGTTCAGTGCCTGCCCGCACAGCTTAAAAAAATGGGGTTTGCCACCCACTACCTTCAGGGGGCAGGGCTTGAGTTTATGTCCAAGGACACCATCATGCCGATCATGGGTTTTGACAAGGTTTATGGCCGCGAGTGGTTTCAAAAGAAAAAAAAGGGCCGCAAGATTCCCGGTTGGGGTGTTGATGACAGGGCATTTTTTAAGGGGACGCTTCAATATATTGACGAAATAAAAAAAGAAAAATCACCGTGGTTTTTAACCCTGCTCACCGTCGGGACACATCAGCCCTACAACCCGCCTGCAGACTGCCTCAAAAGGTTTTCGGACCGCGGTCACGCAGCCATTGCCTGCCTTGATGATTCGCTGGATACTTTTTTTAAATCACTTAAAAAAAGTGGGGTGCTTGCTAACACGCTGGTGATTGTCACATCAGACGAGTCTCACGGGGCGGCTTTGGCAGACTGGGTGAGCAGTTGGGGGCTCAATATTGTTTTTGCCCCCGAGGGCGCGACGCTCCCCAAAATCAACAAAGGGACTTACGGCGTCATCGACACGACGGTCTCTATCCTCGATTATTTTGGGGGTGAGATTAATCCTGCCCTGTCCGGTCGCAGTCTGTTTCGCTCATACACAAAACCAAGGGAGATGGTTTCGTACACCGCCGGTCGCCTGCGCTGGCTCGATAAATCAGGCAAGCGCAGCGAATGTTCCGACATGGGCACAAGCAACTTGTGCACATCAAAGTCCCTGATTGGTTTTGCAGACTGTCAGGAAACAAACGGCGCATCGTGCGGTATACTTGCCAAAAAGGCCGCATGGCTCGATCAAAGCATCTCGCGTTTTTTAAAGACACAGACCTTGAGATTTATCGGGAGCGCGCGCAGGATCAAAATCACTCCGTGGAAGGATCAATGGACAGACAGCCTGATCGGCGCGCAGTATCTCAATTTCCCGGCAGGTTCGCGCACCACCGTCACCTTAAGATGGCGCGCCATCAAGACAGAAAAACAGGGGGCAAGGCTCAAGATGTTTTTAAAAGAGAGAGAGGCTGATTCTGATGCGGTAGCACCCGATATCCCCGCACTCAAAGCGGGCGAAGAATCCGAGTTCACATTTGAAATACAAAACAAAAAGGCACGCTCAAGTTTTTCGTTTCACCTGCTCTCCGAAAGCACAGCCGAGATTGAGATCCTCGATTTTGTTGTAACAACGGTGAGGGAGAGTTGGTGATTTGCTTCAGACAGCAATGAGGTCCAAAAACCTTCAACCTGCAGCCCGGCTTCCCAGAAGTTTCACCTGCTCTTTTTGAGGCTGTCGATTTAGACCTTAAATCAAACAGACTCACACGATATACGATATACATACGATACACGGAATGACTGGCATTTTTTTCGTGTGTCGTGTATCGTGTATCGGGGATGCTGTCTAAATCGACAGCTTCTTTTCGGGGGTGTGAAAAAGTCCCGCCACAATCGCGGCCGTGATGGCCGAGAGATATGGAAATGTTTGAATACCAAGGGCGGAGATCCAGAGCACGGCCTCGTCATTCACCCAGCCAAATTCACGCTGAACAAAATACACACAGGTAAAAAGAAGTCCCATTAAAAAAAACTCTTCGCGAACATTAAAGAGACTGCGTAAAAGCGGGGCAGCCTGTGCCAGCTTGGGTGTGCGATAAAAGGGAAGTGAGTTTGAAAACAAACCCCTTAAGACTGCGCGCGCGATCTTGTGTGTGAGAGACCCCCCAGCAATCATCGCGAGCAGTGTCCTTGGTTTGCCAATTTTAACGCGCGTCATGTAGGTAAAGAACGTGCCGAAGATCCTTAAGATCACCAGCGCGAGGGCTGGGTAGATAAAAATGTCGTCGGGAAATTCGGTATACAAGGGGTCCCACACAAGGACCACACTCCACACCACTGCGGCAAATGTAAAGAACATGTGAAGACAGTCACCCACCCACGGGAGCCATCCCTTGATAAACTGGTAACGCTGGGCGCGTGTGAGCCCCTTTTGAAAACCAAACAGGCTCTTAAAATGATGGCGCATGATGCGCATGGCGCCATAAGCCCAGCGGAATCTTTGACGCGCGTAGGCCTCGTAAGAATCGGGCACAAGACCGCGCCCCATAATATGATCGATGTAGATTGATTTTTTGCCTGCCTTAAAAAGCCTTAAACCGAGTTCGGCATCCTCTGTAATGCACCACTCTGCCCAGCCGTTAAGTGTGTCAAGAAAAGCACGATTGACGAGCGTCATCGTGCCATGCTGGATAATCGCGTTGTCCTCGTTGCGCTGCACCATGCCGATCCTAAAAAAACCCGCGTACTCGTCGTTGGTCATGCGCTGAAAAACACTCCCTTCGTAGTTGCGGTGTTCCTGCGGGCACTGGACAAGCCCCACAAGCGGGTCATCAAAATAAGGCATGGTGGCCGTGAGCCAGTCTTTTTCCACAACGTAATCGGCATCAATCACACCGATAACTTTAGCGCGCGGGTTGGTGTGCTTGAGTGCAAAATTAAGGGCCCCCGCCTTGAATCCCGGGTATTTGCCGAGGGTAAAAAAACGAAACCGACTGCCGAGTTCCCGACACCGTTGTTCAACGGGCCGCCACAGAGCTTCATCGGGGGTGTTGTTGTCGACAACGATCACCTCAAAGTCAGGGTAGTCAAGTATTGACAGGCTCTCCAGGGTGGCGATAACCATCTCCGGCGGCTCTTTGCAGCAGGCAAGGTGGATCGAGACAAACGGGTAGTCGCGATCTGACTTGGCAAGGGGGATAAACCTGCGTTTTAAGGGTTTGTGGCCGATGACATCGGCGACCTCGACCGAATCGGTGAGGAGAATGATTGCCAACAGGACCTGCATGGTGACCATGACACACCAGAATACGATGTCCTGCGGGGTCATGTATTCGCCGGACATCTCACGCGACATTTGTGTGACAAGGGCGGCACCCAGCTGAAAAATCACAACAGAAAGGATCTGCCCGCGTTTTCTTAGATTGCGGCGCCGGAACATAAAAAGGCTCGATGAAAAAAAACCAAGCAGCGTTGACGTGATGGCCCAGTACTTCCAGTTGGGATCTTCAAGGACCGGTCCCTCAAACGGAAACTTTGGCCTGCGTTTGGCATCCATTATCCCCCAGTGTTCGCCTGCTGTCCCCTCAATACGGTACTTCCACGGCTGGTCAAAGGCCTCGATGATGTTGTAGCTTATGTTAAGCTCGGCCGCTTTTTTTGTAAACTCGCGGACAAAGCGGGCCTGATTGACCTGCGACGCCACAGCTTTCATACGCTGCGGCCCGGCACTAGGCCATCCGGCCTCGGCGATGATCACAAATTTGTGGGGGTAGGCCTTTTTGACAGCGTTGTATTTGTCGATCATGTAGTCGACGGCCTCCTCAATCGGAACCCCCATCCAGTACGGAAGGATGTGAATGGCAATAAAGTCGACCTCTTTGACAAGGTCGGGGTTATTGAGCCAGTAATCCCATGCCTCTGTCTTAGAGACCTGTGTTCTTAATCTTTTGCGGGCCTTTTTGAGATAAGAAACAAGGACAGATTTTGGGATATCGGCTCTGAGCTGTGTCTCGTTACCAATGATCAGCCGCGAAACATTGCGGTGGAAGCCGGCCATTTTAATGGCGGTCTCCACTTCAAGGGCATCCTGTTCGGGCTTTGAGCCCTGCCCCAGATGCGCCGAGGCAATAACACTCATGTTGTATTTTTTGGCTATCTCAGGCACCTGATTAAGCCCCCACAAAGCCGTGTAAATGCGGATGGTGCGTGTTTTTTCGGAGATGATTTGTATATCCTTCTCGATGGACTCTCGTGTGAATTGGCTGTTTTTAAAGGGGCTCTCGTTTTCCTTGTAAGGGTTAAACGAAAAGCTGTTGACGGGAATACTGCTTGCAACGGGGTTCTGCGGCTGACTGACCAGAACCCACAGCGCAACGTTGGTCACCAGTGTGAGACAGATTATAAAAAAGGAAGAAAAACGCATGAAGACCTTTGACCGCCGGTGATCTTAAAAATTAAGGCCAACCGTCCCAAAAAAAGGTGCGCGCTTCCTATCAGATCAACCCAAGAGAGGCAATCAAATGTTTTTTTCAGGGGTCTTACAAACGATGGGTCATGATCGCATGATGTTTGGCAATTGAATCAATGGATTGCCGCGGGACTTACGCCCCTCACAATGACACAACATGGAAAATGAGCCAGAAAATGAGCAAGACGGAGTAAATATTTTATTCCATTGTATTTTCCCACCCCGCTTTGTACATGCCCGAACATGCTACACAAATTGATTGATTTCTTTAAAACAGGTGCGGACAAGCCCGTCTTTTCCAACGACCATGAAGCCATCAAAAAAATTTATCAGCGCAGGCGTTGGTCTGTGTTTTTGTCGGTAACGTTTGGGTATGGATTTTATTATGTCTGCAGACTCAGTTTTTCCGTGGTCAAAAAACACCTCCTGGAAGACAAGATCTTTGATGCAAATCAACTGGGGCAGATTGGGACTGCCTTGTTTTTGACTTACGCGTTTGGAAAATTCTTCAACGGATTTCTGGCGGACCGCTTAAACATCAAAAGGTTTATTTCTCTCGGACTCCTTTTGTCCGCTGTGGTACATCTGATCCTCGGTTCGATGAACGGCTTTTTTCTCTTTGTTGTACTGTGGGGACTTAACGGGTGGTTTCAGTCCTTTGGGGCGGCATCGAGCGTGGTGTCTTTATCACAGTGGTACAGCCCGCGCGAACTCGGCACCTATTACGGTGTCTGGATCACCAGCCACAACATCGGGGCTGTTGTCACCTATCTTGGTACGGCCTTTTTTGTCACAACCTGGGGCTGGCGGATGGGTTTTATCGCACCGGGTGTGATCTGCGCATGCGCGGCGGTGTTTTTTTACGCCTTTATGTATGACCGCCCGCAAACCTATGGTTTACCGCAGCCTGGCGTTTACCGCAACGACCCGCTCAAATCACCGGCAACGGAGAGTGTGTGGGCGTTGCAAAGGGAAGTCATCAAAAACCCTGCAGTGTGGGTCCTGGGGCTCTCAAGCGCGTGCATGTACATTGCGCGTTATGCTATTGAGAGTTGGGGTATTGTCTTTATGGGGACACAAAAGGGGTATGACACCATGACAGCAGCCACGATCATGTCGACCTCTCAAATGAGCGGGCTTGTCGGCACCATCCTTTCCGGTATCATCTCGGACAGGTTTTTTAACAGCCGCCGCAATTGGATCGCGCTCATCTTTGGAATCCTGTACGCCCTGTCTCTTGCGGCCTTCCTGTATCTGCCAAAGGGTCATCTATGGCTTGATATCGGGAGTATGGTTGTCTTTGGTTTCGCGCTGGGTGTGCTGTTGTGTTACCTCGGTGGGCTCATGGCGGTGGATATCTCTTCAAAGCGCGCTGCAGGTGCCGCCATGGGGATGATCGGCCTGTTCAGTTACCTCGCCACAGCCCTGCAGGACAGCGTCAGCGGGTATCTTATAGAGACGGGAAAAGTCATTTACGAAGGGCAAACCACCTACGATTTTGGCCCCGTAAGTCTTGTGTGGATAAGCGCCGCTGTCCTGTCCATCGTTTTTGCAACGCTGGTGTGGAACGTCAAACCAAAGGGGTGAGGGATGGGGGCTTTACCTTCCGCTTCTTGCCCGTGCCTTGCTCACCGTCCTGATGTGGGTCGGAAGATCCTCTATCCAGAACAGGTCGGCAATGCTGGGGTCAATATACGGGTTTGTGACAACAGTGGGGTTAATATACACGTCTGTGACAACAGTGGGAGCCGGTTGTGTTAAAAACTTAATGATGGCGACATCATCTGTCGCGTAAACAAAAAGCAGGCTCGACATTTGATCCGGCCCCATGCCTGGGACTGGCCTTTTTTCTGGCGTTTCAACCCGCAGCGACGCAGCTTCGCCCAATTTTTTTATCTGCGAAGCAGTGAGGTCGCCTTGTGCTCGAATCCGGATGCTGGTGCCTGAAAACTTGACTTGCAATGGCTTTTCGTTTTGAAAGGCATAGAGCCTTCGCGCGATCTCAAGTGCGACGAGACTGGGTTTTTCACCATCGAGGCCCGCAAACCTGCCAATGGAGGCAAGGGCCATTCTGGAAAGCACCAACTCTACACCAAGGGGCACAACACCCTGTCCCTGCACGGCCATCTGCCATAGGGCTGTAACACTGATCTCTGGATGTGCGTGACCAATCGCTAATACAAATGAGGGATCATCCTCACTTGCGGGCCGCGTCACCTCAACAAACCGTCCATCAGCGCGGGCAAAATTGACGTTGAGCAATCGGCCTCCGTCCTTACCTGTTTCGTCAACAACGCGCTGCGCAGATCGCAAATGCCAGGGACTCCCCTCGTGCACCAGATATTCGGGAAGAATCCCCATCCTCTGGCGAAAACGCATCAGTTGATCTGTGTCCTCAAAGAGTTTCGACACGGTTCGTCCAACCTGCGGCGGGGTCACACTGCCCACAACAACAGGCGCAGACAGCAGATAAGGATCTTTTGTGGACGGGACCTGTGTGGAGAAAGCGGGACCGCTTCTGTGCCCACCTGACCCCGTGAGCGGGGCGTGCTCCCCAGTAAAAAAGAACCCCGGCACAACGGGGCGCAGGACATACCCATCATCTACCGCTGTGCATGACTCGCCAAATGAGTCTAGAAATTTATTCGCCGTCACGCTTGTCGGGAGTGCCCCGTGTTTCATTAAAAGAATATTGTTGTGCAATGTACCCAGCATAATATCTCCTGAAAAATTTCGTACAACCTGGTTGCGTAGCCAAAAATGCCGTACCGTCAAACGACACACCTATCTGTGCCTGTGCCCATGTCTCGCCATCTTAAAAGACAAGTTGCTAAGAAAAAACACCTTCTTTCTGCAGAGGCATCATCATCACAAAACGATTTGTATTATTGGGGGATTTATTAAGAACACCTCGGGGGGCTTTAAAAACACTAAAACCCCGGCAGGCCAATCTACGATATGAAGCCCAAGGCAGGCCATGGCCCCATGATTCCCTTATGTTTTCTTCACGTTGGCAGCAGCCCGCACAACGAAAACCAAACATAAAAAAGATATAATCACTGCAAGAGGCCCAAGGGTAAAACCCTCAGAGGCATTGTTATTGAGGGCGCAAAACAATGCGGATGAATCGGATGAACCGGACCCGTATGAGGTATAAGTGCCGCTTCCCGTTTCATCCACGCAATAACTGCTGCAGCCGTCACCGTCTGTTGTGTTCCCGTCATCGCATTCTTCGTCTACATCTTCGTAATTATCCCCGCAGTTTTCGGGCGGGTCATCATCGACAGTATCCGTGCCGTAGCCAATCCCCGGAAAACTGTCGACATACTCAATAGTGATGTCACCAAAGTATTCTACAAACGTCACAGAAAAATCACCGAACGATTCTACAAACTCCCACTCACCGCATTCGTCAGCAAACATATCCACGACCTCAATGTAGAGATCCGGAAAAGAATCAACGATCTCGACTGTAAAGTCACCAAAGTATTCGTCGACCTCAACCGCCCCGTAGAGGGGGATCCCGTCATAGGTACACAGGTCTGTATCCAGACCCTCGGCATGAACCCCTCTTGATCCCAAGGGTGACAGGCATAAAAAACAAATCAGGATCAGCACGTTTCGACAATGCATAAGGTCGGTTCTCATACCCTGTGTAAATATTATTAAGAGGGATTGCACAAGTCTACCCGTTGTGATTTTTTTCTTCGGGCACAGACACGGGCACGGCAACATCATTGTCTTCGTCGTCAATGGGCTCATCGTCGGGGTCGATGACCAGGTCCCCCTCGTCGAAATATTCTGAGTCCCTGCGCTTTTCGTCAAAGAATCTCTGGATGAGATCCTTGAGATTGCGAATTTTTTCGGGGGATTTCCAGATCCATTCGATAATACCAGAGGTCACATACACTACACCGATGACAAAAAACATGACCTCCGGCTGGGCCGCAACAATAAAGATGATCCCGACCATGCAGATCATGAATAAAAAACTCGCCCTCTTGATTTTTTTAAACGAACGATACTTGACGTTGCTGACCATTAACAGACCAAGGCCCACCACCATGATCAGGATCACAAGTGACGGGGGGGATTGAGACCCGAACAGGTGATTGTGAAAAACCAGCGTGGCCGCACAAAATCCGCCTCCTGAAGGAGTGGGGAGCCCCTGAAAATTGACTTTTTCGACACCATCCGCCTGAATATTAAACCGTGCAAGCCTTAAAGCCCCGCACGCAAAGAACAAAAAACAGGCCGCAATGCCGAATTTTCCATACCCATTAAGGGCCCATGTAAACATCAACACAGCCGGCGCCATACAGAAGGTGGTCAGATCGGAGAGCGAGTCGTACTCGATGCCAAAGTCGCTCTGGGTGTGCGTGAGCCGCGCCAGTCTGCCATCGAGGCCGTCAAAAAAACCAGCGAGGATAATCATCCACGCGGCAAAGACATAATCCCCCTGAATGGCCTTTGTGATCGAAAAAAAACCACAGAACAGATTGGCCGTTGTTAAAAGATTGGGAAGAAGGGCTACGCCCCGCTTCATGCCCTGTCGTTGGATCTTCATGATACCTGCTTCCCCTTTGCGGCAATGACCGTCCTGCCGGCGCTAACCTTTTGTTTAAGCACAACCGCCGGCTCGAATGTATCTGGAAAATAAATATCCATGCGCGACCCAAACCGGATCAGCCCAAAAATCTGCCCCTGCAGGAGACGATCACCCCTCTCGGGATAGCTGACAATCCTGCGCGCAAACCAACCGGCAATCTGCACAAAGACAATATCATCCCCGTCATCAGTCTTTAAAAGCACTGCCGATCTCTCGTTTTGATCCCCTGCCCTCTCATCAAACGCAGCCAAAAAAACACCCCTGCAGTATCTTTTGCCCATGACCTCACCCGTCATCGGGGCCCTGTTAACGTGGACATTAAAGGGAGACATGAAGATACTGATCTTCTGCATGGGCTTGTTAAAAAAATGATTTTCGATGACTCGCCCAATAAAAATAACGCGCCCGTCTGCTGGCGCAGTCAGCTGGTCCAAGGCGTACGGCTTGAGCCTCGGGGGATTGCGAAAAAAATAAACACAGAACAAAAAACAGACGGCCCCCACAACTCCCGCAAAAACATGCCACACAAACAACACCACCGCAACAATGCCGGTGATCAGCAAAAAAATGTACCCCTCTTTTGCAATAAAATTTTTTTCTTGAGTCATAAGTTACCCGCACAAGTTACTAACTTGACTTTAACGCGGTTGAATTCCTTCATTTTGCGAGGAATGCACCCGCGCTCTGTCGACTTTGAAATTCCTATACATCAAGCCAGCCCTTAGCCCATTGCCGGATCATGGCTGTGGGCTGAGAACAGATCAAGCCCTGATCACCCGCTTGCCCTTTTGTATCGCGACAGAACCCGTCGATACAAACTCCATAACCCCGTAGGGTTTTAATGCTTCCGTCAGTCTGATAATACCACCGTCGTCAGCAACCGCCTGGATCACCGAACAGGTGTCATCGGAAATGGTGATCATTGCATCAAAATCTGCAATGATGGACTTGAGCTTGTCCCTGTTGCGCCTGTTAAGATTGACCTTGATCAGCGCGAGATTTTTGGTAATCGGATCCTCCGCTGTCACGTCCTTCACCTTGACAACGCTGATCAGCCTGTTGAGCTGCTTGATGATCTGTTCGATTGTGCGATCGTCACCAATGGTATTGATGGTCATTCTGGAAATCGCGGGATCAAGCGTTGGCGCCACTGTGAGTGATTCGATGTTATATCCCCTGCCAGAAAACAACCCGGCAATACGGGCAAGGGCTCCAAACTCGTTCTCGACCAATATGGATATGGTGTGTTTCATACCTCTGAATCATTACCCGCATAAAGCGGAAAGTACTACGCGGGCTCGCACCTCATAAAATATTGTTGCCGAACCGCGTAGAAAAAACCCACTTAGGTTATTAAACAACAAATCTCAAAAAAGTGAAACAAATTATTCAGTTCAAGTTACTCACTTGACTTTGACGCCCCGAATCATCGCATTGTTTTTGTTAATGTTTTTTTTGAATCTCCTCGCAGTAGTTTAGATAAAACCCTTCATCCTGATCAAGCCCCTCATCAAAGCCAAAAGGTGTGTCGGCTGATTTTTGTTGTCCCTGCCCGGCCACTGTGCGTGCTGTATCCGCGCTGTCTTCCTCCTCAAGTTCGCTCACTATTTCGGCGGCCCTCTTTTTGTTTTTTAAAAACTCTGCGTGCCCATCCTGTTCTTCGTCTGATGCAGGCCCCGCATTTCTCAGCACCATAGGAAGCATTTCTTCCATGTCGGGTTTGATACCATTGCCCGTGGTGTAAATAATCCTGTCCTGCTGTTGGTAACCAAGATAGTATTTGAGGTCCTCGGGGGCAATCCTCACCTTCGAATCTGCAAGAAAACCCATTGCACCGGGCAAAACTGCCTCGCTGTCATCTGCAGCATCCGCATCCCCGCCCCCCGCACCCCGGTTATTTTCACCTGCCAATGTCACATCAACTGCGTCAAAACTTGCCTTAAATGGCTCATTGATTTTTTTATGATCACACCCGAATTCAAAATCCCCTTTTGCAAGGTTTGTCATCAGGCGCTCCATGATGTCATTTTGGGTCGATGCGGGCCCCTCTGTCCTGCCCTGGCGATCGGGGGATTGATCGTCAGCCCTGCTGTCGGGTTTGTGATGTTCGCTCTCAGGCTCGTTCGCATGATCCTGACTGTCATCTTGATTGTCGCCACGAGCATCATCTGGTTGTTCATCGCTGATCGCAAACTCCTTTTTGACAAGATCTTTTAATCTTGCAAACGCCTCTTTTTTGTTTTGTTCTATATCGGAGTTTTTAAAATTGTCCTCCGATTGCAATGTTAATTCTGTGTCTGCTGTGCCTGTATTTAAAGGCCCGCCGTTCTGCACCCCAAACATCTTATCCCAATCAAAACCCTCTTGAAGCGGGCCATGATCCTGCGCGTCTGGGGCTTCACCCGTTTTAAGATCTTCACCTCTGTCCTGTACTGGTTTCAATGCTGCCTCTTTTTTATTTAACTGCGCCGGCTGTTTTTCGGGTATGATGATTTTTTGATGATCATCAATCTGTGCTTCCTTTTTTTTCTGGACGGGATCATCCGTGTTGATCGATGCCCCAGGTTGTCGTACTTGATCTGTCTCCGATGCAGCATTTTTATCTACTAAATTTTTTTTCTTGAAATTTTTGGCACCAGGATCATCAATCTCCTCTGGAGACAACTCACCCTTCACCGGCTGATCAAGTTTCTGAGAAATTTTGGCGAAACTGTCCGCCACCTGATCCACTGTATTCTGATCCGGCGGTCTTAAAGAAACGGCCTCAACCGTGGCATGATTATTTGGCGCCTCTGCAAGGGGTGTCTCTTCATCTTTACCCGGAGGGACCGCGGTTTCACCTTGGCCCTGATGCACAGGTGGTGACTCTTTCCTATTCTTTGTAAAATATGTCAGTGCCAGCGAACCCAGGACCAGAAACACAATGCCACCGGCCAAAAAAGACAAAATGAATTTCTTTCTGCCTGCATTTGTCGCAGTCAGAACCTCCTGTTGGGCAAGGTCTGCAATCGCAAGAGGCAGTTTGACCTCGGGATCTTCCTGGAATGCCTTGTGGATGTTTTCCAGTTCATCACGATGATTACGGCATTTTGCGCAGGCAATCAGGTGCACCTGCAGTTCATCGGGATGTGTGTTATGCGCGCCCTCGATATAATCCTGATCAAGGATGTATCTTGCTTCCTGACACTTCAACAGGGCCCCCTTTGATCGATCCGTTTTTTCAAGTTACCAACTTGACTTTGACGCGGTTGAGTTTCCTCGTTATGCGAGGTGGGCACCCGCGCTCTGTCAACTTTGAAATTCATAGTGCTTCGACAATTTAATAATTTTCTTTATTAGAAAATTATTAAACGCTCAGCACTAGTCCTGAGCAATCTAGAAAGATAAAAATTAAGTTGTCGAAGGACTAGACATTAAACTACTGATTGTCTTTATCCCCTATTCTGCCGACCGCGGTGCTGAATATCTCGGTCACCTGATCTTCTTGAAGACCGGTAATCGCCGCGATCTTTGGCAGAGCAAATCCGTTGACGTACCGATACAGGACAATTTCTCGCTCAAGCGGATTTAATATTTTTAACGCCTCTTCCTGCTGTCTGCCCAGCCTGCGCGACCAGTCAAATTTCATTTCACTTGTCTGTTCCCTTAATTTTTTGTTTGTGTGTACCATCTTCGCCCAGACCTTGTGCAGACTCTGATAAAACCAGATATCTGCATGCCCATCCAGCTCGCGATTTTTTTTGACCGCGTACTTAATGGTGGTGACAAACAACTCTCCAGCGGGACCATCATTTTCGAGACACAGTCTAAAACAGAATGTATAATAGGAGGTGGAAAAATCCTTCATGAAATGACGAACCGCATCAGGATCTTTATCCCTTAAAAGAATGCCGATGTTTTCGTGTGACATTTCGGTCATGAATGTATTGTACGCCCTTTTTGTTCAAGAGGCAATCGATTGCAGCACTGGTGATGAATGATTGATTCAACCCATCATGACCTGCCCCATCAGATTAAAGAATTGCGGGAATGATGTGTTCACACATGCCGTATCATCGATCACAGCAGGCTGATCAAGTAATAATCCTGCCACAGTCTCCATCATCGCCATGCGGTGATCACCATAACTTGATAAATGGATCTGCTTTTTTTGCGAAGACACCGTCACTGGATGTGCCCTGCCAAAGGGGGCCGCTCCCCCGGCACCCTCAATCACAAACCCATCGGGCCGTTCTGTAATATTAACCCCTAGTTTTTTAAATTCGGCACAGACCGCATGAATGCGATCTGACTCCTTGACACGCAGCTCCTTGGCGTCAGAGACCGTCATCGTCCCCTCGGCCACTGCGCCTGCAAGGGCCAGGATCGGGATCTCATCTATCAAACGCGGAATCAAAGATCCGCCAATGGCAATGTTTTTGAGTCTTGATCCCCTGACCCGCAGATCACCGACGATCTCTCCACCTGCATCACGCAGGTTTTCTGTCTTGATGTCGGCACCCATGCTGATCAGGCAGTCAAGGATCCCGGTCCGTGTCGGGTTGAGACTGATGTTGCGCAAAAGAATATCGGACCCCTTTAAAACAACGGCCGCCACAATAAAAAAAGCAGCGCTGGAGATATCCCCGGGAATGGTGATGTCCAGGGGTCTTAAGCAGGCAACCGGCTTCACGGCAACAGAGAGTCCGCTGGTTTTAATATTTGCCCCCATGGCCTTGAGCATGATCTCGGTGTGATTTCTTGAAAGACCGGGTTCTGTGACCTTTGTCTCCCCCGCGGCATTAAGCCCCGCAAGGAGTAGCGCCGTTTTAACCTGGGCAGACGCCACAGGCATGTGATAATGAATACCGGACAAACAGCCAGCATCGCCGTCAGCAGAACCCGTCTGGATCATTCTTTTTTTCTGCTGCTCAAAGACTTTAAAAGACGCCCCCATTTTTTTTAAGGGATCCATGACCCTGTCCATAGGGCGCCTGTTGAGTGATGCGTCGCCTGTCAACACCGATGTAAATTTTTGTCCGGCCAAAAGTCCCAGAAAAAGTCTCATCGTGGTACCCGAATTGCCGCAGTATAAGACGGCGTCTGGTTTGGCATAACCGTGAAGACCAGCCCCTTTAATGACCACACTCTCGCCGTGTTTTACAGTTTGCGGGTCCCGTGAAGTCTCAACACCAAGTTGGTTGACTATGACAAGGGTTCTCAGGACGTCCTCGCCAGGCAGAAGGTTTTCTATCCTGGATTCCCCCTCCGCCAGAGAGGAAAAAATGAGGCTGCGGTGCGAGATTGATTTATCCGGTGCGACAGAGATCTCGCCCTTGATCATCCGTGCGGGTCTGGTTTGATACATCGTGTGCATCGTGAATGGAGGGGCCCAGCGGGAAAAGGGGTCAGGACTGGACATAGGACAATAAATTTTATTGTCCTATGTCCAGTCCTGACCCCCTGCCCCTGTCCCCTGCTAAAAAAATATCCTGCAAAACAGCACAGACGAGAGCAACCCCGCCGCATCGGCACACAGGGCCGCAGGCAGGGCATAACGTGTCTTCGTAATACCGATGCTGCCAAAATAGACAGCCAAAACATAAAAAGTAGTTTCTGTCGACCCCTGCATGGTGGAGACCAGATAGGACAAAAAACTGTCAGGGTCCCTGTTGATGACCTCGGACATGATGGCAAAAGACCCGCTCCCGGACAAAGGCCGCATGAGTGCAACAGAAAGAGCCTCTGCCGGCATGCCAAAGAGGGCAGTGACCGGGTTTAAAATCGACACCACCATTTCAAGCGCACCACTTGCCCGAAACATCCCAATCGCTACAAAGATCGCCACCATAAAGGGGATAATCTTGACGGCAACATCAAAGCCATCCCTCGCCCCCTCGGTGAGTGTCTCATACACCCTGACCCCTTTTAAATAACCAAAAACGAGCAGGCTACACATCAGAACAGGGATCATCCAGTTGGACAGAGATGAAAAAAAAGAGGCGCTCAAAAACACGGGCAGGTTTCCCTGATAAATCCGGCACACGATGGCGACCAGAAAAACCGCTACAAAAAACAGAACAAGGATTTTTTGAGTCAGGGATGCCCTGCCGGTTTCCTCTGCGGCAATTTGTTCGGGATCAGCAGGGTCTGCCTTTGCCTCCAAAGATAGGGTCTGCTTTAAATCCGCCGGTAAAGTCTTGTGTCTTGATGCCAAGAGCTTCGCCGCAATAATTGCCGTTAATGTTGAGCAGATCGTTGCCAGAATGGTTGTCAGAATAATAGACGACGGGTTGGAGGCGCCAGCCGCCGCGCGCACCGCAATAACCCCCAGAGGCAGCAGTGTCACGCTTGACGTGTTCATGGCCAGAAAAAGACACATCGCGTTTGTCGCCGTTCCTTTTTCGGGGTTGAGCTTGTCGAGTTGCTGCATCGCCTTGATACCCATGGGTGTCGCGGCATTGGCAAGACCAAGAACATTGGCGGCAAAGTTCATGATGATCGCAGACATGGCGGGGTGATCGTGGGGAACATCGGGAAACAGTCTGATCATCACGGGGCGCAGCCACGCCGCGATGATTTTCATCAGCCCTGCCACCTCGACTACTTTCATGATCCCCAGCCACAGGGCCATCGCACCAATCAGGGTAATAGCCAGGGTCACCGCATTTTTGGCGGCATTAAAGCTCTCTGCTGTCACGGCCGCCATTTTGCCGTTAAAGGCAGCCGTCACCGTCGCCATGAGAATCATGACAAGCCAGATCACATTGATGGCCGAGGCCTTTTGTTTCATAGACAAGGCAGAAGTCAGAGGCCAAGGGGTCAGGACTGGACATAGGACAATAAAGTTTATTGTCCTATGTCCAGTCCTGACCCCTTGGCCTCTGACCCCTTGGCACGCCCCCTTAGGAGCACTGACCCCTGAACATAAAGGGCATCAGAATTTGTGTCTTTTCAAAAAAATTGAGATCCACCCTGTAACGCAGAACAGGAAAACCTTTCCTCACAATTTTTCTGAGCAACGCCTGATAATAGGCCGCCATCACCCGCGCCGCCCTGAGTTTGCCGTCAACGTCAAGCTCAAACTCCTCCGAAGCACTCTGGTAGTACATTTGCGCCCTTACGGTGTAGTCATTGAGCAGGGCCGCAAAGGCCCTGTTTTCCACACCCCGTGACAACTCTTCTGCCGAATAACCATGGCGGCCCATGTCTTCAAGAGGCAGGTAAATTCTGCCACGCGCGAGATCGTTTTTAACATCGCGTATAATGTTGGTCAGTTGAAACGCAAGGCCAAGATCAACCGCCATCTTTTCTGCCGTGGGTGATTCGTATTCAAATATTTTAAGACAGGCAAGCCCCACACAGCCGGCCACCCTGTAACAGTACTCGTAAAGCTCATTAAAATTCTGGTAGCGGTTCTTTGTGATATCAGACTCACACCCCTCAATAAGATCTATAAAATACCCCTGAGGAATTTGAAACCTGTCTATCACGCCACCCATCTCCATCAACACGGGGTGCGCCGTCTGCCTGTTGTAAAGATTGACAAGCTCTGCCTTCCAGTAATCAAGCGCGTGCCGTTTTTCATCAACAGTGGCCACCTCATCCACACAATCATCGATAATCCTGAAAAAGGCATAGACCTTAAAAAGCGCGTCCTTCTTTTCCTGGGACAGAAATTTAAAGGACGCAAAAAAACCGGACTGCACACCCTTAAGGACAGAGCTGCAATCGGGGCAATCGATGTAGGGAATGTGTGTGTGCAAGTTATTTAAATCTCTCGTAACGTCTGCGGCTTAAGGCCACAAAAAAAAGTTTTGCAAAATCCCGTTTTGTCAATTGAGGCCGTTTGTTAAAGACATCACCCTCTGCTGCTGCAATTTTTTTAAGAACTGTCATGCCCGAAAGCCATGTGAGCCTGATCTCAACACCCAGCCTCCCTTTAAGGGCTGCACCAAGCGGTTTTCCTTTCTTGAAAAACTCACCAGTCCTCTCAATCTGAAATGCCATCATCATTTTAAACTTTTCGTCACAGCGATGACGAAAGACATCATCAAGATCGACATCAAAGATTTGAAATTCATTAAGCGGCAGATAGACCCTGTTCTTTTTTAAATCGATGGCAAGATCCTGCCAGAAGTTTGTGAGTTGCAGGGCCGTGCAGACAGCATCCGACCATGCAAGATAAGCGCCTTGGTCCTGTCCAAAAAGACCGAGCACTATCCTGCCCACCGGATTTGCAGAAAACCTGCAGTAATGAAGGACCTCATCAAAATCTGCGTATCTCTTTTTCTGCACGTCCATCTTAAAGGCCGTGATCAAATCTTTAAAGGGTTGATCGGTGATGTTGTGCCTGCTGAGCGTATCCTTAAGCGCCATAAAAACAGGGTGGGTTGGCAGAGACCGATCCACAAGATAACGAGACCACTCATCAAGTTTTTTAAGCCTGTCCCCCTCATATTCACGCTCGTCCGCAAAATCATCAGCAATCCTTGCAAAGGCATAGACAGCATCAAGGGCCTGTCTTAACCTGCCGGGAATGATGAGGGAGGCGACAGGAAAATTTTCGTAATGACTTTTTGCAATCGCGCGACAGTAACGATACGCAGCACGCACCGCCCGGAGATCTCTAAAACCCATATATTCAAATTGTGTGACCTCTTCGGCATCGTTAAAGGGGATAATCTTTGCTGTTTGATTCATGCCCCTTCTTTAACCGTCATCGATGGACTAATCAAGCCCGCCTGACTCAATCCCCCTGCAAATCCATGATTTGTTGATCAAACACCTCAACAAAGCCATCCCCTTAAAATGAGCCTGTAAATACACAATGATTTTAACGTGTTGAAAACATAAATCTCTGCAAGACTGGCCCGCTTTTTGCTACACAGAACCGTAAGGAAGAAGCCACCCCCGTTTAAGGGAGCGACTATGGATAAGACACTTGTAAAAAACATCGAAATCCACATGATCGCCGATAAAATCCACGATAACATGGCCGAATTTTTAAAGGGCTTCGCCATCAAGGCCCCTGTAAAATCCGCGCATCAGATCACAGTGAGCGAGATTGAAACGGGTGTAAAAAACAGGCCTGCACATAAAGAAATAAACGAGGAAAACAGCACAAACACTGTTCTTGCTAAAACGGGAGATGATCAGACAAGCAGAATGATTCACGGCAAAAGCAAACTTAAAACGTATGAGAAACTTTTGTTTGATGGAAATAAATCAGCAGATAAAACCGGATTAAAAGAACCCGGTGAAACCAGTGAACCCGTTGAACCCGGTAAATCCAGTGAAACAAAAGAAACGAAAGAGCTAAAGCTCCTCTCCATCCTCGACGAGATTGATGACAACGAGGCCAATCAGGAAATCCATCATCAGCCACGCGGTCAGGGGCTCATCACGGAACGCCCTGTCTTTGTCAGCCAGACTACATTTGACGCAAACATGCTGTACCTGCATGCAGCAGAAGAGCCCGAAGACCATGGTGAAGATACGGAATATTTTGAAGAAGACGATCACAACGATGAATCAGAATCAGATGAAGAATCGGACGCGGAATCAGAAAAAGACACAGACGCAAACACACAAACCGTCTCTCTCAAAGAGGCCTGCCCCGGATACTTTAAATCACTGGTTGTAAAAATATGATCCTTTAAACATGTTGCCCCCTGTTTTTACCTTACCCCTTGCGGATCCTTGGCAAAATGGCTTATGCTGCCCACTGGCTGTGACAAACGCCTGCCCGCTCCTGCCAAAACGATCGACATGTCGCGTTTTGAGGGAGAGGAAAGTCCGGACACCGCAGAGAACCATAGCGGGTAACGCCCGCCCAATCCCATTACGGAGGGTTGAGGAATAGTGCCACAGAAACCAGGTACGCCCTGTGCCGCATGGCACGGGGGCTGTAGTGAAAAGGGTAAACTCTATGGGGTGCAAGGCCAAATAAGTCCCGTCATTCTTGGTCTTCTCGGCCAACGATCTTTTAAGATCCACGGGATGGGTAGGCTGCTTGAGCTGACCGGCAACGGTCATCCCAGATGAATGAGCAGGCCTTTTAAGGCATCAACCGCCAAAAAAGGACAGAATCCGGCTTACAGTTTGTCATCTCTAAACCGGATTGACCTCTGGTCAATCCGGTGCCTCTTTTCTACCGCATGGCCCACAATAGAGAACCAACACGCAAAGATTATCTCAAATCAGAAACAGGCACCGTCGTCAAAAAATTTGCAGGCACCCCGTCGGTCGCCCTGATCTACCTTAACTCCTATCACGTCGGTATGGGAAACCTGGGTTTTCAGACAGTCTACCATCTTTTTAACGAAGACCCGCAGACAGTATGCGAACGGGCCTTTCTGCCGGAGCATCCCTACAAAAATCACACAACATTTCACACAACATTAAAAACGCTGGAAAACAATCGGGACGTTGGCAGCTTTGACTGTGCGGCCTTTTCGATATCCTTTGAAAACGATTACATCCATCTGCTGTGGGCCCTTAAACACGCGGCTATCCCGTTTGACCCCTTACAACGCGGGCCAAACGACCCCATCATCATGGCCGGGGGGGCCGCTGTCACCATCAATCCCGAACCCATACGCCCCTTTTGTGATCTTGTTTTTTCCGGCGAGGCCGAAGAAGCCATTCCCCAGATCAGCGAGATCCTGCGCTCACACCAGACACGCGAACAGAAAATTCTCAAGCTGGGCACAATTAACGGCATGACCATTGCAACAGATATTATAGATATTGCAGATATTGATGACAAAAGCCCTTCCAATGTGAACAGACCTTTTTTCATCACCGAAAAAAAAACACACCCTCTGGAAAAACGAGTCGCACCAGGGCTTCTGCGTCAATATACTAAGGCTGTCCTTTACGACATCAACACCTTTAAGACGCAGACAGTCATTCACACCAACCTTGCCTCGTTCGGTCAGATGCACCTCATTGAGGTCCAGAGGGGGTGCGGTAACGCCTGCAGGTTTTGTGCCGAAGGATTTATCTACGCCCCTTTTCGCGAGAGAAGCATCGAGGTCATCAAGCGACAAATCACCCACGCCCAAGAGCACCGCAATACCGTCGGCTTGATAGGCGCGGATTTACTGGGACACCCGGCAATCACCAGCATCTTTGAACACTGCCACGCCCTGGGTCTTAAAGCCTCCCCCTCATCAGTCAGGCTCGACAAACTCTCCGATGACATGATCCCTCTTTTAAAACAAAGCGGACACAAAACACTCTCCCTGGCCCCCGAAACAGGTTCTGATGCCCTGCGCCTCACGCTCAATAAAAAAATCACAAACAAACAGATTCTGGAAATATCAGAAAAACTTGTTGCGGCAGACATCCCGGCGCTCAAACTTTACTTTATGATCGGCCTGCCTGCAGAGACAAGCGAACACATCAACGAACTCATCGGTCTCGTCTGCGAGATGCGTGAAATCATTGTCAGGTATGGCAGAAAAAAGAAACAGGCAGGAAGGCTCGTCGTCAGCATCAATCCGGTTATTCCCAAACCACACACCCCGTTTCAAAATGCCTTATTTGAAAACACGGATTCCCTGACAGAAAAAATCAGTCACATAAAAAAAACACTGGGTCAACAGGGGGGAATCAAGGT
>JADGCS010000064.1:9818-24899 GCA_015228875.1 Deltaproteobacteria bacterium | reverse complement strand
TGGTTTGAAGCCTCCTCCTGCAAGACGGCTTCGAGGGGCCAAACCCTCATCTCTTGTGTAGTTACACACAAATTTGAATTACATTATTATGGTTTCATGCAATCCTCCTTTGTGCTCGTGGCGCACAATCATCCGCATAACCAAATATCCCGCCACCAAGACCCGCAGAGACCTTGGCCGCCAAGGCATAGGCAAGGGCATGCGCGCTGACAAGCGATGCTGCGCCGATACCCACGGTGGCCGCAAGCACGCCGGCGCCCACACCCACAAGTACCCGCATCCCCGGTTTTTTGGACCGGTGCTCCGGTTGTTCTTTGGCGCCCCTTGTGAGGACAGCACAGTGCCTCATGTGGAGTCTGCAGACCTCCGGGCTGTACCCGCGATATTCACAAAAAGTGCATTCTTTCACAAGTTAGTTGCTCCTCAAATAAATAAAACAAATGTATATCGTCGCCGTCATCAGGTGCAGATACATGATCGGGAGCCCGTACTTTGCATAACCGCCAAAGGTGAGATAGTCGTCCGGATCTGTTGTTTTTGTCTCCTGATTAAACTGTGCCATCATGGTCGAGACCACGGGGCCTGCCGTGGCGCCGTTGAGTGTGCCGCTCGAACCCGCGCACACACCCAATGACAACGCCCAGAAAATAAGGGTATCCGGGTGAAACCCGCCAACCATCAAAAACATGGGGAGAAAAAGGGCCGCTGTCGGCCCTGCATTTAAAAGCGTTGTGACCAGACAGGCCGCCCACATAAGAAAAATGCACTGCAGAAACGAATTTTTGCCTGCCAGAAAAAAGAGGCCGTCCACAACAGTTTTTAAAAGACCCGAGTACTGCACACCACCAACAAAGATAAACAAAAACAAAAAAAACAGAAGATCCTGATACCTGATTTTTTTGATGATCGTTGCCCTGTCTATCCCGCAGGTCAACAGCAGGACAAAACTTGTGCAGAGCGCCATGAGCCCCGCGGGGATGATGGGGAACATAAAGATCACAATCCAGAAGGCCAGGGTGACCAGGCAGAGTTTAAGGGCCCTGGGGTGTATGATCTCTGCATCGGGGAGCGTGATTTTAATGGATTCTGTACTCGCCTTAAAGGCCACCTTGTAATAAAAAAACGCGAGCATGATCCCCAGATTGACCAGACAGAGGGGCATCATGTTTTTGATAAAGGAGTGAAACGGGATATTCATCTCGGATGCAATGAGTATATTGGGAAAATCGCCGATCATGCTCGACGCCCCGCCAAGGTTTGCTGCAATGATCTCCGCGATCACAAAGGGGACAGCGTTTAATCTTAAGGTGTTGGTGAGCGTGAGAGTGAGCGGCAGCACAAGGATCATGGTGGTCAGGTTGTTAAGAAAGAGCGAGAGTGAGTAGGTAATAAGACAGAGAATCACCAGCAGGGCATAGTGATAAGACCCAAATCTCTCGATCAGCCTTTTGCAGACAAGATTAAAAAAACCGGTCTCCGCCAGCATGATCGAAAAAAGGTTTGTTCCAAACAAGAGCGCCAGTGTGTTGATTTTAACGCTCTGCAGGGCAAGGGTCAGGTCATAAAAGCCCACAAACTTTCCAAGGACAATAAAGCTGGCGGCAGCGAAAAAAAACAGCGTCGTTCTCGACAGAAAATTTTTGTACAGGAGGATAAAAGTAATAACCACAATTTTAAGTGCAATAATCTGCGAGATCACATCCCTCACAGGGCCTGCGGGGTGCGTGTTGAGGGTATAGTGAGTCTCATACTTTGAGTGGACGCTCCAGATAAAAAGGATGGCAAGACACAGGTAAAAGGTGTACTCGTTTTTTTTGACCGTGGGGAGGGAGGTTGCTTTTGCGAAAATATTGTTCATGTTGGTGTTAACAGGTCACATCAACCCTTTGTATATTCTTGTTCTCGGCAATCACCATCTCTTTTATTTTTGATGCCGTCTCGTTAAAGACATCAAGCGGCGTGTGATCTGGCATAACGATCTCAAGGTGGACCCATACCTTGGTCCCGTTAAGCCTGGCTTTAAGTTCTGTGACTTTAAATCCCTTGATCTTTGCGACCGAGGCCCCGATCTCTTTTAAACCTTCTGCAGATATGTTTTTGTCCATCAGGTTAAAGATGGCCTCGAACATACATTTGCCGCAGGCGAAGATGATGATCATGATCACAATCAGCGCGATGATGGCATCAAGATGAACAAAACCCAGCTTTGAACCAATGACACCGATGATCACGGCGATCGACGTAAAGCTGTCCGCCCTGATGGCCCAAGCGCTTGTTTTATACGTGGCACTGTTAAATTTTTCGGAGAGGCAGGTCAGGTAACCATAGAGCAGCTCGTTGACCAGCACAGAGATCGCGGCCACCACAATCACATACCAGTTGGGCGGGCTTGGGGGGTGAGCCACCAGAAGCTGTTTGACTGATGCTATTAAAAGAAAGATGGCGCCCAAAACGATCAGGCCGCTGATCACGCCCGAGACAACAAACTCAACCTTGCCGTGCCCATAAGGGTGATCCTCATCGGCGGGTTTAAGGCTCCATTTTTTGCTGATAAAAATGCCCAGCCCCGTCAGGATATTTGCGGTGGAGTGGATCGCGTCCGCAAGCAGGGCCTTGGAGTTGCCCAGCAGGCCGACAACCAGTTTGATCAACGCCAGCGAGACGGTGGCCGCAACCTGAATGTACCCCGAACGGTCCCGACACGCATTGCATTTTTCTGTAACTTGGTGTGGTTCCATTATGCGCCTTCTTCGTCATTTGAAAAGTTGTTCATCATGATACTCTCGTTTTGTCTTTTAAGTTCGTTGATCCTGGCCGTAAGCCGCGCCTCTTTTTTTAACGAGACGATATAAGCACTGACAGCCCCTATCACAAAGAAAGACATAAGGAGAAAGATCATCCTGACCTTGACAGCCGGCCCAATGATAAACTGAATATCCACATGCTCCGAGTTTTGTATGGTAAAAATAACGGCCATTACAACCACAATTAATGTGACAATGATCTTCCACATGTTACATACCTCATCCGGTAAAGACCGGAAAAATAAACCACAATCTACCTTTGATGCAGATGCATCATGTTCCGACAATAAGGACAGAGCGGGCTGCCCGTGGCTGTCCAGTCCGGCGGGCCCGTTCTTCCGCAGACGGGGCAGTAATACCCCGCCACCTGCTGTGTATAAGTGGCGTTAAGACCCATGGTGAGAGCGGGCTGTCCTGTGATGTCAAACATGGGCGTGTGATCCCGTGGGCACTGCACGGCTGTTTTTTGTCTGCACACGGGGCATTCGAATACTGTGGAGCTTAATGCCCTTAAATTGGCATTGCACCGTGCGCAGAGCGGGACCGCAGAGTCCATGCAGATGGGGCACTGCGCCCTTGTGAGTCTTTTGATGAGTGCAACCTCTTGTGCCGCGATGGTGTGTTCCTTTGCAATAACCTGACCGGCCTGATTGTTGTTGTTATTGGTGGTGTTAAAGGCAACGGGCTTGGTCATTTTATCAACATTTGGTTTTGTCCCGGAATGAAGGAGCAGGGCCGTGATTGCAATGAACACAATCACAAAGACCGTGGCGATGAGGATAAAGGGGTTAAATGGTTGTTTGTGTTCTGTCATGGTTTATTTTTTATCAACGGTGTCAGGCCAGCGTTTTTTTGTCTCCCCTGTGGCAGCTCGGGTAAAAATGAAACCTTAACATTTTCGCACTCAACACATTTAAGACACCGGCAGCAGTCAATCCCGTTTGTGTCTGTGTTGACCGAGATGCCTGAAACGCAGGCTGTTTCGCACTTAAGGCAGCTTTTGCACTGGCCTTTGACGTGCAGCTTTAAAAAGCTGATCTTGTTGAACAGCGAAAACAACGCCCCTAACGGGCACAAAATTTTACAGAAGGGCCTTTTGGCAACCACGAAGAGAAAGAGCAGCAGAAAAAGGATAAGCAGTTTTAAAAAAAACAGGTCGCCAACAAAATCTGCCACATTGACCACAGTCCCGTCGATGGGATTAATGGGGTCCAGTATAAGCCATGGGATGGCCGCAGTGAGCGTCCCCGCGGGGCAGAGCCTCGAAAACCAAGGCTGTCCCGTAAACCACGGCAAAAGGATCACCATAATCACCAGAACCGCGTATTTGATATAGCTGAGGGCCTTTGGAAGAAAAATCTCCTTTTTGGAGAGCTTGAACATGAGTTCCTGCAAAAGACCAAACGGGCAGAGCCAGCCACAGGCCATCGTGCCGGCTAAAAGCCCCAGAAATCCCAGGACCCCCAGCACATAAAAAGGGATCATGTGCAGGCCAAGAAAGTGTTGAATGGTCCCGATGGGGCACGCAAAAACGGCAAGCGGGCAGGCGTAGCAGTTAAGAATCGGGACACAAAACCCCTTGAGTGGCCCGTTGTAGATAAAGCGGGTAAACAGGCCGACAAAGTAGCTATTGGAAATAACAAGCGCTGAAAACTGCGATATTCTTCTTAAGATTTGTATCAAGTTTTTTTTTCTCCTATCTGACCCCGGGGACCAGACAATTGCCACCCGTCGGACAGTTGAAGGCTGCGGGCTGTCCCGTGCCCACACCGGGAAGCAGGCAGTTACCCCCCGCAGGGCAGTTGAACGCCACGGGCGCTGTCCCCGGACACGCGGCCCCTGGTGCGCAGGGGAAGGCTACAGGTGCCGCCCTGAGACAGCCACCGGGAGGGCAGACCCCGCCGGGGCAGGCCAACGCCACCTGATTGCCCACAGTACCGTTATTGACAGACATCTGATTGCCGCAGAGGGGGCAGTGCGGCACACCGTTTGTATCAAAGTGCGGAAGCCCCGTGTGTCCGCAGGCGGGGCAGATGTACTGTCCCCCTGCAATAAAGGCGCCCTGGCCCTGTCCGGTCTGCACCGTGTTTTGTGAGTTGGTGGCAAGAGCGGCCTGTGCAAAATTGTCCTCAACAGGGCCTGCAGTCTTTGTATTGTTTGCTGTTGCCGTCACTGCCCAGTACAAAAGTGTCGTGGCAAGGATGGCGCCCACAATGATCGCCGCAAACCAGACGGAGTTCTGTCTGGTCAGGCTGATATCGGGGTGATCAACAAATGAAGCAAAGGCCGTCTTTGCCTCATTGGACTCACCGTCAGGGGAAAGGGGGGCCGGCCCTGTGGCGGTCTTTGACGCGGCGTTTGACGCAGTCTGTGCTGCCGCAACCGATGACGTGCCTGCGGTCGTTGAAGCGACTGCACCCGCCGCCACCTTGGGTGTTATGCCTGACGCAGCCTGTGACGCAGGATTTGGTAAGGTGTCATTTTTTATTTCAGTCTTTTTGGTCTCTGTAATCTTTGAGTCTTCTTTTTTCTGGTCTGCCATTTATGCCTCCACGAAACTTTATTTATAAATCCCAATACACGAGAAACACAGGGCCGAGCCGCTCACCCTGGTCTCTTTGTAATCCCCCCTGATCAGTCCAAACAACAGCGCGACAAACAGGACAATGATCAGCACAAGGTGAAAGTTTGAGATATTTATTTTATGCAAAAATTCTTTCATATGCCTTTCAATAAAATCTTGACGTCGTTGATGGGTATCGCAAAACCGATACCAGTGCTCGAAGCCCCCGGCGCATAAACTGCCGCGTTGACACCAATGACCTCGCCGTTGATGTTGACCAGCGGGCCGCCGGTGTTGCCCTCGTTGATGACGGCATCGGTCTGGATCAATCTTTGGTACACATGCCCGTCAATGCTCATCTGCCTTCTGCTGCTTGAGACAATCCCCGAGGTCACGGTCTCGGCAAAACCATAGGGACTGCCGACAGCAAACACAATATCACCAACCTCTACAGCGCTTGAGTCTCCAAGGCGGCAGGAGGTGAAATCAACGGTGTCGTTGACCTTGAGCAGGGCGAGACCAAGGTTATTATCTACGCTGACCAAGCTCGCCGTAAAGGCGTTGCCGTTTCGTTTGTAAAGTTTAACCTCGACTTGACCGGTGGGCACCGCGTTTTTGGTCGTGAGGATATGCCCGCGCCGGTCAATAATAATCCCCGAACTGGTGATCTTGGAACCCTGCTGATAGGGATCAAGTGTTTTTGCATTGCCCGCCGCCTGAGTGCCGGTCATCTGCGTGACGTAAGTCTGCACACTGACCACACAGGGCCTGACGCGCTGGAGCACAGACCTGGTATCGTTTTGCAGGCCCTGCGGTGCCGCTGTGATTGCCCTGATGGTCTGCGGATCAACCTTGGGCGTATGCAGCGTCGCTGTTTTGTGAGAGTTTGCCACCGTAATAACCACGGCGCCAACGATTATCCAGACAAGTGTGATAAAAATGGCATGAACTTTTTTCATTTTTTAGAGGCCCCCCCCGAATAAGAGGTCACGACCTTGTAAACCACAAAACAGACGATCATCAGCAGCGTTAAAAACAGGATGTACCTCAGATAAACCGATGCAGATTTTTGCGAGATGCCTTGTGCGGCGGTCTGTTCCATCTTTTTAAGCTCTTTGCCAAGATACCCGCTTGAGGCTGATACGGTGACAACCTTGCCAGGCCTGTCTTTTACGATGTCGTGACACTGCGTGCAGGCGCCCATAAAGGGGTGCGGCTGGGGCTCTCCCGGGGTAATGGGTGTTTTATAGGCGATTTTATGGCAGTCCAGACAGTTACCCAAAAATTTGTGCGGCGGCTTCTCGGTGAGATTAATGGTCTCCATGTCTTTTTTTACAGCCACAAGGCTGCCAAACCCCGGTGTTTTAATCGCGGCCTTGATAAAATCGACAGCCCGCTTTGCGGGGATGGCAAAGCCCAAGCCGTTTGTGCTTTGTGTGCGCGAGAATATAGCCGTGGTAATCCCCACAATCTCGCCGCTCAAGTTGATCATTGGGCCGCCGGAGTTGCCCTGATTGATGCTGGCATCGGTCTGTATCATGTCTTTATAAGAGATGTTGTCGAGCACGATGTCGCGGTGTCCCTTGCTGACAATCCCGCTGGTCACCGAATGCCCGTAACCAAAGGGGGCGCCGATCACAAGGATCCTGTCTCCAACATTGACCTTCTGGTCCGCAAACGCAGCACTGATGCACTCCCCCTGTTTATCGGTAGTGAGAAGGGCCAGATCACCGGCGGGATCGTCCTGCATAATTTTGGCATTGTATTGCTTGACCCCGCGACCCTCAAGCATCCCCACCTCGATGGTGTCAAAGCCGTGCACCACATGGCTGTTGGTGAGAATATGCCCCTTGCAGGTGACCACAACACCTGCGCCAACATTTTGCATCCCCGGTTTTCCCCTGTTGAATGCCGTGACATTGACAGCGGCAAAACGCACCTTGGCAATCGCCACATTCTGCTGGTCCTCAAGCAGGGCGAGCGACTGCCCTGTCTTCACTTGTGCGGCCCATGCCCAATGACTGTAAAGTGCGATGCAGATCATAAAAATAAAAAGTCTCAAAATTTTATATTCCCCAATGTCTGGTGCCTGTCGGGAAAAACCGATTCCCGTCAGACCAACAAAATCATAAACAACCATAACAATTTGAATTCGCTGGATCGCCACGCTACGCTCGCGATGACGACCCCTTTTTTTTATCAAAACAAGACTTAATACCTTGCCAGTTGGTTGTCCTTGTATAAACGGATCGCCGTGCTGACAGCGCCAAACACGCCTGTGTACACGTTGACATTTTCTGCGGTCAGTTGCTGCGCCGTCATGGGGTTTATCCCTCCCGTGATCACCGAACCAATCCCGTTTTGTATGACAAACTGGGTGATCATCAAGGGATCCAACCCCTGATTTTTAACGGCCTCGTACGAGGCGTTGTTGATGTCGTAAACAATGTAGTAGGGCGCCGTCTCAAAACCAGCACTCAGCTGATCGAACATGCTGTTACCCACTGCACCAACGATAATCTTTTTGTAGGCAGGGTCCGCCACCTGAACAAATCCGTTTTTGTTGTTGTTATCAAACACCGGTGGCGCTCCAATGGTTATGTAGAGCGTCTTTCCGCCGCGTAGAGTTGTGAGCATCACATCGGGCATGTTTTCGGTTGCCGCCTGAAAGGTTTCGAGTGATGTGATGGGCCTGCGATTCACCGCCATAATAACGTCGCCTATTTTAACCCCAGCCTTTGATGCTGTCCCCTTGGCTATGCCGTCAACGACCATCCCGGTTGTGGTTTCGGGGAGCCCCAGCTCTTCGGCCTCGGCCTTTGTGAGGGGAACCAGATCAAGCCCCAGCCACGCCGCCTCGACCTCAACCTCGGGCCCCGGCAATGTTGGTGGTTGTTGCTGCGAGACCAGCGGTTTTTTTGTAAGAGTGATCTCGGGGTTGAGTGTCTGGCCATCCCGGAGGATGGTGAGCTGTACGGTATCGCCGGGTTTTGTTTTAAGCACCGTTGTCTCAAGGCTTGCCGTGTCTTTTATTTTTGTGCCGTTAAAATCCTTGATGACATCACCAGCGGCAAGTCCAGAAAGCGCTGCAGGGGAGTTGGGTTCGATAAAACTTACCATCGCGCCCGAGGTGTTGGGCAGGTTAAAATGTTTTTTGATGAATTTGTCTATGTCTTGGATATCGGCGCCAAGCCACGGGGTTGCCTGATTGACCGTGTTTGCGGCCTGTTTAAGTGATTGCCGGTAGATCAGGTTCACGCTCTGTTTTTTTCCGTCACGGATAAATCTTATTTTGTAGCGGGTATCGGGCAGAAAGGCGGCGACCGCATCGCTAAAATCGGCGACAGTCTCCACCTTTGTTCTGTCGATCATGTAGACCACATCGTTTGGTTTAAGCCCCGCCTGATCTGCGAGACCACCGCCCTCAACATTGTAGATCACAGCCCCGTCCGTGTTGGTCAGTTTAAGGCTGTCGCGATTAAATTTGTCGATGGGGATGGCACTGGCACCAATGTTGTTGAGCGTCGGAAACCCCATGTTGACGCGCATCCCCTGCGCGGGGACCTCAAACTCCTGTTCGGGCGGTCTGGTCTGCTCTAAAGGCATGCCAATCTGATGCCAGTGAATGGTCCCGCTCTTTCCCCAGCCAAAGATCACGTACAAAAAGGCCGCAAAGACGAGGATGCAGATGACACTGATGAGGATGTTGAATTCTCTGCACAGGATGCTTGGTTTCTTGAACATAAAATCACCTGCAAGGTTTTTTTGCTAAAACTCGGGCTGCAGCTTTTTGTTTTTAAAGGCCATGACCGCGTCTCCCACACTCATGTTGACATTGCGGTACAGATGAATGTTGAGTTTTTTAAGCTCCATGAGTGCCGCATCTCCAATTTGATTGGTCACCACGGCATCAACCTGATTATCCAGCAAAAACTGCGCGGTCTGGATGCCGCTGCCGTTGGGATCGTTGTAATTGGGGTTGGTCACCACCTCGTACTGATTGTTGTCGAGTTCCACGACCAGAAAATAATGTGACTGCCCAAAACTTTGACTGATGTTGGCCGTGGGATCGGGGTAGTTTGCGGCAACGGCCAGTTTGTTGACAGCCGTTTGTGTAAAGGCCACAGTTTTACCCAATGTGTTTTCTTTGAGGTTGTTTTGTTTGTAAAGATTGATGGCGTCGTTGGCTGTACCGTAAACCCCGCTGTACACCTTAACCGGCGCGTTGTTAAGGTTGATGAGGTCCGCATCGCCGATATTGCCCGCAATCACGGCACCCACATGCTGGCTGATAATCCAGTTGGAGACCCTGTTGTCAGGCATCCCCTTGTAGGGGTTTTCGATAGCGTTAAATGTGTTGCTGTTCACATTATAAACGAGCATGTAGGGCGCATTGACCAGGCTGTAGGCCACAAGGGTATTGAGATTGTTGCCCGCCGTCATGATACCGATCTTGTTGTCGGTGTTGGGATCAAAGGCCGTCCCGGCCTTTAAAACAAACTTGATGTTCTTGCTTCTTGTTTTGTTGCGAATCACCTTAAGGCGTAATTTATCCCCTTCTTTTTTGTTAACAAGATACTGTGAAAGGTCTGCAATGTCCTTGATAGTTGATTTTTCGGCATCGGTGATGATGTCGCCCTCCATCAGGCCCACCTGCTCGGCAAAAGAACCCTTTTCGACGCTGTTGACCAGCACGCCGCTCTGTGCGGGCAGGTTGTACTGCTGCGCCAGACTGGGAGTGATGGTCATCAGCTCGGCCCCAAAGACATTGGTCCCGATGACGGTATTAACATAAGCTGCCTGCGCGCCCTTGCCCTGTTGACCTTTAATGGCATGACACTTTTGACACTCGCCCCAAAAGGGGTGTGGCATGGGGGTGGACATGCTGATTGGCCCTGCGGGTATGGCCGGTTTTTGATCGCCACCGGGGAGGCTGTGACACATCAGGCATTGATTGCCGTATTTGTTGCCGTGGGGGACTGTGTCTCCTATATGTATGGGGATCATTCCGGCGGCGGCCACCTGCTTAACGTGGTTATTGTGGTTAAGCTGGGCGTGTTCGACAACGTCTATCCGGCCCGCGGGCCTGTGGGTCTCGTGATAGATGGTCCACCCGATCACGCCGATTAAAAGGATAAAAATGACCGCCACAACGGGCTTGTATTGTTTCATGCAGAATTCTTTTTTTTCCACTTTATGTCCTCACTTATTTGCCGGTATGAAGTTAATAGTTACATCACCAGGCCGATTAACCACCTTGAGTATTTTTTGAATCAGGTTTGTTTTAAGCGTCTTGAGTTCGCCAAGGACCTTCTCGGAACCGATCAGGGCATCTACCTCGATGCTCACCCGCTGTCCGAGTTCCCTGGTCCTTAAATCCTGGATGGCAATGATCTCTGGAAAAAAACTGATCTCTGCCATGATCTTTTTTTGATCCTCTGCCGAGAGGGCCGTGTCCATGAGCCCCTTGAAGGACTTGTATAATTCGGTCCCCGCGAGTTTAAAAATAAAACAGCTCACCATGATGGCGGCAAGGGGGTCTAAAAAATGAAAGCCAAGCCTCGCACCGATAATCCCAATCAAAACTGCAATAGAGGAAAGCGCGTCGGCCCTTTTTTCGTGGGCATTGGCGATCATGGCGGGGCTGCTCAACTGCTCGCCGCAACAGTAGCTCTGGCGGTACATGAGTTCGTTGGCAGCCAGCGAAATAATGGCGCCGATCACGGTAACCATGTCGGGCACAATGGGCGCCCCGCAGAGGATACAGCGCATGGCCGTGAAAAAAATATACACGCCAACAAAAAAGAGAAAGGTGTAGATCGCCACTGCCGCTATAAACTCGACCTTGCCATAACCGTAAGGGTGTTTATGATCCTTTGGCCTGTCGGCGATTTTAAGACCAAGGAGCATGGTGATCGAACCCATGACATCGCCGAACGAATGAATCCCGTCCGCAAACAGCGCGGTGCTGCCGCCCACGTAACCCAGAAAGCACTTGATGAGCGCAATAAAACTGTTGCCGCCCACGTTGATCCAGCCCAGGGATTTCACACAAGTTTCACATGCCTTGTATTTCATTGCCGTTCCCTTTTTTCCGCGTCTATTTGTTTTTCAAGCTGGCCCATTTTGTAGTACAGGACCCCGCCTGCCACAATAACCAGCGCAAGCATGATGATGGCGATAAACATTGCGTTCTCCATTTGATGCAGGGTTTGCAGATACCCCGCCCGTCCATTAAATCACATAGTGCCCCTTAAGCAGGGCAAAGAGCAGCAGGATAAAAACAAACTGCTGCGTGTGCAAAAAATAAATCCCCTTTTTAAGGGCGGGGGAATACACGTACTTCATTAAAAAACCCCCAAGGATCAACCACCCCATAAGAACCAGAGAGACCTCGAGCCAAAAGTTGACCCAGTGCGAGACATAACAGTGCACACAGCATGTGACAAAGGCCGCAATATTAATGTAAATGTGGTAATCTAAAAAGATGCTAAAACTTTCTGCCACATTTTTTAGTCCAAACTTGAACCTGAGCCACTTTGCCGGGACATACGTGTTACCCAGTATAAACAAGATAATGCAGAGGTTGCCGGTCCCCGTTGCAAGATTGTAATCGGAGTACACGGCAAACAGCACGCATATCAGCGAAAAAAACACAATAAGCGACCACTTGATGATGGTGTTTGTGTTTTCAGTAATCCACTGGTTTGAAAACTTTTGCATCTGCATCTGCCTGATAATAGGGTTTAGTTTCAAATCCATACAAGACGTTGAAGGCCACCCCCGGAAAGGTCACAAGCGAGGTCGTGTACTTGTTGGACAGGGTGTTGTACTTGATGCGCGAAACTGCGAGGTCTTTTTCGATTTCGACAATGGCGTCGCTGAATTTTACAAAATTCTGGCTGAGTTTGAGGTCGGGGTATTGTTCGGCGAGGGCAAAGACTCTGGACAGCATGTCGTTGATCGGCAGGTTCTGTTGTTTCGCCGTGTCTACGGCTTCGCCAAGTTTTTGCTTGAATTCGTTCATCATCATCTCGGGTCTTGAGCCGACCACGTCTTCAAAAATGGATTTTTCGTGCCTTGAATAATCAAGAAGCATCGTGGCCAGATTTGTTGAGATGTTGCTTCTTCTCTGCAGGTGGGCGTCGATCTCGCCCTCGGCGGCAAGGACATTTTGGAACTGGGCCCAGAAGGTGTTGTAGTAGTAAATACCCAGCAGGATCACAAAGCACATAAAGATCACCGATGCGATCGTGATTTTTTTTGAGATGGAGATCCTGCGCTTAAGAATCACGAGGTCGTGATTACCGCTCACCGGATTGGTTTTGATAGAAAAGACCGATCGCAGAAAACCCTTTTTTGAGCCGTTAAAAACCTCCTGGCCGTAAATTTTTTTGATGATGTAGTTTGTTCTTTTGGTTTGAACCGGCATTTTTTTTACAGCCCACAGCCTTTAAGCCTTGAGCCCCCAACCCCTGCTGGCAGCAGGGGGGCCAAGACTAAAACCGTGTGACTTTCTCACAAAACATTACATTTAACAGCCCTCAACCATCAGCCCAATTACGAACTACGAACTACCAAAAACCATCAACCCGCAGGGCTGATCCCCCCCCAATTACGAACCACGAACTACCAAAAACCATCGGCCCGCAGGGCCGATCCGGGCCGATCAAGATGCTGCCCTGTGTTCGAGCTCCATCACCCTTTTAAAATGGGGGACGGCCTTGTCGTGATTGCCTTTTGACTCAAATATAAAGCCAATCTGCTGGTGGTATTTAAGCTCGTTGGGGGCGATTTTGATGGCCTTTTCGAGCAGGCTGATGGCCTCTTCGGTCTGTTTTTTCTTGTCGTGCAAGAGGGCAAGTTTATACAGGACCTGATGGTCTTTGTCGTTTTGTGCCAGCGCCTCTTGGTAATATTTGATGGCGTTTTCAACGTCGTTTTCTTTGGAATAAATATTGGCAAGCCCCACCTTGGCGGCGTAGGTCTCGGGGGCATCGGGGTTCTTTTTGAGAAAATTAAGAAACTCAACCTTTGCCTCGTCGGTCTTGCCATTCATAAAAGAAAGCTCGGCCACTGCGAGGATGAATTCTTTTTTCTGTGCAGCCGGGGCAACCTCCATCGCTTTTTTTGCATAGGCAATAGCCTTTTCGATCTGCCCTTTTTTACGGTACTGGGTGTACAGGTTGGTGTACACCTTGAGTGTGTCTTTTTTGTCGAGGGTAAAGTGGTCATCGTAAAAAACGAGGATTTTATTGATGAGTCTCCCCAGCACCAGATAAACCGTGTGAAGGTAAAAGTTGATATCAAACTGCGGGTTTTTTTTCTGTTCGCCAGCATTAAAATGCTCAACGCAAAGATCGTCTTTAAAGACCTCTTTTTGACAGTCGGTGTTTTTGCATGTGTTCATGTGTTTATTTCTCCTTCTTTAAATTTTGTGGTCCAACAAAAAAAAGCGCGAGTGACAAAACCCCCATGGCCGTCATAATGAGGGGGAGTAGTCCCTTTGAGATATCCATCACGTAGTGCCATTCGTCAAAAAGGCCCCAGATACCCAAGGCAATCAAAAATAATCCCAGTATAATGTGTGTCATGGTTTTTTTAGTCCGCGGCCACGGGTCATCAGTCTTAAGCCAAAACAAATTATTCTGGCCGGGGGCTGATGTCTTGGGGCCAAGGGCTGCTCTTACGTTTTTAATTTTCTAACGCCCACCACCAGTGCAAAGGCGCCGCCAATAATAATAAGAGGGGGGTAAAGCCCCAGAACAAAATCAACGATCGTGTACCATTCGTCGTAGAGACCGTAAAGGCCAACAATAAACAGCGCGACCCCTATCGCCACCAGCGGCTTTTTATGCTCACTTTTGTAAATGCCCACAAAAATCACCACAAGACCGGCAACAACCATGAGGGGTTGAATAATACCGATCAGGCAGTCCACGGTGTTCATGGATTCGTCGTAAATACCGTAGAGACCCAGCGCGAGCATGATGATCCCAAAGACAAGGTGAAATTTTCGTTTGTTATCCATTGGCAAACCTCTCTATTTTTATGCATAAGAATTTCAAAGTCGACAGAGCGCGGGTGCCTTCCTCGCAAAATAGAGGCATTCAACCGCGTCAAAGTCAAGTTAGTAACTTGTTACCGTTGGCCCCTCTTGGGCCTGTGGTGCGGTTTTGGCGATACTCATGTGACCCTCGCCGGCATAAACAACATGCATCATTGTCTTTTGACAACGGGGGCACTCGGACTCGCAGGTTAACGTGTTGATGGTAACCTGTCTGCAGATCGGGCACACGCAGATATTTGCGCCGCCTGTTTGATGCGCATCGACGATGTCGTACGAGGCCGTCTGATGGGGGTTTGCAGCGTTGTTGATGTTCTGCAAAAAGGCGCTCTTGTGAAGCTGCAGATCGGAAAGACCCTGATTTTTGAATGTGAAAGTTGATTTAATAAGGGACTGATCACTCTGTCTGAAAAAAATAAGTGTCATGAGTCCCACCACAATAAAAAGCAGGGCGAGTCCAAATTTTGATTTAATAATGTCCAAAAGGTGTTTCATGCCTTGTGTGTCTCCAGAAACACGTTGTTAATAACCAACCTGTCTTTGCTCGGCCGTAAGGGCAGTATCAAAGGCCGCCTGCGCCTCTGCGGGTTTTTTTTGCGTGTGGTAAATCAGGCCCCGTCTGTAATGGTACCGGGGTTGATGGGGGT
>JADGCS010000064.1:0-9798 GCA_015228875.1 Deltaproteobacteria bacterium | reverse complement strand
CTCGATGGCCTTGTCCTGATGCCCCATTTGATCGTGAACCGTGCCAAGCCTGTAGTGCGTCTCGGCGTTTTTTGAATCGATTGCAACGGCCTTGAGAAGTGCGTCCAGAGCTTTGTCACACGCGTTGTTTGCGAGATGGATCAGCCCCAGTTTAAGATATGCCTCGGAGCAGTGGGGATTAACCCTGATGGCCTCGTTAAATGCAGGCACCGCCTTGTCCACGGCGTTGATGCCGAGATACGCCACCCCGAGCAGAAGATGCGCGATGTCGTCGTTTGGAGCAAGCTCGATCACCTTGAGCAAACGGGGGATGGCCTGCGCGTACTGTTTTTGTTGAATCAGCCCTTCGCCCTTTTGGCGGTAAGACTCGAGGTTGTCCTCGGGCTTGTTAAGGGATTCATCGACCTTGTTTGAAATTGTTTTGTAATACTCGCCCGCCGAACGACAAAGGGACGCCACCTTTTCGTTGATGGTTTCTTTTGTAAAGACTGCTTTGAGATTCATACGGCCTCTATCATTAAAAAAAACGACACGCGACTATGACTTTTTTGTCTTTTACCTTCAAGGTAAAAAATGGGGGTCTCGTCTATATAAATAGTCCTTATGGGTCAACACTAAAAAGTGGGGGGGGGGGACGGGGAAGTGGCTGATTTTACTGTTGATATATTGCGACTTTTTCTTTGGAACTGCTTTTTTAAATAAACAACGATCCCCGTGGCGTCCCTTTGGGGGATACAATGGGGGTTTTTGGGGGGGTTGTTGGGGGAGAAGCGCGAAACAAATTTGATTTTCTGCTTATTCTTGCCTAAAGTCGCGCCCTCTTATGATCCTCAATCTCTTTAAAAAAAAAGGGGCTCCTTTAGAATCAACCCTCACCGAGAAACAGGCCCCTGCAACCCCGATCGAGGCTGCCAGCGCGAACTACGAGGCTGAGCTCGCCACCATCACCACGCGCATCAGGGAAGGTCTTTTACCCCTGTTTAACAACTACCAGATCAAGACAGACAGCCTCGAGGCCGCCCTTAAATGGAAGCCCATCGTGTTGATTATCGGCAATTATTCTTCGGGCAAGTCCACCCTTGTCAACGAGCTTTTAGAGAGGGAGATTCAAAGAACAGGACAGGCCCCGACAGACGACTCCTTTACCATTATAACAGCACCGCCCGCAAACGAAGCTGAAGAGACCCTTCCCGGGTCGGCGGTCGTCAACAACGAGGCTCTCCCGTTCACGCTGTTTAAGGACTACGGCGAGCCCATGACCGCGCGCCTGCAGTTAAAATACATTGCCGTGCCGTTTTTGGAAAACCTTGCGCTCATTGACACACCGGGGATGCTCGATTCGGTGACCGAAAAGGGCAGGGGGTATGACTACGCGCAGGTCATTGCAGACATAGCCTCGCTCTCGGACCTCATTGTGCTGATGTTCGACCCTCATAAGGCAGGCACCATCAAAGAGACGTACACATCGATCAGGGAAACCCTGCCAAAGGTGGTCAGCGAGGACCGCATTATTTTTGTAATGAACCGCATTGATGAGTGTGAAGACCCGGCCGATCTGGTCAGGGCCTACGGGGCGCTGTGCTGGAACCTCTCGCAGATGACGGGCCGCAAGGATATCCCCCGCATCTACCTCACCTTTTCAAAAAAGGCGGCCTTAAGAACCGCAGATTTAAACAGCTGGATCGATGAACACCACCTGCTTAAAAAAGAAATTGCAAACGCCCCCAGGCAAAAAATAAACAACATGCTCGGCCGTCTCGATAAAAAAATCACCACCCTTAAAATGACCATCGAGGCCATGATGACCTTTCAACAAGGTCTCAGGCGGCTCCTCAAAAAAACGTGCACCGTCTCGGCTTTCATCGGTGTCGTCGGTTTTTTCTTTGCAGATCTCCTCTTGCAAAGGGTGGCCCTGTTTCCCGAAGAGACCCTTGTTCAGGCGCTGCTTGAGGGCACCATCACAACCGATCATTTTTTCATCCCCGCTCTTGGCCTTGTCGTTCCTCTGTTTGCTGGCGGTCTCTGTTTTGTAAAATGGCTGCTCCCGCAGTATTTTAAACACGCAAGAAATAACTGCACGCAACTCATCAACAGCGACACCCCATACAGGCAGGGCCTTGCCCCAAAGACCGAACAAAGCCTAAGCCTCATCCTCGCAAACCCACACGTAGGAGCCCTCACAGCCCCGCACAAAAAGGCGCTTAAAAACCTCGAAAGGTTTATCGAGCAAGACGTAAAATCGTTTTATGGCGGGTGATGGAGGGGGTTATTTGATCCGCGATACAAAAATATCCTCGGCGACGTCTTTATCGATGGCAATCTCGGTCCCCTCAAAGCGCAGGCAGTAAATAGGCGATTTGCGGTGGAGTGTAATCACCGTGCCCGGGATAAGCCCGAACGAGGTGAGCCTGTGCAGACGTTCGTGAAACTTGGGCGTGATGTAGGTGATGCGGCCTGACTCGCCAGGGGCAAGGGCCGTCAGGTTGACCACAATGGTTGAGGTCATGGTGCGCTTGGAATTACAACAAGGGCCAGGCATAATGGGCTTGCCATCTGGACAAAAAGCGGGGTGGCCAAGCAGTGTGCAGATGGCCTCTTCGACCTCGGGGAGCAGCGTGTGCTCGACCTCGCAGGCAATCTCTTCGCGTTTCTTTGCATCGAGATTTAAGATGGCCGCAAACAGCGTCTCGGCAAGCCTGTGACGTCGCACCACGCCCTCGGCCTCTTTGCGGCCTGTGGCCGAGAGATAAATGCGCGAGGCCTCGCGGGTGATCAACCCCTTTTTTTCCAGCACACTCAGTTCGTCGGTAATGGATGCGATGGGGCAGTGTTGGCTGATCTTTTCGATGGTTGAATCGCCCTGTTCCTCGACCTTCCAGATAGACTCAAGAATTTCTTCCAATGTTTTGTCCATAACAATAAATGGGGGGCAGAAAAGGGGTCAGGACTGGACATAGGACAATAAATATTATTTTATTGTCCTATGTCCAGTCCTGACCCCTTAGCCCTGACCCTAGCCTGAAAACAAAAAACCAAAACTGCGGCAAACCCAGTTAATACCTGTGCCAGCGGCAAGTGCTGTTACAAAGACCGTGGCAAGGATTGTGAGGCAAGCCTTAAGCCCGCGCTCTTTTAAGATCACGATAATGGTGTTGATGCAGGGCATGAGAAAGGTCATCACCACCATCGTGACAATCAACTGCACGTTATCAAACTGGTCACGCAGAAGATTAAGCTCTGTGGCCCCGTTTTCGCGTCTGATCGCCGTTTTAATAAAGACCTGCACGGCCTGATCGGGCAGCCCCAGAAGCCCGTGCACAACAGGATGGGACAGATCCTCGATCACACGCAAACCCCCAAGCCTCTGAAAGACAAAGACCCCAAACGAGGCCACAATAAAAACAGGGACGGCCTCGCGCATAAAATCCCATGTGCGCCGCCATGTTTTGTTCCACAAAATGTGCAGGCGCGGGATGCGCATTTGGGGAATCTCTAATATAAGGTCGGGAAGCCTGCCGGGAAGCACCTTTGCGGCCACATAACCCGTAATGATAATGCGTGCAAAAATAAGCAAAAAAACAAACAGCGCAGCCGTAACCGGCATTTTACCCAGAATGACGATCATCACCGCAAAGAGCGGGGCGCAGGGGACCCCCACAACAAGGAGTGTCAGAATATTGCGTTCCTTGCGGGTGGGGAGCATGCGGGTTGTGATCACCGCCATGGCAATGCACGAAAATCCCAAAAACAGCGGGATGATCCCCTGACCGTTGAGACCTATTTTTCTAAAAAAGCGGTCAAAGAGAATAGCCAGCCTTGGCAGATAACCCGAATCTTCCAGAACCGCCTGAAACGAATAAAAACAAAACAGCACCGGAAAGACAATGCCCAGCGCAAGAAAGAGACCTGTCGGCAAAAGCCCAAAATCAGGGTCCATGAAGGCGTCGCGGACAAACGCGGACGGGATGTAGTTTACAATTTTTGCAGAAAAAGGCATCACCACGTGATCAAAAAAAGTGCGGGAGAGGTTATCTACCACGTAGGTCGCGCCAAAGGCCCCGATCCAGTAATAGGCAACCAACAGCATCACAATGCCAATCAGTGTCCCGTACACAGGGTGTTGTGCCAGAGAACCAAAGCGGACAAGGGGGTTCCACCCGCCCGCGTGTGACAGGACAACCCGGTCCGTGATGATCTTTGCCTGCTCGTAAAAACAATCTGTGATCAGGGTTTTAAGCTGGGTATTAAAATGTTTTTGTGTTTCGACAACCACGGCCATGGCACGATCGAGTTTGGCTTCTCCCAGATGTTCCCTGATAAAGTTCTCTGCACAGGGATCACCGCACAGCAGCAGCACGGCAAGCCCGCGCGGTCGGATGAGTGTGGTAAGCAGTATCCCTTCGAGTTGTTTAAGGGAGGCCTCGATGGCAGCGGGAAAGGTTGTGAGCCTGTTTGGAACCTGCGGGTCAAGCACAAGTTCGGCCAACTCGCCAACGCCTATTTTTTCGACCGCCACCGTGCGCCCAACCGGGACACCCAGAAGTCGCGTGAGCGCTGTCGTGTCGATCTCGATCCCCATGTTTTCGGCCTCGTCGAGCATGTTGAGGTCAAAAACCATGGGAAGATTAAACTCTGCAAGCTCCAAGGCAAGGGCAAGGGATCTCCTTAAATTTTTTGCATCGGCAACCACAAGAACACGATCCACCATGCGCGAGAGAATCAGGTCCCTTAAAACCATCTCGTCCTCCCCGTTTGCCGCAAGGGTTGCGGATCCGGGGGTATCAAAAAGATGTGTCACGGTGACTGTGTTTTTAAAGTCCACCCTGTTTTTTAAAAAGGCGGGGCAGTTTGCCTTTTCGGCCATGCTGACCACACCCGGTTTAAAGCAGGGGTGTCCGCCATTGTCTGATTTGCCACGGCGGCCGTGATGTGAAGCACACGCGGCACATTCGCGACGCAGGCCCTTTGTCGCCCCGCACGGACCACAGCTCAACACCCCGCGCTGTGAGATCTGTGTGCTGCCGGGAATATTGACCGAATGATCGCCACCTGCGCATAAGAGCCCAAAGAGGCTGGTCTTGCCAACACAGACATTGCCGACAATGGCCATGCGATGCACAAAAGACGTGCCCCGCATGTTGGACAGGTGTGCAACCGCCTGTCCAGAAAACTCTTCTGCCTGTGCATCAAGAACGCCGTCCTTATGTGATGGGTTTGTCGGTGATTGCATGTGTAGCAACTACAAGAGGGCGTGGCCTAAAATCAGAAAGGCAATGCAGGTTAAAAAGAGGTACTGTTGGATACGCAAAAGCCTTAAGTGTTTTTGTTCCTCGTGATAAAAACGCATGTAGAGCAGGGTGCCGATGATGGTCATGCAGATGATCATTAAAAACGCGGCCTGCAGGATCACATTGCGCTCTTCGGCATAATGCCCGTGAAAAAAGGCGGCAATAAGTCCTATAAGGTTAAAGGCGATCTCAATTTTTAAATAAAACGCGAGCGCTGTCTTTGCGGCCGGCACGTTTTTTAAAAGACGTCTCGAAATAACACTGGCAGGAAAATAAACATTGGCAATGATAAAACAATACAGCGCAACGCGACCCATGAATTCCCAGTATTCTCTCATAGGGGCGGTCATACATAAAAACAGGGGCTGTCCTCAATCTATTTTTTTAAACCGCAGAGCAACCAACGGCAAAGATATCATCCAAGGTAATCACGCTGTCAAAATAACCCTCTCGTTTTACGGCAGAATCGACACCCTCTGCGGTAATGAGGACCTTCTCAAGCGTAAAAGACGTCTTTTTGGGAAAGAGGGCGAGTTTTTTTTCAAATTCGACAATGATACTCTTGGTCACCGGCACCCTCGAATATTTTATTTCGCAGACCGTGTGCACTTTGTCTTTTCTTTCGAAGACAAGATCAATTTGAAAACCCTTGCTCAGCTTCTCGGTCTCGCGATTAAAGAAGGCCCCTGAGCGGTAAGAGACGGCACCAAAATTTAAAAGTTTGGCAATAATATGGTGATGTTTGCGACAGTAGCGCTCAAAGCTGTATGCCAACCACTGATCGTAGGCATCTGAGTTGAGTGGTTTTGCCGGATTATGATCAAACTGCCCGTCTTGTATTTCTGCGTGGAGCGGGGCAATAAACCTAAAATAAAATTGCAGGTACTGATCGCTGATGACATAGCGGCTTATTAAACTGTCTTGCTTTAACTGAAAGGGTGTGTACTTCGTGACAAAACCGCAGAGTTCTAAGTCGTGCAGCAGGTTGGTGAGCCTGCCGCCAGAGGAGGTGCGAAGGTGTTTTGCGATTTCCCGGCGTGTGACATGCGGGCGGCGACTTAAAAAACAGATGACTTTCATGTAATCAGGATTATCTCCCAAACTGCTTGAAAAAATGCGCTGATACTCGTTGGTAAAGAACCCACCTTGAGTAAAGGCGTGCTGACAAAGCCCAAGAAAGACAGAGGACCCTCCGTCAAGGTACTTTAGATATTCAGGAATACCCCCCACGGTGAGCGTCGCGTCCATAACTTCGCGCGCTGATCGCGCGCTTTTGAGGAAACTTTTTGTATCCACCAAAGGAAACTCCTGCAGGGGAATTTCATATTGGGAGCGGTTGTACAACGCCTTTGAACGAAGAATCTTTTTGATGATAAAAGAGGGTGAAGAGCCGCACAACACCAGTATGAGCGATTGGTTTTGCTTGAAAGAGTTATCCCAGACAAATTTTAACTCCGCTATGAGTCGTGTCTTATAAGCGGCCAACCATTGTACCTCATCAAAAAAAAGGGTCCACACGCCCTTTGATGTGTATTTGAAAAGAGTCTGAAAAACCTCCGTCCACGTTGATAATCGCAGTTTTGCAATCATCGGGTCCCCGGCATATTCGGACAATTGCAGGAGGAAGTGCCTTCTTTGCCTCGCCTCGGGCTGTCCCTCAATCCCTTCAAATTTAAGGAGGTTTCTCCCACCCAAGACCTGTTCGATAAGTGCTGTCTTTCCAACACGCCTTCGCCCATACACGACCACAATTGATGCCGTGGCAGATTTTGTGATGGCAAGAAGACGTTCCCGTTCGAGTGTACGCCCTATAAATGTCCTGTTTGCTTTGATTTTATAACATTTCATAAAAAATAAACCCATTGAGAGAATGAAGAACCCCGCAGCAAGCTGCGGGGTATCAAGCCGAGAAAATCCTCACGTTACGCCCCAAGGGGCGGGGAGTGCCTGGCGCTAAACATGAAAGATTTCATGTTTGGCGATATGCGCCCAGACCCCATCTGGGGGTTAAAACAATAATACAATATTTAGCCAAATAGACAATAAAATAATCGTATTTGGCTAAAATTTCGAAATCAAACTTTTAGCCAATTAGGGAAAATCGCGCGGGCTTTTGGCTTAATATTAATTTTTTATTGATCGGCCCCTCATAAAATATTGTTGAAAAGCCTACCGCCTGTGACCTATGAATCACCTGTTTTGAAATCACTCAAAAACACAACACCCACCGAGAACACTTACAAAGGGCTTGTCCCGTTAAAAGAAAACACCTTTCCCAAACAATGCCTCTCGTGCCACAAACAATACACCGATCTGGCCAATTTTATTGCAAACACAGAGGCCGTTGATAAAAGGGCATCGGGTCTTTTTGATCCGGGACCAAAGGTCTCCATCCCGTCGGTTCACCTGTACCGCAACTGCGCCTGCGGCTCGACGCTGATGGTCATCTGCAAAGACAGGCGCGATAAGTCAGAACCCGGCAGAAAAAAAAGATACCTCATGGAAAGCGAACTCATCACAAAAATCGAGTCGATTCTTGACCTCGAAATCAACAAAAAAGTAGAAAAAATTACAGCGCAGTTCAGAAAATAAAAAATATTCTCTCACGTATGAAATACTATAAAATCACCGAACACACTTATAAGGGGCTTAAGGCGTACGAGGACGCGTCTTTTCCCAAAAAATGTGCCAAGTGCGGGGCGGAGTATGCCAATCTTGACGTTTTTTTAAAACAGACCATCCCCATCCACGGGGACGCCTCGGGTCTCTTTGATGCCTACAACGGCCAAAGCCCCTTTGTGCAGCTGTACCGCAACTGTCCCTGCAAATCCACACTCATGGTCCTTTGCCACGACAGACGCAACAGGTCGCAAGATGGAGAAGACCAGCGAAAACTTTTTCAGCAGATGCTCTCAGAGCACATCAACTCGATCGCAAGCATCAACACCGACGAAGAGCTTAACGAGGCCATCGGCAAATTCAGGGAGCAGTTCTACAAAAAAAATCCCAAACAAAAGTAGTTGTCTCTTTGGGGCATCGACTTTATAATGAGGGCTGTTGAAATAACATCCAGAATATTGATTGAATCTGCATAAAAGCGGTTACCCTTAACAAGGCATACATCATGACCGATAAAATCCTTGTCGTTGACGATGACGCAGACATCCTCAACTTTGTCTGTGAAATTTTGGAGCTCGAAGGCTACCAGACCGACCGGGCGGCCAACGGCGCCGAAGCGCTGCAGCTCTACAAAAAAGACTTTCACAAAATTATTGTAACAGACGCAAACATGCCGCAGATGAACGGCGAAGAACTTGTAAAGAGCGTGATGGCCACGGGCCACCCGACCGAGGTCATCGTGATGTCCGGCTATGCCGACATGGACATGGCCATCTCGTTTATCAGGCTGGGTGTTGTGGCGTTTCTGCCCAAGCCCTTTGACCCCGAAGAACTCATCAACACCATCAAAAAAATCAACGACAAATTCAGGCTTATCGAAGAGGCCCGAAAAAAACAGCTGGACAGCATCGAATACGAACGGCTGACGATCACCGCGACCATGGCGGCGGGCCTGGCCCACGAGATCAACAACCCCTTAAGTTTTATATCGGGCGACCTGCAGCTTCTGCAGGCCGATTTTGAAAAAACCTTGAACAACATCACCTGCGACATGCCCTTTGATGTTGCAAAAATGAAAGACAAGGTAAAAAACAGGTTTGAACGATGCCGCAAGGGTTATCAAAGAATCGCCTCTATTATAAACACACTACGCACCTTCTCTGGTGTTGATCAAGAAGACGAATACGCCGAGTGCGACATTAATAAATCAATCGAAGACGCTCTTGTCCTGCTCAGCGACAAACAAAAAGAAAATACCGTCATTGTTAAAAATTTTCAGCCCAATCTCGCCAAAGTTTACTGTTATTCCAAACAACTTAACCATTGTTTCTTTCATATCCTTTTAAATGCCATGCAGGCCGTGGACAAGGACCCCCAGATTACAATAGCCACCGGGACCATCGATGACGCAAATATCTTTGTGAGAATCCTCGACAACGGATCGGGGATGCCCACCGAACAGATCAGATACATATACAATCCCTTTTACACCACAAAAAATGTCGGCGAGGGGACGGGGCTCGGCATGACCTTCACCAGAAACATCATCGAAAAACATCATGGTAGAATCAGCATCAGGAGCTCACCCAACGTCTTTACCGAGGTCATCATACGTCTCCCCATCAAACACGAAAAAAAGGCCTGACGCTGTCTGCACCCCAAAATGAGTTCGGAGGGTCAAGGCTAAAATTCGCTGGATTTATGCCCCCTCATTGCATAAATAGTGTCTGTCGGGAAACGCCGCTTTTCGTCATTGCGAGGAGTAAAACAACGAAGCAATCTCCCGCAACCAATTGATTTCAGGAGATCGCCACGCTTCGCTCGCGATGACGATTCGCTCGTTTTACGTCAAAACAGGGCGTTTCCCGACAGACACTAAATACACATCATG
>JADGCS010000063.1 GCA_015228875.1 Deltaproteobacteria bacterium | reverse complement strand
CTCCGGAAGTTTGAAAATTTTGCCGCTTGCAAAATATTTCAAACCCTGAAAAATCATGTCTTTACGTTTTGTCACGGGACATGATTTTTCAGGACTCCTCCGAAACAGGAGTTGTCCGACAGGCTCCCAGGTAGGTTTTTTCTTCGCGTTTCGGCAATAATGTTTTACGAGGTACCAGCCCGCGTAGTATTTTCAGCCTTGTGCGGGTTAAGCAGTTTGTCCAGATGTTTTTGCCAGACATCAGTGAGCATGGCGGTGATAGAGCCTGTTTCTCCCCCCGAGATCTGCCGGCCGTCAACGGTGATCACGGGTTTTATGCCGATGATGCTGTTGGTTATAAATATTTCGCGTGCATTGGAGAGATCCTGTGGGGAGATGAGCCCTTCTTTGATGCTGATCTTGTTTTCTTTAAGGACCTCAAGGAGGTTTTTCTGCATGATGCCTGGTAGCGCGCCTTGTTCTTTAAGAATTGTCCAGAGCCTTGCGTCTTTATCGACCCAGAAAATATTGGCGGTGCAGGTCTCGGTGACAAGACCCTGCGCATTGAGCAGAATGCCATCATCAAACCCCGCCTCTTTTGCATGGGCACGCGCGAGTGTTTTAACCAGATTGTTTGTGGTCTTGATCAAGGCAAGCGGCAGTGCATCGTTGCGCAGATCTTTGATGACCTTAAGTTTGTAATGTGTGCTGTGACTGCAGTGGCAGAGGTCTTCACAAAAGACAATGAGATTGACTGCACGTTCGTGATCCGTGTGACCACAGGCGTGTGCGGTGTCTGTAAATCCGCAACCAGCGCGTGAAAGGACAATTTTAAATCTCGCGTCCTTGAACTGGTTTTTGTCCAGCAGGGTCTGGCAGACCTCCGCAAAATTGACAGATGATGGAAAATCAATTCCCAGATATGTTGCAGACCACTCGAGACGATTAATGTGGTCCTTTAAAAAAAAGCATTGCGAGTTGCAGCTTTTAAAACTCTCAAACAGGCCCTCGCCAAAGAGAAAAGAGCGGTCAAAACAAGAAACGAGGGCCTCTTTCTCTGGCAGATAATTTCCATTGATATAAATAAAAGACATGCCAACTTTTATGTCATCTGTGTTTTCTTGGCAAATGATTACTGACAAATATATTTATGTATAGGAATTTCAAAGTCGACAGAGCGCGGGTGCATTCCTCGCAAAATGAAGGAATTCAACCGCGTCCCCCAAGGGGCGATCCTTCGGGCATCAAAGTCAAGTTGGTAACTTGTTTTTAAGCCGGATGAATGACAAAAGACAGATCAGCGCCACAGGGCCATGGAGCAGGATCACAACAAAATTGACGCCAACATATTGAAGCAGAATGGGGACCAGTACAAAACCAATGCCAAAACCCGTGCGCATGGCCAGTGCGTGCAACGCAAAGATCTTTGCCCTTAAGGAATCTTCTGCCTGCTGGATGTAGGTTTGAAGATAAGTCTGGTAGGCTCCATCGCCTGTGCCGGCTGTAAACGCTGCTATTAAAATAACAGCGGTGAGCCCTGTCTGAAAGATGCCGATCATGCCCAGAGACATGAGCGCCGTAAATGCGGGATACAAAAACTCGGGACGAAATCTTTTTAAAAACTGTGATTTGTTAAGATAAAATATTCCAAAAATATTGCCGATGGCCCAGGTAGAAAGAATCAGGCCGTAAAAATGCATCGGCTTATCAGGGTCAAGTGCCTTTGAAAAAACGGGCATCCCGATATTGTGTGAGGCGCTCGCAAGCGCATCCAGGAACAGGATGAAAAGAAAGAAGATAATGATATTAAAATTGGGCAGTATTTTGAGTTCTTTGTATGCCGCTCCAATGGATTTTTTCGCGGCATGAGGGGTATTCTTTGAGAGTGGATGACTGATGGTTTTAATGCTGATCGAGACAAGTGTGACTGCCGAGATAAAATAAGTGACAGCATCAATGGCAAAGATCGCCGTGTAGCCCTTGAGAAAGTAAGCGGCAAAGGCCGCGCAGAGCCCGCTTAACGCGATGGCAAGGTTGCGGCCTCCCATGAGGATCGAATTTGCCTTAAAGATGCCCTGATTATCAAGGATCACGGGTATGGCTGCCTGCAGACAGACTTCGTAAATGGTAGAAAAGATGCCCCAGATGATCATCAGAAAGATGATATAATAGAGCGCGTAAGCCTCGGGCACAAAGATCAGCAAGAGGACTGCCGCACCGAGAACGACATCAGAAACGATCATGAGTGTCTTGCGGTTGTATTTGTCGGCGATATGCCCAATGTAAGGGGAAGACACAATCCCGGCGGCCATTCTCACCGCCATGGCAGCAGCAATCCACACGGGCGAGTTGGTGAGTTCGAGGATAAACAGATTGATGGCAAGAATATTAAGATAGGTCCCAAATGTAGATGTGAGCCGTGAGATGATGATGAGATAAAAACTTGGGGGGAGTTTGCTTTGTCCGTTATGTGTCATTGATCAAGTTCCTCACTTGACTATGATGCCCGAAGGAAATCCCCTTGGGGGACGCGGTTTAAGTTTCCCCGTCATGCGAGGAATGCACCCGCGCTCTGTCGATTTTGAAATTCCTATACACCAATGGTTTTTTGCAGTGTCCTGACGGAGTTCTGATCGTAAAACAGGTGCAATTTTGCCGCCCCCGCCTGTGTGATGAGCTTTCTTAAATAATGGATACCCAGCGGGTAGCTGGGGGCGTAGTATTTTTCGTCCCTTGTAAAATACTGTATTCTTGCCTTCATCTCGTGTGGGGGCATTTTAAAGGTGTGCTTAAGCAGGCTGATGCAGTTTTTATCGAAGGGCTTGTTGGCTATGTTTTTGGCATACCACATGTTGTAGAAACACCTGTGCAGTGTTTTTTCGCATTTTATGCCCGCGAGTGTGATGTTGTCTGTGAGGTCTTCGAGGATGAGATCCCCATTGGTGGCGAGCCCCTCGTTGACAATGTTTTCCGGTGAATAAAAGGGATCAATAAAAAACAGGGGGTCAATGTTTTGCTTGTGATCTATTTTGTGCTGCCTGATCAAATAGTAAAAATGGTGTCCCGGCATAACCTCGTGCAGAAAGAAGGCTTCAAGATAGGCCTTGCTGTGTTTCTTTTTAAACCCGACGCCCAGGGTCCCCCTGTAATTGCCGTCGTAATGGTAGTAGCAGGGCGGCTCATCTGGTTTGGTCTTGACAATCCTGATGGTGGATTTTTTAAAGAGCTGTTTTAAATCGATGTCAAAAGAACCGGCGTATTTGGTAATAATTTTTTTTGCGATGATATCGAACAGATTGTTAATGTAAGTTTTAAACTTGCTGTAGTTATCAAACACCTGCTCGTCTTTACTTTTTCTAAACTCCTCCATCGAATGGATGTTGATCCCCTTTAAAAAGGCCATCAATCGATGCCGCTCTGCATCGATATCAAACGGCCTGATGAGCCTTGCACCTGTCAGGGCCTCGGCGGCGGTTTTCATGTGGTGCTTTTTTTTGAGGATAAAAATCTCAACCTGCATGATCATGGAACTTAAAAAATCATGAACAAAAAGCTCCCTGATGTGATCGGACTTTGGGTTTAATTTTTTTTTGCATTGGACAAGAAATCGATACGCGTCCATCGGGTCGATCTTTTTGGCCTCTTTAAGGTATTGTTTTGGCCCAAAATAGGCGTGGATAAACTCGAATTTTTCGAAGGCCCTGTCCAAGGCAAGGATATTGACAAGAAGTTCTTCAAGGTTTTTCATTTTAGGTGATGCAATTCACGTTCAATCGTTTCAATAATAACTGAGCGCGGGTGAGGAGTTCGCATCGTGGCGCGATTCCTCCGCGTCAAAATCAAGTTAGCAACTTGTAACAATAGTTGTTTTCGTAGAGTGTGTTGTTGATAGAATAAGCCATGGCGATACAGCCAGCCTTGCATTGCTCATTCGCTTCGCATGCCTTGCAGGCCCCAGTCATTTTTTTTGCGTCGTATTTTCGGGTGTAGGCAAAGGCATCGTCGTCCTTCCAGATGTCGATCAGACTTCTTTCCCGGACATTGCCAGCGTTAAACTGGGGTTGTTGCAGGGACAGGCAGCCCTTGACTGTGCCGTTTGATTCGATGCCTATGTTAAAGAGTCCGGCGGAACAACCCAGCCACTCGGTGTCATCGAGAAAACTGTTGGTGACGGGGTGGCAGTAGCCAATGGAGTCCGCGGCGAATATTTTGATTTGATCTTTGTGTTGGCCCCTGAGCAAAGCCATATCGTCGATGAGTTTTTTGTACTGATCTCTCGAGATGATCATTCTGCTCTTGTGTTCCCCTGCCCTGCCAAAGGAATTGACGATCTGAAACTGCCAGACCTGCGCCTTTTTTTGCAGCAGGATATCCAGAAGGTCTTTGATGCAGTCGTAGTTGTATTGATTGACCGATGTGGCAATCGAAACGAGTACGTTGTGTTTGTGGCAGAGGTCTATGACACCCATGACCATGTCAAAGGAGCCTTTGGTCCTTCTGATGGTATCGTGAACGTCCCTAGTGCCGTCCAGGCTGATGGCAAGGTTGACGAGATTGTGTTTTTTCATAAACACAACATCGTCTTCATTTATTTTTGACCCGTTGGTAATGATGGAGGCCTCGGAATAGGTGTCGCCCTCTGATTTAATGTGAGAGAGGAGTTCCCGCCAGTGGGGATAAAGAAAGGGCTCGCCGCCCGAAAGGGTAAAGAGCTTGGTTTTAAGAGTTTTAAGGTCGTCAATAACCTTAAGCCACTCCTGTTTTGTCAGGGGGTTCGCCCTGTTGCGGCCGTCCGCATACGACCCGCAGTGGATGCACTTCATGTTGCAGGCCAGAGTGACCTCAAGCGCCGCAGAATAGGGATAATACTCATCATCGGAATAAATAGCCATTTTTCACCTCTGCCTGGCAGTTATCAGGGGGCGGGACAAAAAACAAACGATTTTCCCTTATCCCAAAGGAGCGACCGATTGAGGGAGTAAATCGAACAGACCCAAATGACTACAAATTTTTTTGCAGCATATGGGTCGCCGTCCAACCCGACAGCATTACAAGCAGTGATAGCGATTTGCCAATCATATTAAAAACAGATCGACATAAACATCACCATACCGCCAAAGCAAAAGAACGGCCAAAGGACAACGTTTTTTTTAACGAACCACTATCAGAATACGTGGATGAGGTATGTGGGTCTTAACGCTCTTTTTTTGTTTTTGTTTGACATGATTTTCTCCCCAGTGTGCGTTTTTTAAAAACGCGGTGTTAATATTCAAAGCCCTAAAAAAACTAAATAGTAAAACACAAGAGCTGTCAATAGGGGAAATGAGCAATGTGGACCATCTTCCGAGACAGACAACACGCCGCGTCAAACACTCCATCAACCCACACCGAGACCAAGGACACAAAGAACCGAGGTAAATGATTAAACCGTCACGAGGACGTAAAAAGGCCGCATGGCTCTTTTTTTCTTTTTGTTATTCATTTTAAATTCTCCTTAAAAAAAGACAACGACAACAATTAAAAATCAGCTCACAGCAATGACAATGTAATAGGGTCTTAAGGCCCTTTTCTTTTTCTGGTTGTTCATGGTGTTCTCCTTAAAAGTTTATTACTAAAATCATTCTCACCCGAGTTTTAATATTAATTCAAAAGAAATCGTTTTAAGAATGGCGTGTTAGTTTATAAGGACGGCGCCAGCGCTTGATTCTGGCGGATTTGGCGGAGTGCTTAAGCCCTCATTGCAGGTTGTGAAGAGTTGTTTTGTTAATACTGCTACGCTGTGTCAGAATGTGCGGTGATATTCAAGTTACTAACTTGACTATGACGCGGTTGAATCTCTCCATTTTGCGAGGAATGCACCCGCCATGTTCCGTACGGCACTTGGCCCGCGCTCTGTCAACTTTGAAATTCCTGGATATTAAATTCTCCCCGTCACACCACTGGGATCAAACTTGATTTGAAACCCCTCAGTCAAGACCTCGCTTTTAATGCTGTCCGGCGGTGCAGGAAATGGGGTTGCCCGTTTGATGGCCCTCATCGCCGAGGAATCGAAAGAGCCATTGCCCGATGCCGTCTTAAAAATGGTGCGCAGAATGTTGCCTCTGGCGTCAATCGTGACGAGGATTTCTGCCAGCAAGTCTCCCGAAAAATCCCTCTTGGCCACATTCCACTGGTTTTTGATCTTGCGTGTGATCGCATTGGAATACATGATGAGCGCGGCATCGACATTTGACCCCTTGTCACTGCCGTCTGGCGACTGCCCTGTGTCACCGTCTTTTGTCTGTCCCGCAGACATGTCGACCTCTCTCTGCTTTAACTGCTGGTCAATGCGGGCAATGGCATCATCCATTTTTGTGACAACTTTTTTTGTGACTTTCTTTTTTTCGAGATTAAGCCCGCCGTCATCCGAGGTCTTTTTTTGCGAGATCTTCTGCTGGTAGAGTTTTTTTGTGAGGGCCTGCTTTGACTGCAAATCCATGCCTTCAAAGTCCTTGGCGATTTTTTCGAGAGATTTTTGTTCCCTCACCGTTGAGGAGGGAAGCCCTTTTGCTTTCTTAAAATTGGATTCGGGGTTGGTGCCGCCATCGCCCTTGGAAAGCCTGATCCATGTGACCTTGTAGGGCTTGATGTCCTCCTTGTGGAAGAGGGACGGCGAATACAGCAAAAAAGCCATCGAGATGAGGTGAACCAATAAAGACGCAAGGAGATATTTACGAAATTGTTTTTCCAACTGTGATTTATTTTATCCCGCTGCGTTCCAGCATACGAACCGCCGGATTGACCAGGCTGTTCAATCACCAGTCGCAGGGGAGTCTCCGTGATGATCAGTTGTTAAGCGCGTGTTTCTTTTTGCTGGCCTCTTCGTCCTCGTTTGTGTGCGTGATCATGCCTATTTTTTCGACGCCGGCCCTGCGGCAGGCCGCCATGACCTCCATGATGTATCCATATTTAATAGACTCATCCGCCTTTAAAAAAAGGGTCTTGTCCTTTTTTTCTTTAAAGGCGTCCATGAGCCTTTCTTCGATAGAGATAAGCGAAAATTTGTCTTCTTTTTTTTCGTTGATGTAGATCTGTCCGAGTTGATCGATGCTTAATACAAAATCTTCGTCGCTCATGTCGACACTGGCAGCGGAGACTTCGGGGAGATTGATCTCGATACCCTCCTGAAGCATGGGCGCTGTCACCATAAAGATGATAAGCAGCACAAGCATGATATCGACAAACGGGATGATGTTAATCTCGGAGAGGCTTGCGTTGCGCTCTGATGATTGCTGTATTTTCATGCCGCGATCTCCTGTTCTGATTTGATAAGAAAGTCTTCCATAAAAAGGTCGATCATTTTGTTGATGATCCTTATTTTGCCGACAAAATAATTGTAAAAAATAACAGCGGGGATGGCGGCAAAGAGACCAATGGCTGTTGCCACCAGGGCCTCTGAAATGTAGGGCCCCACAGTGGCGAGTGAACTTGAGCCCGCCTTGCCGATCGCCATGAATGCGGTGAGGATTCCCCAGACCGTGCCGAACAGACCAATAAACGGGGCAACGGATGCCGTGGTGGCCAGAAAGCTGACGTATTGTTCGAGTTTGTAAATTTCTTCCTCGCGTGATTGATTCATCCTCTGTGCGAGCAGGCTGCGATGGTAATCGCTCATCTTGTTGACCTTTGCATTTTTAAACTTGCCCAGCGTCACATGACCCGTTGCAAAGATTTCGTAGAGGGGCCCTTGCCGGATGCTCTTGACACTGACCAGATCGGACAGGGTTGGCGAGGCCGAAAACCTGTGCCAGAAACTTTTTGAAGTTTTTTGAGCGGTCATGAGCTGCGATGATTTAAAGAAAATGACAGCCCAGCATGTGATTGAAAAAAAAACAAGCAGAAGCAGGGTGAGTTTGACAACGGGGTCCGCATTAAGAATGTGAGACCACAGGCCCGGCTGTTCGATGGCGGTTTGCGCAACATCTGAATTGACAATAGTATTAACGGTGTTTTCTGCAGCAGTTTGTGTGGCAGTCTCTACCTGCGCATAGGCGTTGCTTATAAATCCGATAAGGGTGCTGACCATGACGACTCCTTTGAGATAAAAGGTTTTAAAAAACCGACTCACTTGACTGTGACGCGATGAAATTAACTTCTTGTGCAAACAAACAAGCCGCGTTCAATCAACTTTAAAAATCCTGCACATTCAAGCCGCTGATTCCAAAGTGCTTTTCTGCTTATTGAAACAGGACTCAAAAATTTTTTGTGATCATATCAGATTAAACTAAAAAGACAATACCTATGTATTGTAAAACCTTTGTAAATGTATTTTATGAATCCTGTGTCGTGGTTCTCATCTTGGCCGGTCGCTCGCATGAACGGTGGAAATTATTTCATGGATGCAGGAAAGCAGGGGTATGTCAGAAACACAGTTAAAAAAACGTGCCACACAGGGCAAGCGCACAGCACTCATAGCGGGCGGGGGTGTCGCCGGTCTTGCGGCGGCTGTCTTTCTGGATGAGATGGGATTTGAAGTCAAACTGTGTGAAAAACTGCCCGTCCTTGGCGGACGCGCCCGCTCGTTTCGCGATCGCAAAACAGGCATGATCATTGACAAGGGACAGCACATGCTTATGGGTGCCTATCATGAAACGATTGCCCTGTTGGAAAGATTGGGCGTAAAACACAAGCTGGATATTCAGGTACCAACCACCGTTTCTATTTTTAATGATCAATCGAGATTCAACCATTTCAAACTAGGTAACCGCTCCACCCCCTACGCTGTTTTTAAGGCATTGATGGGGTTTGGCGGTTTTGGCTTGATAGACAAGTGCAAGCTGCTCAAGCTCTCTGTCGAAATAAAAAAAATCAGGGAACAGGGAACTTCCCACCTGTCAAATATGACGGTGCGGCAGTATCTGAATTTTCTGGGTCAAAGCCCGGCCGCTCAAAAAAACTTCTGGGATGTGCTGACGCTGGCCACCCTTAACGACCTGCCGGATCACACAACAGCAGATGGACTGCTTGGCGTTCTCAACAAGTGTGCTACCATCGAATCGGCGGTAATGAGCGCTCGGCTGATGGCTGATGATGTCATGTCGCGATTTTAAAGAAGCGACGAAAAATATTCTTTCTTCGTTTAACAAGAGGGTGTATGTACTCTTGTATGAAGTACTTCGATAAAATTATTTTCAATGTGTGTGTTATTCTGGCCTGTGTGGTACTGATTCGCTGCGGCGGTTCTGGTACTTCATCAAGCAACGCCGCAGACAACATGGACGATACCAATGCCTCCGATACCGATTACAGGCAGTTGATGCGAAATTTTGTACAAGGGATCAGCTCTTACGCAAAAGGGATTGATCCTGCGTTTGTCATTATCCCCCAAAATGGTCATGCCCTCCTGACCCAAAATGGTGAGGCGACGGGTGAGGCCGATGCCACCTATCTTGCGGCCATTGACGGTGTGGGCAGAGAAGATCTTTTTTACGGGTACGATACCGACAACACCGCCACATCAGATGCCGATACAAGCGACATGACCGCCTTTATGGACGTTGCCGAGGCTAACAATGTCGAGGTCCTTGCCACAGACTACTGCTCAACCGAAAGTTATATGCTCGATTCCTATCAGCAGAATGCGGCAAAGGGGTATATTTCGTTTGCCGCAGACGATCGGACTCTCAACGATATCCCGTCATACCCCGCAGCACCTTATAACGAAAATGCTGCCAATGTCACAACACTCACCGATGCAAAAAATTTTCTTTATCTGCTCAACATGGATTCTTACGCCTCAAAAAACGCATTTATCAACGCGGTTGCAGCGACAAATTACGATCTTTTAATCACCGATCTTTATTTTCAGGCATCAGCTGCATTCTCTGCCGCTGATATCACAGACCTCAAAGCCAAGGCCAATGGGGGTGAGCGGCTGGTAATAGCCTACATGAGCATTGGCGAGGCCGAGAATTACCGCAGTTACTGGCAGTCCGATTGGGAGGTCGGTTCTCCCTCGTGGATCAGTGACGAAAACGAGGAATGGGAGGGCAACTACAAGGTCGAGTACTGGAACAGCGAGTGGCAGGCGGTGATCTACGGCAACGACAACTCATATCTAAAACAGATTCTCAACGCAGGCTTTGACGGCGTGTATCTCGATATCATCGATGCCTACGAGTATTTTGAAGACGAATAAATAATGTCTTTCGTGCAGAACTCAATTAAATCCCGCATCTCCTGTCGCGCGGTGTGTTTCAACTGAAGAACAGGATCAAATAATCAAGGGTCAAAAAGCGCCACCTCGTCGCTTAATGCGATGCAGGAACAGCTGCCCCCGTTGCATGCAGATCCGCATGTTTAAGGGGATATCAATAACGTAAAAACGGTTAACAATTTGACAAGCCATTGAATTTGTTGGATGGGGGCGGGGTTTGTAATTGCTCCGTGCGACAAGTCGCCCGGAGCTCAACAAAGCCCTCGTCCCGCAAGGGGACAGGGTTTGTAATCGCTCCGTGCGACAAGTCGCCCGGAGCTCAACAAAGCCCTCGTCCCGCAAGGGGACAGGGTTTGTAATCGCTCCGTGCGACAAGTCGCCCGGAGCTCAACAAAGCCCTCGTAGCTCAGCCGGATAGAGCAGCGGCTTCCTAAGCCGAAGGTCGTGTGTTCGAATCACGCCGGGGGCGCAGAATTTTTTGAAAAAAAATTTCCTCCATTTTCTAGGAACTGTCCGACAGGCACCTAGGGCTATTATCCAGTGCTAAAAATTAGAGAACAACAGTTAAAAAACAATTTGTTTTTGGTTGTTTTGTAACCTGTGCCCTTATAAACTCCCTTCCAATCAACTGTTCATTCCACAGTCGTGGGTTACGCAGAGCCATATGAGATGGACAACGATGAGACAAACAGCACGCTGCGCCTTAGAAAGTTGTTTGATTCTCAAAAAATACCACTTCCTGTGTCACACTTAACGCACCGCCCCGAATCTGTGGCTCAGTTTAATAAAATTGCGGATAAGTATTACTCCAAAAAAATAACGATCGAGAGACATGTGTTTTATGTATTAAGAAACCCAAAGCCTTTCTTGAAAGAATGGTTGGGCAGTGAGGACATGGATGTTAAGGTATTCACTTAAAACGGGAAGATTGGCTCTTCAGTAGAGATTTGCTGGAAGTTAAAAACAATGAATTTGTTGACGTCATAAAATCATTAAGCATTGATCTTTGCGGTATAGCATGTTGACCCCTGCCCCTCATATAAATTTCTCCCTGTCCTTCTTATTCAAAAACCAGAAACAAAAAAAAGTCTTTCTGATAATATGCTTGTTAATATTCCTGGAAAATCTGCTTGGTGCTGGGGTTGTGACCTATAAGGCCTATCAACATGATTGTGAAACCAGAAGAAAAATCTACGAATACACAAAAAAGGCAGCGTCAGCAACAGGCACAATAGAAATCAGCAGCAAAGAAATCAAAAAAATTAATACAGAGGCTTTCACCGATACAAAAGAAAAAATTTTGCAGCACAGTTTTAAGCACCTGGGCATCATCTTGTTATTCTCGTTATTCATAATTCTTCTGACAGCTTTCTTGTTGTTCTTGTGCAATCTCATCCCAAAAAAAAGTATCACGGATACTTTGACTCGGTGGGTCTATCTGATCATGTTATTTCTCCTGGCAGGTTTTTACATATGCCTGATTTCATATTAGAACCCAGATCATATATATCCTACATTCCGCAGTCAGCAACCTCCGGCAAAGCCGGAGGCTTGAAATACGTGAACCGCTCAAAGCGGTTAATTCATGCAGCGCCTAAAGGCGCCGCGCCCTATTGGAACAAAGTTATTTGATCCAATCGTTTATCTTCAGCCACCTGTTTACGTATGTATTCGCGGATAACTTTTTCATCGCGACCTACTGTTGAAACAAAGTAGCCTCGTGCCCAGAAATTTTGTCCAACAAAATTCCGGCGTTTTCCAAGACATTGTCGCGCAATTTGAATTGCGCTCTTTCCTTTCAAGAAACCAATGACCTGAGCCACCGAATACTTCGGCGGTATTTTGATCAGCATATGAACATGATCACCCTGTAAATGCCCCTCCTCTATCTTGCTCTCTCTTTGCCGCGCAAGATCGTGAAGCATCTCTCCCAGATCCCTCCGTATCTGGCCATAGATGACCTTTCTTCGACACTTCGGTATAAAAACAACATGATATTTGCAACCCCAACTCGTATGGCTTAATGATTCTATAGAATTCATTTGGTCTCCTTGTCGTGTTACCTTGGGCGGTTCACGACTTGACAAAAACTTCCCCGATGCAGAAATCGAGGATCAAGAAAGATTTGATTGATCCCTCACCCTTGACCCCTTTTCCCCTTTTTGACCAAGCGGCGATGGACCAATCACCTCTCCGCAAGTCTCGGAACAGCAGTTTTCCCCTTGTCAAACCGTTTATTTCAGAATTATATTGTGTTCAGATTTTCGAACCCCCAGATGGGGGTTTTATTCCCCGCCCCTTGGGGCGTAACGTGAGGATTTCTTCGGCTTGATACCCCGTAGCTTGCTGCGGGGTTCTTCATTCCTATAACATCACACACCATCGTTGCGGGGGCGTAGATATTATTATGAAGAGAACAGCCGCACTCCTTCTCTGCCTATCCCTGCTTTTTTTCGGTTTGGGCCCCCTCTTTGGACGGATGGGCTCGCACTGGAAGATAACCCGCACGAGACCGCAAATCGCGTATAAATACGTCAAGAACGACGACAAGACCCCGACGCTACTGATCGTCCATGGAGGTCCCGGGGATAACTCCGCATACCTGATGGGACCGATGGCAAAGGAGCTTCAATCGCAATACAACGTCATCTGGTACGATCAGCGCGGTACAGGCAAATCGGAGAGAAACTTGTCTCCGGAGAACTACGCGGCGATCTATCACGCGGAGGACATAGGCAGAGTCCTAGACGCCGCTGGCGTTTCTCAGGCGATCCTCGTCGCACATTCATGGGGCGGCATCCCCGCGGGCATCTTCGCCTCGCGATATCCCGAAAAGGTCAAAGCATATATCAATATATGTGCCACCGGTTCCTTTCTCGACACAAACTCCGGGCTCATAAGGAGTTTGAAAAACTACTACCGAAAAGACCCGAGTAAATTATCCAAGATCAAGGACATCGAGGAAATGTCCCATGGTTTTTTCCGTTTCATTAGTACGATGAAATTGGCCAGAGAAGCGGGCCTTTATTACATGGACTATAAGAAGACTAAAGCTGAGACAGACGAGTATTTGAGAGAAGCTGTAATATCCGGGGAGTATTCAACGGAGGAAATTCAAGAGTCAGAAAATGCCCTCTATCTCCCAATGGAATTTCACTCGCTGGACACGACCGAGATTTATTCCATCCTAAACAAAATCACGGCCCCGACACTCTTGATAGGGGGAAAATATGACAGGGTCGTCGACATCGAAAGCATGAAGAGGTATGGCAGGGGGATCAAGGGCTCAAAGCTGATCGTCTTCGACAATTCAGGCCATCATCCTTTTCAAGAAGAGCCTGATCGCTTCTTCAAGACAATCGACGACTTCATCGGCAATCTCTAAAAGGGGGCCCCCTTTAGTCTTTTCAAGCACTCAGCGGCTATCTTGCGAAATCCTGTAGATATTGATTTATGGTTTGCCGCCTGATCCCAATAATGCCTAGCAAGATTCAGGGCCCTTGACCAGACATCGATCAGTTCTATCGAAGGCAGAGGCGTATCAAAGGCACGCTCCACCACACGATCATCAACCGGGGCAAACATCATGGGCAGTTTATCAAATACTGGCGCCAGTCTGTAACCCACAGGAGTCAGAGACTTCTCTGCCTTGAATTGAGGAAACAATCCCACGTTGTAAAAATGGCGGTCAGAGTCACCGATAAGTCGGGCAAAGGCGTCCACAAAACCATCTTTTAACTCCGTGTACATCCATTGGGCCACCGTGGTCTCTTCAAAGGTTAAAACCACTGTCCCTTTCAAATTTTTCAAGTATGCCACACAGTTCCCAAGATCACTCGGGACATCAATCACGCTGATCCTGTTTGATTTTTTCGTCATCCTGGCAATAGCCATGTTTTTTATTGACCAATCAATTGCCACATAATGATCATAAATGTTATCCTGCATACGGGGTCTCCTTTTTATTTAGTTGGTTTAAGTTATTTTAAACAACTCAACTAAAGTAACCATACTGGCATCTTGTCCAGTATAGAGTTCAAAAAGCCCCTTGGGCTTTGAGGAGACCCCTTTCTCATTGTATCGGAGGTGGACTTTTGGGGTAAAATAATATGAGAGACTTAGCCTCTATAAAAACAAAGACCGGAGGTAAGTATGCGAGGAGATGAAACCAAATATTCCCAACTGCCCATGGCCAAGAGCACAATAGGTTGACATATACAACCTATCCCTCTAGAGTAGAGACAAGATGTCTATCCACGTCAAAAAGGCAATTCAAGAACTTGACCGAGCATTGCAAGTCGAAAAATGTACTATCGAGATCTACATCTGCGGGGGTGCTGCACTGACACTCTTGGGACTGACCTCCCGTGAAACAGGCGACGTTGACATGATTGCAAAAGTGATTGAACCCGCACTCGAACGGGCGATCAAGCGTGTTGCTAAAAAACTGGGCTATGTTGATGGCTGGCTTAATAACAAAGTGCACCCAATTATTGAACGACTTCCCTACAACTGGCAGAAGACATCAACCAAGGTATACGAAGGCAAAAGCCTTACTGTCTTTTCGCTCGGTAGACAGAACCTCATTAATTTAAAGCTTCATGCCTGTGTGGAACGGCGTACTTCCGATTATATGGATCTCGTGGCCCTGGCACCCACCTTGCCTGAACTTAAAAAAGCTCGTCAGTATTGCCTCCAACAAAAAACGATTAATAAGTCCAAGGGGGAATCTAAAGACACCTACCTGATCTGGGTAAATGGATTCATTAATATGCTAAAGAAGGAGCTTGAATTATGAAAGGAGAAAACGTCAGGCCACTCCTCGCTGATCTTAGGTCAATCGGTATCTGGTTTGCCGAAAGCCCAAGTGAAAATGCAAATCCAGAAGAAACGCTGATCGCGAGCCTTGGTGTATTACTCGGTGACTCAAAGCTACTTTTCTTTGTTGCCAATTGGATGAGCATTTATGCAGACTTGATTCATACGGAGCGACTTCTGTTTCTCATCAAAACTCGCCCGATTCCCACCTCCCAGCTCATGATGCTGGCTGGGCTGTGTCGTCATGCATCGAAAAAAGCAAAAAAACTTCAGCTCGTATGTACAACAATTAAGAAGCGAGTAAAGCAGATTAAAAAAGTGGCAATCGCAGAATACATGGAACTTCCAGTGAAACTGGGGCAGTGTGAAGCCAATCCAGATTTTAAAGAATTTGGGATTACTGTTCCTCCGATTTGGCCCTTCGAAGATAAGATCGTACCCATTGATCTGGCCGCTAAAATTAATCTGCACATTCGGATGCGAGTACTCTTTGGTGCTTCTTGGAGAGCTGAGATTGCAACCTATATACTTCTCGATGGCGAAGCTACTTTTTACCGAATGAGGAAGGACTTGGGTTGCACCAATGAAACGGCACTGCGGATAGGAAAACAACTGAAGATGATTCATGCGTCAGGGAAGCCCTTGTGGTGATACTTGTGAAAAAAAAGTGCCCGTTACCTGACTTTTTTAACAATTTATAATCTGAGCCAAACTTTTTTTATTTACACCAACAGCAAACAAAGATTTAATCAACAAATCTATCGATACCGAGGGGTCACCTTTTTCCATCTTGGCTATTCTGGACTGACTGGATTGTAGGATTTTTGCAACCTGACTCTGGGAGAAATGTAATTTTTCTCGATATTTTTTTAGATGGCGTCCCAATGTTAACTTTAACTCTATGATAGAGTTTTCAGCAGGGGTTAAATCTAAAAATTCTACAACACCACCTATTCGCCAACCCTTTTTTCTCAGTTCATTTTTTTTATTTGTTTTCATAATATTTTAATTACTTTATTGAGTCATAGTTTTTAAGGCGTGACTGACACACGTCTATGATCTCTTTAGGGGTCTTTTGAGTTTTCTTTTTAAAGACCGCTAAAATGATAACAGCGTCTTTGTTTAAACGGTAAACAATACGCCAAGTCACGTTCTGGTCTATTATTTTTAATTCGTGACAACTTTTTCCTATGCTGGGCATTGGCCTTGATTCTGGTAATGATAATTTTTTACCTTGCTGTAAACATCTGAGCAAATAACCAGCTTCAATCCGAGCCTCTGATGAGAAAGGTGGTGTTTTAACCTCACCCTTCAACCATACCAATGGCTTATCGTTTTTAGACATCAAAGACCTTTATCTCAATGAATATTATATGTCAAATCTGACATAACTGCAAACAAATAAAACCGCATGACGCCTATGAGAAAGTGAGTCAATTAAAACCGCATAATTAAAACCGCATGACGAAGGTGATCCTGCTGCTTTATGAGCAGCATCAAGATGATCTAAAATCAAAGAAAGTTTATTCTTATGCTTTGGTTGTATGCCTTTTGTTGTTCCTTGGTAAAAAAACTTTTCTAACCCTTTAAATTGGACCAGATGACACAGAAAAATTCCACCAGACCAACGAGGCCGTACGGTACGTCGCTCTGGCCAGAGGGGCCATTGTCTACCTTGATACAATCCATGCCTTGGCCGTCAATGACAGCTGGGCGCCATAAACATAAGACGCACTCCCCGTGCAAAATAGATACTTATTAATTACAAAAAAACGCCGCTGTTTTTAAATCAACTGGAATACTCAAAGAGTTTTATAAAGACCTTTGAACGAATGAAGCGATTGAACTTGTCGTACAGGGGAACCCGTCTCGCATTATAGACAAATTTTTGTCTTTTAACTGTTGGCAGATTACTGATAGAACGCCCCGTAAACAACAGGCACAACACATTGATGAAAGAGGCATAAATTTTGAGGGGAATTTTGAGATAGAAGGGCGATCGATTTAAGCCCCTGACCACAGAGCGGCAAATAACAACATCGAGATCTCTCTTGCGATCGGTTCTTTCACGATAGAACTTTAACCCCTCACAATGGGCAACCGCCGCACCACATAAGGCATCTTTCCACATGTAAACCTCCTCAAATAAATTTCCCACATAAAAAACCACAAAACTTACGAACACAAACCTTTGCCTGCACCGATTCGCGTGTTTGAATCCCACGCGGGTCATAGCGGGTCATGACAGGATCGGCATACAACCCTGCAACAAAATCAAGATCGGACATCACGACGGGCCGTAAAACCTTGGAAGGTTTTTTCTACGCGTTTCGGCATCAATTTTTGCATGGTCTCCGCCCGCGTAGTGTTTTCCGCTTTATGCGGGTTATGTTAAGGCGTCCGGTTGTGAGATGATTCATGGTCATGCGTTTGAGTCGCTATGGAGATGACCTGTCGTCTGCCTGTTCAGTTGCAGCTGATCACAGAGCAGGCCGAGTTGGAACAACACTCCTGACAAAATGTCTTGCCGTCATCGCCAACGCAGACGTAGTGATCACACCCGTTGGGCTGACGGTACGGACCGGTACAGCTTGGTTCGCTCTGCGCAGGATTATTCTGCGAAAAATAGAACAAGCCCGCGAACAACATTGCAAAACAGAAAACAACAAAGATTATTTTTTTCATTTTGTACGCCCTCATTGATTGATGAGTACATATCCAGCACACTCAGTGCTTTACATCCCCAAGTGTCTCCGGATCATGTTTGTGTTTAAAAAGAATCACAAACAAGACGGCCACCACAAGGGAGTACAGGGCAAATGTAGTCCAGATGCCCCGCCAGTCAAATCGTGTATCGATAGTAAAGAAGGTATCAATCATCCAGCCGCTGATCCTGCTTCCAAGATACGCACCAACCCCGTTGACCATCATCATAAAAAGACCCTGACCGCTTGCCCGCATACTGGCTGGGACCTGGCTTTCTACATAGAGAGAGCCGGAGATATTAAAAAAGTCAAAGGCAGCCCCGTAGATGATGCATGATAAAACGATCATCCACAGCCCCGTGGTGGGATTGCCGTAGGCAAAAAGCCCAAAGCGCAAACACCACGCGATCATGCTCATAAACATGACCTTTTTGATCCCAAAACGCTTGAGAAAAAATGGAATCGCGAGGATGAAAAGAGTTTCTGAGATTTGAGAGATCGACATGATCACACCGGGATACTTGACCGCAAAGGCCTCTTTATAAATATCGACGTTGGCAAAATCGTGCAGAAAGGTGTCTCCGTACGCATTGGTCAATTGAAGCGCCGCGCCCAAAAACATCGCAAAGATAAAAAAGAGGGCCATGTTAAGATCTTTAAAAAGGGCAAAGGCATTCAACCCCAGAGCATTGATGATAGAGTCTGACTGTTTTTTGCCGAGCGGAGGACACTTGGGCATGGTAAAGGAATAAATACCAAGGACAAATGCAGCCACCGCTGCAAGATAAAACTGACCGCCGGATGTCTCGAGGCCACACAGGCTGGTGGTCCAAAGGGCAGCGATAAAACCCACGGTCCCCCAGACCCGCAGGGGGGGGTATTCTTTGATGACGTCCATCTTGGCCTCCTGCATTGCAGAATAAGAGACCGTGATGGATAACGAGATGGTGGGCATATAAAAAATCATGTTAAGCAGCATGACCCAAAACATCGTCTGGGGGTCGTTAACCTGGGGAATATAGGCAAGAACAACAGCGGCCACAAGATGACACATGCCGTAGAGCTTTTCTGCATTGATCCAGCGGTCGGCAATGATCCCTGTAATCGCCGGCATAAAAAGAGCCGAGAGACCCATGGTCGAAAATATGGCACCAAAATCGTTGCCCGACCACTGTTTGTTATGAAACCAGTAGGCACCAATCGTGAGAAGCCACGAACCCCAGATAAAAAACTGCAGAAACTGCATCAGTGTGATGCGAATTTTTAAATTCATAGTGATACTCCATTGGTAAGATGTTGGTGTAACTATTTTGAGCCGCAAGTTACTAACTTGACTTTGATGCCCCGAAGGAAATCCCCTTGGGGGACGCGGTTGAATTCCTTCATTTTGCGAGGTATGCACCCGCGCTCTGTCAACTTTGAAATTCCTAACATTAAATCTCGCTGACAACCCCGATCATTTCATTGACCAGCCTGCAAAAATCAGGGGCCCTTTTTTTGCCAACCGCCTCGACCTCGTGATGACTGAGCGGCTCCTTGCCAATGCCGCTGCCGTAGTTGGTAATGCAGGTGATCCCGTTGACCTTGATCCCGCCCTGCCTGGCCACTATGCATTCGGGGATTGTTGACATCCCCACGGCATCAGCACCAAGAATGCCGGCCATTTTAACCTCGGAGGGGGTCTCGTAATGCGGACCCACCGACATATAATACACGCCCTCATGCACAGGAACCTCCGGCATTTTTGTCTGGCAGACTTCACGCAGTCTGGTGATCACCCCTCTGTGATAAGGCTCGCTCATATCGACAAACCGCGGGCCAAAGGCCTCGTGCTTGATACCGCGCAGCGGGCTGATCCCCGCGACGTTCAAGTGATCCCGAAGCAGCATAAAATCTCCGGGATGGTACGCCTTGTTGACGCTGCCCGCCGCGTTGGTGAGGATCAGGTGTTTGATCCCCAACTCTTTCATGACACGCACAAGCAGGGTCACCACCTTAAGATCGTGTCCCTCGTAATAATGAATACGCCCCTGAGCCACAAGAACAGGGTATTTGCCGGCAAGTCCATACACCCACTGGCCGGCATGGCCCGGGACTGATGAGTCCGGCATGTGTGTGACATTTTTGTAGGGGACTATTTTTTTGTTTAAAAGCCCCTCTGTAAAAACACCCAGCCCTGATCCGAGGACAACAGCAACCTTTGGTTTGTCTTTGATTTCATTAAACGACAAAAGCTCTTTTAAGGAATCGCCTGCCTCTTTGATCACCTGAAGATAGTCTTCATCCGTCATGTGTGCTGTAATTTTATTCATAAACACTCCTTTAAATTTATGTCTCTTTAAAATTTATATCTAGGAGCCTGTCGGACAACTCCTGTTTCGGAGGAGTCCTGAAAAATCATGTCCCGTGACAAAACATAAAGACATGATTTTTCAGGGTTTGAAATATTTTGCAAGCGGCAAAATTTTCAAACTTCCGGAGAAACAGGAGTTGTCCGACAGGCTCTATTTACGTCACGTTTAACTTAAATGCGTGCGGCAGTAATTTTGCACTTCTTTCTTTTTTGACACGGCCCTTTTTATCAACCACGAGGACCTCGATGTCACCACACAGTTCCCAGATAACCTGCCGACAGGCCCCACAGGGGTATCCCCCGTCATCGGTGACCACGGCAAGTTTTACAAATTTGCTGTAGCCCTCACTCACGGCCTTTGTGAGGGCTGTGACCTCGGCGCAGTTGGTGAGGCGATAACTGGAGTTTTCAACATTGCAGCCGCTAAAGATTTCTCCTGTGCTTGTCAACACCGCGGCACCCACACGGTATTTGGAAAACGGGGCATAGACGTGCTTGCGCGCCTCTTGTGCCGCCTTGATGAGTGCGTCCTGTTTAACTATTTTTTTACCGGTCATGGTTTGTCCTCCCTGATTGTTTTTTTCGGTAGGCGATCAACTTTTTTTCAAGGTTCTCGTCACTCAGCGCCAAAATCTGTATGGCAAGGAGCGCCGCATTGACGGCACCGTCCACCGCTACGGTAGCAACGGGAACCCCTTTAGGCATCTGCACCACGGCGAGGAGGGCATCAATCCCCCCCAGGCCCTGCCCCGAATTAAGAGGCACACCGATCACTGGAAGGTGTGTGTGCGCGGCCAGTACCCCCGCGAGATGCGCCGCCATACCGGCACCGCCAATGATAACGCGAATGCCGCAATCCTTGGCCCCTTTGGCAAACGCTGCCACCTCGTCGGGGTTGCGGTGAGCAGAGAGGACGCGCATGTCAAAGGGGACCTCAAATTCTTTAAGAACTGCCGCTGCTTTTTCCATGACAGGCATGTCTGATTTGCTCCCCATGAGGATAGCGACTTTTGGTGTTTTTGACATGGTTATCTCCCTTGAAAGCCGGGCGCTCTCCCTCATCTACATCAATTTTTTTAATACCTCCTGATACCTCTCTGATGCCTGTTTAATCACGGCATCGGGAAGCATGGGGCCCGGGGCCTTTTTGTCCCAGTCCAGCGTCTCGAGATAGTCCCTGATAATCTGCTTGTCGTAACTTGGGGGACTGATCCCAACCTTGTAGTCTTGAAGCGACCAGAAGCGCGAGGAATCACATGTTAAAACCTCGTCAATTAAAGTCAGTCTGTTGTCTATCATGCCAAATTCAAATTTGGTATCAGCAATGATGATCCCTCGCTCTGCGGCATATCTTGCCGCCCCGGAATACAACTTGATGCTGATCGCCCTCACCTGTGTGGCCAGATCAAAACCCAGCGTATCAACCACTTGTTCAAAAGTGACATTCTCGTCGTGAGCCCCAAGCGCAGCCTTTGTGGTGGGTGTAAACAAAGGTTCCGGGAGTTTTTCTGCCATGCGCAAGCCCCGCGGGAGTTCGATCCCGCAGATATGACCTGATTTGATATACTCCTTGTAACCAGTCCCCAACAAATACCCCCTGACCACACATTCGATCGGCAGCGGTTTTGCCTTTTTGACAACGACAGCCTGATCCTTGATCGCGTCATATATTTTTTGATCCTCGATAACATCCCTGAGATGTTTATTTGATCGATGAGATGGGACAACATCCCTGAATTTATCAAGCCAGAACTCTGTGAGTTGTGTCAGCACGTATCCCTTTTTGGGGATCGCAACAGGAAGAATCACATCAAATGCCGAAATGCGGTCTGTGGTCACAATAAGAAGATCCTCGCCAAGATCGTAGACATCCCTCACCTTGCCACGGTACGTAAGAGGGTACTGTTTAATATTTGTTTCGTACATATTTTTAGCCTCCAGCCCTGAGCCATCAACAATCAGCCCTTAGCCCTTTGTCCCCAACCAATTACGAATTACGAACTACCAAAAACCATCAACAATCAGCCCTAATCATGGGGCTGATTGTTGATTTTGTCCCTGGATTGTTTTGCAAACTGATAGGCCTCTCCCGTAAGCTCCAATGCCTTTTTTAAATTGCGTCCCTGTTTGTGTGTGCCCCGCATAAGGCTTTTTGCCTCACGCTGCAGGCTGACCGCTTTGTAATAATTGACGCTGTCATAACGGTTTGCCTTCGCCCACATTGCCTCTTGAATCATGTAGCCGGTGTCACCAATGGCGTGGGTCAGCTTGTCGGCAACAGCGAACGGCGCATGGGTAAAAATGGCAATCAGTAAAAACGCACACACGATTTTTTTTATTATCATGACAGCCCCTCCTGTTTTAAACCACCCGCGCTGCGGGCGTTTCTTAAAATTGACACAACACACTTTCACCACAACCCTGCCCCTCACTCGATCACCACCATCACCCTGCCCCCCTCAACGGAATCGTCCTTGTTAACCAGGACTTCCTTAACAACGCCGTCCATCGGGGCCTTAAATTCATTTTGCATCTTCATGGCCTCGACCACAACGAGCCCCTCCCCCTTTGTAACCTTTTGCCCCACCTTGACTTTGATATCAACAACCTTGCCGGGCATCGGGCTTGCGATCTGACCACTCACGCTGTCAAGACCTGACCCCGCGCCTTTGCGCCTGATGGCCCGCTCGTCTTTGAGGTTAAAATGCGCCTCTGAGCCATCAACAAACACCTGCCAGTTTTCCCCTGCATTAAAAAGATCGACGGCATACGATTGTTGACCGCTGATGACCGAATAGCGCAACTCGCCTGTCTTTGCAATATCGAGCACACTTGCCCTGCCGTCCCGTGTGATTTTGATCTGGCCGGTCCCAATCCTTTCGGCGCAGAACTCGACAGCCCTGCCTTGAATGTCCGCCTTAAAGTACTTCACCCGCACCCCCCGCCTTGCCACCATCCACTGCGTTTGTCACTCCCGGATTGATTTTTGATACAGGCCCCCTCTCCCATTATTTTAAAAGCGGCCGCACCGAGGATGACATCCAGCGGAAGCTCTGTCTCTGTCTGCTGTGTGAGTGCGGGATTCTGGTCGATAAACTGCGTGTGCATCTGCGCATCCCTGAATGTCTGCGTGTTGAGCAGGGTCTTTAAAAATCCCATGTTGTTTTTCAACCCAAGAATCCTGTAGTCACCAAGGGCGGTCAGCATTTTTTCGATGGCCTGAGAGCGGTCCCCGGCGTGAACAATCAGCTTGGCAATCATGGGGTCGTAATAGATAGAAATTTCGGAACCGGCGCCCACTCCGGTGTCGTGTCTTATGCCCGGCCCCTCTGGCACAGTCATACCACGGATCACCCCCGGTGACGGCATAAAACCGTTTGCGGGGTCTTCGGCATAAATGCGGCATTCAATCGCGTGGCCACGCGCAGTGATGTCTGTCTGCCGGTATGGGATTTTCTCTCCGTTGCCAATCATGATCTGCAGGCGGACAAGGTCAATCCCCGTGATCTGCTCGGTCACACAATGCTCGACCTGCAGCCTTGTGTTCATTTCTAAAAAATAATAGTTTTGATTTTGATCAACAAGAAACTCAACAGTGCCCGCCCCTGTGTAACCAATGTTGAGCGCAAGGCTCACCGCGGCCTGCATCATCTTTTCACGCACGTCATCCCGTAAATAGACACAGGGGGCCTCTTCGATGACCTTTTGGTGCCGTCGCTGCATCGAACACTCGCGCTCCAGGAGCGCAACACCGTGACCATGCTGGTCGCAAATCAGCTGGATCTCGACGTGTCTGGGATTCGATACATATTTTTCCAGATAAATTCTGCCATCACCAAATGATTTTTCGGCCTCGCCCCTTGCCTGCGCAAAAAGGGAAGCGATGTCTTGTTCGTCACGCACCACACGCATCCCCTTGCCACCACCGCCCGCAGCGGCCTTAAGAAGTACCGGATACCCAAACTCACGCGCCCTTTTTTTGATCTCGTTAAGATCTGAGAGCGGCTCTATGGTACCCGGAACCATTGGCACACCGGCCTTTTGCGCGCACTCCCTTGCCTTGACCTTGTCTCCCATGAGCGCGATCGCCTTGGGGGATGGCCCCAAAAAGACAATCCCGTTATCCTGACAGGCCTGACTAAACGCCTCCTTTTCCGAAAGAAAACCGTAACCGGGATGGATGGCGCAGGCCTTGGTCTTTTTGGCAACAGCGATGATTTTATCGATGCAGAGATAACTCTCTGTGGACGGCGCGGGGCCAATACAACAGGCCTCTGCCGCCGCACGCACAAACAGGGATTTGCGATCCGCCTCCGAAAACACAGCGACCGTCTTAATCCCCATCTCGCGGCAGGTCCGCATCACACGCACCGCAATCTCCCCGCGATTGGCAATGAGTATTTTTTTTATCACAGTGGTATATTCCCATGCTTCTTTTTGGGGTTGTGGTCCACCTTGTTTTTTAACATCTCTAATGCCTGCACAATTTTTTTGCGGGTCTCTCGCGGGCGAATGACCTCGTCAATGTAACCAAGCTCTGCCGCCTTGTAGGGGTTGGCAAACTTGTCGCGGTATTCCTGCACCAACTCGTCTTTTTTCTTGGCCGGGTCATTGGCCTCTTCGAGTTCCTTGCGAAAAATAATACTCACCGCACCATCCGGCCCCATCACAGCGATCTCGGCCGTTGGGTAGGCATAGTTAACATCACCCCGCACATGCTTGGAGTTCATCACATCGTAAGCCCCGCCGTATGCCTTGCGTGTGATGATCGTGATCTTGGGCACCGTGGCCTCGCAGTACGCATACAATAGTTTTGCCCCGTGCAGAATAATTCCGCCCTCTTCTTGATTAAGCCCCGGCAAAAATCCCGGAACGTCAACAAAGGTCACGAGGGGAATATTAAAGGCATCGCAGTAGCGAATAAACCGCGCGCCCTTGATGGACGATTTGATATCAAGACACCCCGCAAGCACCGCTGGCTGGTTGGCGACAATGCCGACCGACCTGCCGTTGAAACGGCCAAAGCCCACTACAATATTCTGCGCGTATTCTTTGTGGACTTCTAAAAAATAACCATCGTCCACCACTTTCTGAATGATCTCTTTTATATCGTAAGGCTTGTTTGGATTTTCGGGGACAATGGTATCGATCTCGCTGCTCATGCGGTCCCAGGGGTCTTTGGAGGGCACAAATGGTGCGGGTTCCCTGTTGTTGGACGGCGAGAAACCAAAGATCTCTTTGACCAGATTAAGGGCGTGTCGCTCGTCGTCTGCTGCAAAGTGCGCAACACCGCTCTTGGACGCATGGGCCTCGGCGCCGCCAAGTTGTTCTTTGGTCACTTCTTCGTGCGTGACGGTCTTGATCACGTCGGGTCCCGTGATAAACATGTGCGCCGTCTTTTTGACCATGATTGTAAAATCAGTGATGGCAGGACTGTAAACAGCGCCACCTGCGCAGGGGCCCATGATAACCGAGTATTGTGGCACCACACCGGAAGAGAGTGTGTTGAGAAGAAAAATATCTGCGTAACCGCCCAGACTGATAACACCCTCTTGAATGCGCGCACCGCCCGAGTCGTTAAGTCCGATCACAGGCGCCCCGTTTTTGAGCGCGTGCCGCATGATCTTGCAGATCTTGCGCGCATAGGCCTCGCCCAGCGACCCGCCAAACGTGGTAAAATCCTGTGCAAAGCAGTACACGAGTCGGCCGTCAACAAGGCCGTACCCCGTGACCACCCCATCTCCGGGGATTTTTTTTTCGCCCATCCCAAAATCGGTGCAGTCATGCACAACGAATTTATCAAGTTCGACAAAGGAGCCTTCGTCAAAGAGAAAATCGACGCGCTCACGAGCCGTCATTTTACCCGAGGCATGTTGCTTGTCGATCCGTTTTTGTCCGCCACCGAGCAGGGCTTGTTTTTCTTTTTCTTCAAGGAGTTTAAGTTTGGCCTTCATGGGTTTGCCCCCAATAAAAACATAATGAGATGAACGGGATAGCCAATCAGCACCAACTCGTCAAGGAGAAGGATTTTAGGGACAGGACTTCGTAGTTCGGGACCATAACTCGCTACATTCATTTAAATTCAATTAAAAACTGGCCAAATGTTTTGCCTTGTGGTAGGCAATCCGTAAATTGGGGTGTTTTTTTTGGAAGAATCATGTCCCCGTC
>JADGCS010000062.1 GCA_015228875.1 Deltaproteobacteria bacterium | reverse complement strand
ATGCTCTTCGATCTGGTCGATTGAAACAGGCCTTTTTGCTGTATTCATAAATACCTCCGGTTAATGGTTTAACTGGAGATATAGCAGACTGGGGTTGGGGATTCACGCAGGGTCACCGGAAGGACACGATATTGATAACGAACAGGATCAAAACGCGGGAGACTTTATTTACGATCAAACCACGCCGAGTGATGAAGATGTGGACCAGAGTAAAAACTGGTAGAGGGTGGTGTGTGGTCAATTTCTGGGGCAAGTCGCGGTTTTTTTCGTTTCACCAATCGTATGACCCGCCGAGAGGCGATTTTCCTGTGTTTATTTCAGATGAACAGCGCAATTGCGGACAAGGTTTTTGTTTTTTTTGCCTTGTTTTTGGTTGTTATGAAATTCTCGGTTTGATAAAGTTCCTCAGAATATAATGATTGATAAGTGTTGATAGGTGCGGTAATCGTGGGTAAAGAGTGGGTATTAAATGGATTTTTTTTGAGCTGGTTAGATTTGGGTATTGAGATAAAAAAAACAGCAAAACGACCATATGAGCGCCTTTTAGGCGTGGCACGGTATTCATTTGCTACAGCGGCTTTTTTAATTGGATTTATCCTTTCGCCACTAACATGGTGGAATGATATGGTGGTCAATGTGCCCATAGCGTGGGTCTTGGCCTCTGTTTTGCCGTCGTCATGGTTTAAGCCGGCATTTATAGTTTCCTACTGGTTTACCAATATACTTGGTTTGATGATGATGCACATTTCTGGAAGTGTTGTTATTCGCAAGAAAGTGGATGCTTTTTCGAGGGGAGCTTTTTGGAAATTAGCCGGGTTTTCAACACTGTACTCTCTCTTGTTCTGGTTGTTAATGGCTCTTGGAATGATACGCCCAATTGATTTCAGTGCGATTACAGGGATTGTGCATAGCTAAAAAAAAGGGGGTACAAATGAATGCAACAATAGCGTCAATAATCGCCAAGTCCATGGGAATAACTGTAATTGGACTTGTTGGGGCGGGTGCTTTGGTAGCATTTGGATGGGTCTTTGGCGAATATGTTTCAACCAAAATTGTCGACCGCATCGATGCCCGCAAAGATAAAAAATTGCAAAAAAATCCTGCTTAAAAAGGAATAGAGATGAGAGTTGGCCCTTCATCTGGGAGCCGTGCTACCGGACGGGTGAACATCCATGTTACTGGTCTGCCTCGGTGTCGACTTTATTCACACAGGTTTAAATACCTCCTATCTCAATTAAAAGGGGTTCAGGGCATCTGCATTCTGGGTAAAACGGTGATGATCCAATATAACGGCACCCAGACCAGTGCCTCTATTATCATCGAATATATCAAAGACCTCCCATTATCAAAAATCAGATCAATAAAAGTCCCTGCAAGACCCATCCCAACAATCAATATCATTCATCTGGATGACTACCCCAAGGCCAATTTAGCCCTTTCCCTTTTTACCTTGATCATGACCCTTTATGGCAGCCTTTCTGTGGTGACAATCAATCTCCTGTTGTGCATCACCTCATTACCTGTTTATCGTCGGGCTGTTGAAGCCCTGGTCAAGGAAAAAAAGTTCAGTGTAGATTTTCTTGATGCCGCGGCTCATATTTCAGCGCAGATCATCAAGAACTATCCGGCCGTAGCCTTTATGTCAGCCATCATTAATGTTGGCGATCTTTTAAGGCAAAAGACCACGGATCAGGCAAAACAGGTCTTAAGTAATCTTTTGGCCTTTGAGAAGGACGAAGTCTGGGTTATCCGGCACGAAAAAAGGGTCAAGCTTCCTGTTTTAGAAATCAACATGAATGACCTTGTTATCATTTACCCCGGCCAGGTCATTCCAATCGATGGCGCCATCACAAAGGGAACCTCGTCCATTGATCAAAAATCCTTAACAGGAGAAAGTCTACCTGTCACAAAAACCGTAGACGATAAGGTCTATGCTGGTACCATTGCTATTGATGGGGTGCTTGAAATCAAGGCAGAAAGGGTGGGGCAACAAACCAGTGTGGCCCGTGTCGTGAGAGTCGTCACTGAAGGGGCCAAGAAAACATCAGAAATCGAGGACTATGCACGCAAATTTGGCGATCGCCTTGTTTTACCCGTGATGGGTATTAGCGCAGCAGTTGCGGCCATGGCGGGTGATTTGAGTCGTTTTACATCCATGGTGATCGTCGATTATGGGACGGGGATGCGCGTGTCGGCGCCGACAGCCTTTCTTTCCGAAATGATTGCTGCGGCCCGTTCGGGCATACTGATCAAGGGTGGTTCCAGTCTTGAAAAGATGAACAAGGCCGATACCATTATCTTTGATAAGACTGGAACCCTCACCCAAGGTGCCCCATCTATTGAAGATGTTATTTCGTTGGATCCTCATTTTTCCACACAAAACCTTGTTGGACTTGCAGCTGCGGCCGCGAGTAAATTTACTCACCCCGTGGGATTGGCAGTCTTCCAAAAGGCAAAAAGCATGGGAGTTTTTGTTCCTGATGCCATTGAAGAAAAATACATCATCGGTCATGGTGTTGAATCCCTAGTTCAAGACCATGATATCCTGTTCGGTTCTGAAAAGTTCATGGCTTTAAAAGAAATCTCCACTCAAGCAGCAACAAAAGAAATAACCTCATTTTATGAGGCCGGAAAATCCGTTCTTTTCCTTGCCATCAACGGTAAGTTGGCCGGCCTTTTTTCATACTCCGACACCTTGCGTCCAGAAGCAGTAGACGTCATCAAAGCGCTTCGTTCCAATGGAATAAAAAAGATCATTATGCTTACGGGTGACAGTAACCGGGTTGCAAGGGCCATTGCAGATCAATTGAAGGTTGATGATTTTATTTCGGGCGCACTGCCGGAACAAAAACTTGAGTTTGTCAGAGACCTTCAAAACAAAGGGCACACAGTGGTGATGGTGGGAGATGGAATCAATGATTCGCCTGCCCTGACGTTGGCTGATGTTGGAATTACTGTGAGGAGCGGAGTGGAATTAGCCAAGGAGAGTGCAAGTGTCGTTTTGATGGAGGAAAATCTTTGGAAGATTGTCGAGACGTTTGAGTTTGCACACAATGCCATTCATTTAATTGAGCAGAACCGAAAAATTCTTTATGTCATCAACGCTGGTGTGTTTGCGGCCGCGGGTTTTGGTCTGGTTTCTCCCGTTATCTCCAGTGTCATGAGCGACGGAGCCTCACTGCTCGCTACGTTGAACTCATTAAGACCCCTAACCCTAAGAGGCCCAAAACCCCCTAAAACCCCTCAACCAGCATTTTGACAGCCACCAAAAAAATCACAACCGCAATGAGCTTGCGGATCACGTCACTGCTTGTTTTGCGGGCGAAAAAGGGGACACCAAAATGAAACATTTTACTCCAATTGTCTGGTCGAATAGAGAATGCTATCTTTTAGCACCGGTCTTGCTTTTACTTTTTTCCTCTTATTTATTTTTTGCACTTCTTCTATCAAATCCTTTGTTCCAAATGCATATCCTTCCGTAAGGCTTCTAAAGCGATAACATAAACTCTTGCCTAATTTGAGTCTTCCTAAAATCTCATGGACCTCCTCCAATACATGACCGCTTATCCTGCCCAAATTGCCATCCAGAATATTGCCAGCCTTATAAACAAAGGTCTTGTACCATCCTTGTCCATATCTACCTGTTAGCGCTTTGTGATTCATCGGCTTTAATAAACATTTTGCCTTGCGTGGTGATCGTGCCTCCAGTCCTATACTGCTCCACCGGTAATCCTCATCTACCAGGAACTTTACCAAAATGAGAATTTCACAGCGCCCAAAAACAAGGCAAAAAAAGCAAAAACCATGTCCGTCATTACGCTGCTTGACCGCGATGAGGTGGCCGCTGTGATTAATCCAACACGCATGATCAACGGCAGGCAAGAAGAGCTGATTGTCGCCGCGCAAAGAGAGGCCGAGAGGCGCATGAACGCAAACGATGGGCCTTTTTAATCTGCCCATGCTGCAACCAAAAAGGGTTTTATCCTTGGATCCCCCGCCGGAGTTTACCCTCGCGCAGGCGGGGGCAGGGATGACAATGCCTTCGTGGGCATTGTAAGAGGGGGGCAACTGGATAAGCAATGCCCATCATTGCCCCGCACCAGCTCCCAAAAAATCAGTTGTCATTTTTTTATCCAATTGTAATAGGCACTACGTGGTATTTTTTACCACTTTCGGAGGCCCACAATGGACACTTATCTCCCTATTTTAATCATGTTTGTCATTGCTGGCGGGTTTGCCGGTGCCTTTTTGTTGTTGTCTTATCTTCTGGGTCCCAAAAAACCCACAGACTCCAAACTTTCTGTCTACGAGTGCGGTCTTAATCCCGTGGGGTCAGCGCGAGAGAGGTTCTCGGTCAAGTACTACCTTGTGGCTATCCTGTTTATTGTCTTCGACATCGAGGTAGTCTTTATGTACCCGTGGGCAGTCAATTACAAAAACGCCATTAAAGACGGCCACGGCGCATACATGATTGCGGTCATGGGTGTTTTTTTTGTGATGCTGGTGTTAGGTTTGTTTTATGAATGGCGTAAGGGTGCGATGAATTGGTCAAACCAGGCGTGACACGCAAGGTAAAACATATGTCAAAGCAAGAAATTGTAACCCCCTCTTTTGGTGACACTGTTGTGACAACGCGGATTAAATCAGTCTTAAACTGGGCGCGCAAATATTCGCTCTGGCCCATGCCCTTTGGCACGGCCTGCTGCGCCATCGAGTTTATGGGCGCGGTCTCGAGCGCCTTTGATCTCTCCAGGTTTGGTGCCGAGGTTGTCCGTTTTTCACCCAGGCAGTCCGATCTTCTCATGGTTATGGGGACCATCAATTACAAACAGGCACCGATTCTTAAAAAAATATACGAGCAGATGTGCGAGCCCAAGTGGGTGGTTGCGGTGGGGGCCTGCGCGAGTTCTGGCGGGTTTTACAACAATTACTCTGTCCTGCAGGGGATTGACGAGGTCATCCCCGTAGATATTTACGTTCCGGGATGCCCGCCTCGGCCCGAACAAATACTCGATGCCCTTGTTAAACTGCAAAAAAAGATCGACCCCACGGCCTTTGTGGATGGGCTTAACAACACGTATCAGTACGATTTAAAGTAATCATAACCCGCATAAAGCGGAAAAATCTACGCGGGCAGGCGACCCGAAAATTTTGTTGCCGAAACGCGTAGAAAAAACCTGCTTAGGTTCTATGCAAAAAATAAAAAACCATCTTAAAAAAACTTTGTCCGGTGTGGTGGCGGATGCCTCTCACGATGCAAAAAGCATGCAGGAGGTTTTGGTTATCAAACCAGAACACATTCATCAGGTGGCAACGATCCTCAAGGTCGAATTAAAATTTGATGTCCTGATTGACGTGTTTGCGGTGGACTGGTTTAACAAAAAGGACACGCGCTTTGAGGTCAATTATTTGTTTTATCACACGGCAGAAAATTACCGCGCACAGATCAAGGCCCTGATTGGCGATAACGCAAAACCATCGATCGATTCTATTGCCGATGTTTACGGGTCTGCAAACTGGGCAGAGAGAGAGTGTTACGACATGTTTGGGATTCGCTTTAATAATCATCCCAATTTAAAAAGATTACTCCTATGGAAGGAATTTAAGGGACACCCCTTGCGCAAGGATTATCCCATTAACCAAAGGCAGCCGATTCCCGTGTTGGACGAGATATTGTAATGCGGTGTCATAAACATCGCCAGCCAGCGTAGTGTTTTGCAGATTGGCGAGGAGGTTCGATTCATGAAATCAAATGCGGCACAACAAAAAATACACATCGAGGAATGCGATGGCAACGAGATGATCCTTAATCTCGGTCCCAGCCACCCGGCATTTCACGGGGCCATCCGCACACAGATCAGGCTTGACGGTGAGACCATTGTGGCGGCGGCCTCCGAAATAGGCTATTTGCATCGCTGTTTCGAAAAACATGCCGAGCAGGGAAATTATCAGCAGGTGATCCCGTTTACAGACCGCCTTAATTATGTCTCTTCAATGATGAACAATGTCGGCTACTGCAGGGCCGTGGAAGACCTTATGGGTATTAATGTGCCGGAGCGCGCCATTTTTATCCGCGTGATCATCTGCGAACTCTCACGCATCATCGATCACCTTGTCTGCGTGGGGACCAATCTTGTTGATCTGGGTGCGCTGACAAACTTTTGGTACACCTTTAACGTGCGCGAGATGGTCTACGACATGTTCGAAAAAATATCGGGCGCGCGTCTTACTTATTCTTATACCCGTATCGGCGGTCTCTCGCGTGATCTTTATGACGGGTTCATGGACGATTTAAAGGTCGTGATCAAAGAGACCGAAAAGGCCGTGAGCGATGTAAAGGGGCTCATCTACAAAAACAGGATTTTTCTGGACCGCACCGTGGGTGTGGGAGTTGTCACAAAAGAGCAGGCCCTTGACTGGGGTTTTACCGGACCGGTCTTAAGGGCGAGCGGCGTCCCCTTCGATGTCCGCAAGGCAGAGCCCTACTATTTTTACGATACCTACGACTTCGACGTCCCTGTGGGTGAGCATGGGGATACCTACGACCGTGTTGCCGTTCGCATGGAAGAAATCATTCAAAGTATCCGGATCATTCAGCAGTGTGCGGCCCGCATGCCGCAGGGACCCATCATTACGGCAGATCCCCGCATAAAACTGCCCGACAAGCACGAGGTCTATGGCAGCATCGAGGGTCTCATGAACCATTTTAAGATTGTCATGCACGGCATCACACCACCTGTCGGAGAAATCTATTCGCGGACAGAGGCCGCAAATGGCGAACTGGGGTATTACATTATCTCAGACGGCACACAACACCCGTTCAGGGTGCGCGTGCGACCTCCGTGTTTCTATTTTTTTGCGGCCTACGAACACATCATCAAGGGGCAGATGGTGGCTGATGCCATAGCCACTTTGGGTTCACTTAATATCGTTGTAGGAGAATGTGATCGATGAGCTTTCAATTTACACCAGATAATAAAAGCAGGCTTGATGACCTTGTAAAAAAATACCCTAACAAACAGGCGGCCCTGTTGCCTGCATTGTGGATGGCACAGCGGCAGAACGGGTATCTTTCTCTCGAGGTTCAGGAACACATCGCAAATGAGCTGGGCATCAGCCCTGTTCATGTCCATGGTGTTGTGACATTCTACACCATGTTTAAGCAAAAGCCGGTGGGCCGGTTTCACCTGCAACTTTGTCGCACGCTGTCGTGTGCGTTGTGTGGGTGCGAGCACATCGTGGCGCACCTTAAAGAAAAATACAAACTCAAAGAGGGAGAAATCACTCCGGATGGCAGGTTCTCTCTGGAGCTTGTCGAATGTCTCGCGAGTTGCGGGACAGGCCCGATGATGCAGGTCAACGAGGCCTATTTTGAAGGTCTCACGATTGAAAAGGTTGATCTGCTCATGCAAAAACTCATGAAAGAATGATTGCTGCGAGTCCCCTGTTTTTTGTTTTGAGGTCCAAGATCAGTGACCGGGACTTTATAGAAAAAATTGGGACTAATAAGAATGACACTCGTTTTAACCAATCGATTTAATACCAAGGATTCGCATACGCTCAAGGTCTTTGAAGAGAGTGGGGGCTACCTCTCCATCGAAAAAATCTTTAAAATGAAACCCGAAGAGGTCACCGAAGAGGTTAAAAAATCAAACATTCGCGGTCGCGGCGGCGCCGGATTTCCCGCGGGCGTCAAGTGGGGATTTATTCCAAAGGGGACAGGAAAACCCGTGTATCTCGCTGTCAACTCGGACGAGTCAGAGCCCGGCACGTTCAAGGATCGTCACCTTCTCGAAAAAGACCCGCATCAACTCATCGAGGGGATCATCATCTGCAGTTACGCTATCGGGTGTCATCAGGCATACATTTATATTCGCGGCGAGTTTGATCTTCCTTATCGCCGCATTCAGGCGGCGGTTGATGAGGCCTATGCAAACAAGATCCTCGGGAAAAATATCTTTGGCAAGGGATACGATCTAGATGTCGTCGTGCATCGCGGCGCGGGTGCCTACATCTGCGGCGAAGAAACAGCGCTGCTGGAATCCATCGAGGGCAAACGGGGCAATCCTCGCATCAAACCGCCATTCCCCGCTGTTGTGGGTCTGTTTGGATGTCCCACCATTATCAATAATGTCGAGACCATCAGCGCCCTGCCGTTTATTATCAACAAGGGGGCCGATGCCTACAAAAAATGGGGCACAGAAAAATCAACAGGGACCAAACTGTTTTCGGTGTCTGGCCATGTTAACAAACCCGGTGTCTATGAGGTTCCGATGGGGTACCCACTCAAGGATTTTCTGAAAAATGAGTGCGGCGGTATCTCCGGTACTGGCACGCTTAAAGCGGTGATTGTGGGAGGTTCGTCTGTGCCTGTCATGACGGCTGCAGAGGCGTACAGTGTTAATCTCGATTATGAATCTTTGGCAGAAAAGGGCACCATGCTTGGCTCCGGCGGCATGATTGTCATGGACGACTCGGTGGATATGCTCTGGGCGCTCACAAACCTCGCGCATTTTTATGCCCACGAATCCTGCGGTCAGTGCACACCGTGTCGCGAGGGGACCGGCTGGATTGGCAAAATACTGGAGCGATTTTTAAGGGAGGGTGGAACGCAGCAGGACCTTGATCTCTTAAACGAACTCTGTGACAGCATGCAGGGTAAGACCATCTGTGTCCTTGCGGATGCCCTGGCCATGCCGGTGCAGAGTTTTATAAAAAAGTTTCCGGAAGATTTTAAACGGCATTTTAAAAAGGCGGCAAAGTCTGCGGCTTAGAACCTTGGAAGGTTGCGGGTGAGATTATATGGACAAAGTAAAAATAACAATCGATGGTCAAGAGGTGGAGGTGGCAAAGGGGACAAACCTTATCGAGGCGGCACGCGCTGTCGGTATTAATATCCCTCATTTTTGTTATCACGAGGGACTCTCCCCCGATGGCAACTGCAGGATGTGTCTTGTTGAGGTAGAAAAAATTCCCAAACCTGTCATTGGTTGCAGGACGGGTGCCACCGACGGGATGGTCGTTCGCACCAACACCGGGGCCGTGGCCAAAATGCGCCGCTCTGTGATGGAGTTTCTGCTCGTCAACCACCCGCTAGACTGTCCTACATGCGACCAGGCGGGCGAGTGTAAGTTGCAGGATTATTACATGCAGTACGATCGCGTCCCCGTGCGGTTTAAAGAGACCAAGGTCCACAAGAACAAAATGGTCGATCTTGGCAGGGGTGTAATGCTCGACGAGGAGCGCTGTGTCTGTTGTACGCGCTGCGTGCGGTTTTGCAGGGAGATTGCCAAAAAAGAAGAACTCTACGTGCAGCAGCGCGGTAATCACGCGATGGTTTCTGCCTTTCCGGGTAAGCCTCTCACAAATCATTATGCAGGCTGTATTGCTGATGTCTGTCCGGTAGGGGCCATGACCTCAAAGGATTTTCGCTACAAAAAACGCGTGTGGTTTTTATCAAAGACCGATTCAATCTGCCCCGGGTGTTCAAGGGGGTGTAACATCACCATAGAACACGAAGACAAAACAGTGTATCGTCTCAAGCCCCGAAAAAATCTCGATGTCAATAAATACTGGATGTGTGATTTTGGCAGGTATGACTACGTGTTTCTCAACGTAAACCGTCGTCTCAAGCCGGCCCGTCAAGAATCTCATTCCCCTGTGGACTGTTCTTACGAGGACGCGTCAGGCTTTCTGCGGGCCTCTCTCTCCGGTTTGTCGTTTTCAGAGATTGCCTTTATTGCCAGCGCAAAGGAGAGTAACGAAAACATCACTGCGTTTGCGGACTGCGCCAAAGATGTTTTTCATGCTGATGATGTTTATTATTCAAAAAACGATTCTTTGGAACCCGAAGCGGATGATATCTTGATCACAGCGGACAAAAATCCCAACATGGCGCATGTAAAAAAACTTGGATTAAAACCCGTGAGTGCCATCAGTGCGGCAGTCAAGGTGGTCCTTGTGCAGCGGGATCTTTGCACGGCCGACATCAAGCATCTCAAGGACCGGGGGATCACCATTGCAGCGTTGTATGCCACCAGCCACACCATCGCCGATCATTTATCAAAGACCATCTTTCCCATTCCCACCTATGCAGAGCAGACGGGGTCCTTTACCAATGGTGACTTAAGGGTTCAGGCGTTTTTTAAGGCGTTCCCGCCCAGGGGCGAGGCAAGGCCTGTGCAAGAATACCTAAAAGACCTCCACTCATTGACCGTAAAGCTCAAGCGGGCAGGGTGATATCAATCCCGGATGTTTTTATTTCCAGTTGGCAAAGGTCCGGAAAGAAAATGACGGGCTCCTCCGTCATACGGGCTCATAACTTGCCTGCCTTTTAGGATTAATATCTGGTGACAAAGACCTCGGATGCTTCGGTGGAAAGTAGACGGTAGTGTGTGATCTGGTGTGGGACCACAAAGGATTGCCCGGGTAAAAACTCGCCGTATTGATTTCCCTGCTGATCCTCTACGGTGACACAGCCCTTGGTCACGACCAGCCCGTGAATGCCTTTTATCTTTTGAATCCCAAAGCTGTCACCCTTGGCAAATGTGATTTTGTCAAATGAGAATTCCGGTTCTTTGACAATCTTTTCGTACAGGGCCATGCCATTTTCGCCGCCAATAAATTTTTTTGGGATGCGTCTTAAGCTGGCTTCAATCAGCGCACTGCCTCGCGGGGCCTGCCAGTTTGTGACTCCCAGGGCGTCCCAGACATGCAGCCCGCGTTTGTTGCCTGTGATGTCGCGCCGGTTGTAATCATAATAGCGAAATGTGGTGTCGGATGTTGCCTGCGGTTCAACAAGCAGAAGCCCGGCGCTGAGTGCGTGCACGGTCCCTGCCGGAACAAAAAAACAATCACCGGGTTTGGCCTCGATAAAGTTTAAGAGGTCGGTGATGTCCTCGCCATTTTCAATCATTTCCTGCATGGTTTCTTTGGTGACGCCCTCTTTAAGTCCCAGATAAAAACCGGCGCCGTTTTCGGCTTCGAGTATAAACCATGCCTCTGCTTTTGGAAGCTGATTTTTCTGTGGATGGTCTACACAATACTGTGTTGTTGGGTGGACCTGAATCGAGAGATTTTTTGCAAGCATTTCTTCGTGAATATTTTCGACTGCCTCTGCAAGATGTTCCATGCCGGTTTGTCTTGCAAGGTTTTTTTCTATCAATGTTAAATGCTGATGCAGTTTGTGATAATTGTGATCGAGGATCGCTGTCAGATCATCCACGGCCAGGAGTTCTCTTAGCGTATCTGCAGCATCGTTGGAGTTGATGCCTTGCAATACTTTATGAAGTTTCTTTTTTAAATCGAGCCAGCTCCCCGAATTAAGCAGTTTTGTGGTGATGGGGGGCTCGCCGTTATATCCATCGTTGTCGATCTCAAACCCAAACATGGCCTTGGTGTTGAGTTTTCCAAAAAACCACAAGGGAACCTGTAACAAATATCCCTCATAAACGATCAACACTTTGTTGGAAAAATTTTTATGACCCGAAATAACCCATGCCTCACCAATGATTGAACCCGCGCTGGCACTCAGGCCCTTCATGACCTGACTGATGCGTGTTCCCCCCCACGGGGTACGGCTCTCAGTGGTGTAATTATCGGGGACGAGCGGTAGAATTTTGTCGAACATGGTGTGCATCATCCTGACAAAAGGTCTCCCGTAAAGAGGGTAGTCCTGGTGCTTTAAAAAATAAAGCCAGGTATAGGCAGCAAGTTTCTGCCACATGGGCAATGAGTCCTTGTAATTGACCATGGTTTGAAACAGCTGGACCTCTCCCTCAGGGGTCTCGGTGATTTTAACGAGAACTTCGCGGGGATCTCGGGCTAGAGAAGTGACTGTAAATCCATACGGGACCTCTTGAGGCAAGGCCTCGGGAATTTTGAAATCATGGGTCCCTTTAAGCAGGGTACGTAATTCGTTTGAATTGATAATCATTGAAGTGCTGATTTAATTTTTTTCTGTCAGCCTTGGACCCCAGTCCAGATTGATGCAACTCTCGCTTTTTTCGATAAGGGTCTGATTGGTGCCATCGTCGAGCATGACAAAAATTCCACCGCGTGAAGAATAAAACGCGATGTAGCGGCTGTCGGGAGCCCAGACAGGGGACTCGTTGTTTCCCTCACCGCGGGTGAGCCTGAGGATGTTTGAGCCGTCTGCCTCCATAACGAAAATATCAAAGGCCCCCTGATCTTTTCCACAAAAGGTAATTTTACTGCCATCTGGGGACCAGTCTGGTTGAAGATTTTGGTAGCCTGTGTAGGTTACCTGGCTGACACCGCCGCCGTCGAGGGAGGTGAGGAATATTTGCAGCCCACCGGCACGTTCAGAGGCAAACAGGAGACGCCCGTCGGCCGAAACGGCAGGGTCAAGATCGATGTTGGGGGACTTGGTGATTTGTCTCAACACACGGCCGCTCTGGCTGATGAGATAGAGCTCGGTGTCGCCGGTGAATGCCGAAGCGACGATAAGTTTACTGCCGTCGGGGGTCCATGCCGGTGTGATTGTGGTAGACTTGAAGTTGGTGATTTTTCTGCCACTGATGTAGATTTCTGGATAACGTGATGTAAAGGATGTGTAGGCAATCTGCTTGCCGTTTGGCGCCCAGGCAGGGGAGATGTCGTTGATGCCTGCTTTGACAACACCACCGCGCCGTGAGCTGTCGATGTCGAAGGTGCCAATGCGCCTTTTAAAGGGCTTGCCGCAGGAGGCGACTACTTTTGAATCAAAAGGACCGGCAACCCCGGTGAGGACCTCCATCATGTCATCGACAAAACGGTGCACGGCATCGATGTAATTTTCGTTGTCAACCGTGTATTGCTTGCCGAGGATCATCTTTTTTTCGCCGATGTGGTAAAGCTTGAGCTGAATGGTCTTGCCGCCCTTTTCGGGTTTGGTAACAATGCCTTTGACAAGGGCACCGACTTCGAGTGCCTGCCATTTTTCGAAGTTGATTTGTTCGACGTCGGAATCTTTGTTGGGCAGGAGAGAATCGTCAATTACGTTAAAAAAGCCGGCAATTTTTAAGTCTTTTCTTATAAGATCGTTCATCTTTTTAGCCGTGCCCCCCGCAAATCCGCCTTTTTCGGTCAAGAAAGAAGGCACAGCAATCGGAAACTTTTTTTCTTCGGAAAGTTCATCGATGAGAATATAGATGCGGGCATGCGCCTGAGAGATGAAAATAAAAACAAAAAACAGTATAAATGATATTTTTTTAAGCATAGTGCGGTGCACTATGGCAGGTGAAAAAAAAATTCAATAGGTCTGTTGATTAATTTTTTAGACTTAAAAAACCTCAAAGGTTGACACAAGAAGGGTTCTGTGTCTGCGGGTTATTGCACCTCAAACTCACCGGTCAGTCCAAACACCTTATTTGCAAGATGATCGGGAAAGATAACAGTGGCGGCATCGGGAGAGAAGGGCAGGCTTCCGCCCACATCGAGTTCTATATGGTAAGTGATGGTCAGGGCCTTAAGATCAAGCTCCCAGTAGCCCTCGCTGTAGGGTGTCCAGATAAAGTCTTTGGGGGGAGCCATTCTCTGCTGCTCTAATTTGTGGGCAAAGGGGCCGGTAAACCTTTCTGTCTTTGGATTGTAGTTATCCAGAAGCCTCCATGATACCCTGACCTTTGATTCTGTGCTGCCCTCATCTTTTTTAAGGGCCAGCATGTAGGCGCGCGGTGAAACAAGAAAGTTGCCACCTGTTTGCTGATACATGATGTGCGCGTCGTCCTGCCATCCAAGCCAAACGGCCTTTTCCATGATGGGTACTCCCATAAATGTTTCTGTTGTGGCGTATTGATCGGTAAGGATAGCCTTAAGAAACTTTGCGGGTGTGATTTTGTGTTTTTCGCTGCCCCTGATGTTAAACACCGCTGTTTTTGATTTTACCTCGCTGGTTTTTCTATCGACAATGGGGATACTCGATACACTTTGTGTTTGTGTAACAGGAGATCTGCCAGAGGGAGCCTTATCTGCAATGGGGGAGACGTGTGTCGATGCAAGGGTGTTAAAAGCGAGCAAGGGGCGATTTTCTCCGGCCCTTTTTGTGAGGAGCCCTGCGGTATCTGTTTCCCTGTTTGTATGTAAGAACACATCGACTCTTTTTGTCGCGTGTTTGCGATCTTCCCTTTCAGGCAGCGCATTCGAGGCGGCTTGATGGTGGGGCGACACATTGAGTGATTCTGGAAAATTCATAACATTCCTTTTCATGATTTAATTTCTGTTAACTCTCTTTTATTAGAGAGAGATCTTTCACAAGATGCAATCCAAGATGTATGCCTATTAATATATAGTGTGCGACACATATAGTGTGCGACACATATAGTGTGCGACACAACAGGCATGCCTACTGAGAGTCTGTCGGGATCAATCTGCGCACATCAAGGTATGAGTTGCGGTCATAACAGTCAGATTTTGTAGAAAGAAAAGTGGGGCATAAATGGCCCGATAAATTTTTTTATTTGGGACGCCACACCGCATGGCTGTCGTTTGCTTTATATCATTCTACACCACCCACGCATAGGTCTTTGAGATATCAATTAAAAAATTTTCAATATAGCTGGCATACTTTGTGCTTTCTATGACTTCAGGTTGGTTACGAATAATGAGAGGGTCATGTGCTGGGAGATGCAAAGGGTAGGTTAAACCGTAGAAAGGATTTTATGACAAAGAAATTTATGTTATCATCTTTTGTGTTATGTGCCTTATTTATCCAGCTCAACACGGGACATGCCGCGGGGTCTGGAATAAAAAACAGTAAGGCTGCGGGCAAAGGCACCCCTGTGCTGATCCAACAACCGCAAAAAGAAACCGCCTTGAGCAAGTCAAAACAGACCATACAAAAGACAAAGGCAGTGACTTTAATTGAGGGCGTAAAGGTTGTAGATTCCAAGACAACAACGATAAATGATAAACCTGCGATTGTTGACAAGCCGCAGGTCGTTGATAAACAAGTATCCAACAACAAGCCTGTTCTTGAAGCTTTGAGCAAGCCCCAGAAACCAGCGGTGCCTGTTAATCCAGTTATATTACCGGTTTTACCCCCAGTGTCCCAACCCAAACTCCCCCCTGTTAATAAAAAACCGGCAGACAAACCAGCCGATCAATCTGTGAAACCGGCACAGGCAATCGTGGACAAACCCCAGAAACCAGTGGTGCCCGTCATATCGACAAAACCGGCAGTGTCGCCGAAAGTGTCCAAGACAAAAGCTCCTTTCGTATCAGAGGTTGTGGGTCCGGCAAAGAAGTCAGTAACGTCAAAATTTAACCCTGTGGTTAACACGGGCGTTGCTGATTCTGCTCTGCTTGATAAATTTATTATTGGTAATCGTAACACCAAGAAGGTGCCGCTAGATGCCGCTATACCAGTTACCAGCGGTTCTGAGGGTCCTGCTCGTGATGCTGATGGTAATCCTGTTGAGAGGGCCGCTGATACTGCCGAAGCCACAACCGATAAATCTGACAGACCCGACAGACCCGAGAGGCCTGACAGACCCGAAAGACCCGACGCATCTGACAGACCCGAAAGACCAGACTCATCCGACAGACCCGAAAGACCCGAAAGACCCACGGTGGTGGATTATCAGGATTATCTGGACGATGCCAGCTCGGATGCGTCATTCACCGGATCACAGCTCCTTGTCTCTGGTTACGATTGCTGGCAAAAGGCTGTTTACGAAGCAACAGAAAAAAATGATATTTTGATCAGCAAAAAGGTCTTTGGCGAAAATATAAAATGGCGGGCCATCAAGGCAGAAGAGATCAAAGGTGCTGTGAAGTCCATTGAGGCCACAGAAGACGCCCTTTTTGTTCTGACGAGTGATCACGCTTTATATACAAAGTCAAAAAAGGGAGATGCTGTTGCCACGCTTGTCTATAACAATCACTTGCACAAACCGATACGGGATTTTACTGTTGATACCGATACCGACACTCTCTCTTTGCTGCTTGAAGATGAAACGTTGGCTGATGTTGACGCAGAAAGCGGCGAGGTGGTTGATCTTAAAAAGTCCCAAAGCAGTCTGGAGGATTTTGTGGCTCAAAAGCTTCAGAAAGCAGACAGGGACTTTTGTATCCCATTGGCAAAGTCAAAATTTTTGAAAAAAATAACGGACGAGGCAACGGATATAGATGAGGACGCGGTATTTGATGAAGATGGCGAGGAGGAAGACGCAGCAGCAGATACCGACCTGGCAAGTGAAGACAGTATAAGCGACAGTATAAGCGAGGTCTCCTGTGATCTACCATACTCGGAGTATGTTGAGGACTTCGGTGGCTGTGGTTGCATAGATGGTTTTGCTGAAGTGTATAGCGAGACAGGTGAACTCACCTCATGTCAGGAGATTGCCCCCTTTGAAAATAACGAACAGAACGTCATGATGGATGATCAAGACGCTGTTGAGGATGCGGCGATTGAGTCGGCCACAGGATCGGTAAACAATGATTTGGGAAACAAGGGCAATGGCGGTGGTGGTTGTTCTCTTGGCAGTGCCGGCCTTTCGGGCAGTTTGTTTTCCCAGATACTCTGGCTCATTGCCTTGTCAGGTCTGTGTTTCATAAGACAGATTGGCAAGAGAAAATTTTAGGAGGATGTAAAAAATTGAGAGCTACAAATGCCGCTCGAAATGAGTTTTGAGCGGCATTTTTTTTGTTGGTTTAAGTTGTCTTTGGACGTCAGGACATTTATACGGTGTAAGGTGTGTGTGGTATGGCAGCAGGTAACTCTCATGGATAAACTTCCGATAACCATTATATGGGGCAGGCCGACCGCGTAAAGGTTGGGCGCGCAACATAAAACACTGCGGCAAACGGTGCGTGCCCTTGAGAGAACGATATTATGGGAGAATCCTCACAGGAAAAAACCGAGCAAGCAACCCCAAAGCGGTTACGTGATGCGCGAAAAAAAGGGGATGTGCCCAAGAGCAAAGACCTGAGTACGGTTGCGGTGATGATTATTGTTTTTGCGACAATCGCGATGTCGGCAGGGTTCATGGCTGGAGAGTTTAAAATGCTCATGGCCAACGCCTTTGGTCTGGTTGCAAAAGGGCATATCACCTACAGTGACATGATGATGGTGGGTGAGATGTCGCTGGTCACAATGGCAAAGGTTTTGGGCCCCACCCTTATTGCCGGTGTGGCCTCGGCCGCTATCATTGGATATCTGCAGGTTGGCGGCATGTTTACCGCCGAGCCGCTCAAACCCAAAATAGAAAAGCTAAATCCCATCGAGGGATTTAAAAACATGTTCAAGCTGCAGACCTTTATTGAGCTTATTAAGAACATGATCAAGCTCTCACTGGTGATCTATGTTGCCTATCAGACGATCAATTCTTATCTGGAGGAGATTTTACTTTCCTCAAAGGTCACGGTTATCGAGTCTGTGAGTCTCACGGGGGCGATTGTCTATAGTTTCTTTGTCAAGGTGGCCATCCTTTTTTTGGTGGTTGCCCTCATTGACATGGGCATTCAGCGCTGGAACTACGCAAAAAAACACCGCATGTCCAAAGACGAAGTCAAGCGTGAGTACAAACAGGACGAAGGCGATCCGCAGATCAAGGGAGAAAGAAGGCGCATCCACCGCGAAATGGTCTTTGGCGATGCCAGGCAAAATGTCAAAAAGGCTGATGCCGTGGTCAGTAATCCCCAGCATGTTGCCGTGGCGATACAATACAATCGTGCGGAGATGGGTGCCCCAGAGGTGACTATAAAGGGTCAGCGCAAGTTTGCCGAGCTGATCCTTCAAATTGCCCGCGAAGAGGGCATCCCCATCATTCGTAATATTCCGCTGGCCTGGTCTCTGCTCAAGGTTGAGATCGGTGACGCCATCCCCGAAGAACTCTACGAACCGGTTGCCGAGGTCTTAAGCATGGTCTACGACATCAAAGAGGGAAAAACCGCTCAGGCACAGGAGCAGCAAAAGCAGGCAGAGCGTCCATCAACATTTAATCCGTTGGGCTGAGGGGCGAGGCGTCTTACGATACCCCAAAGGACTTTAAAAGCAGGTTTTCTTCTTGGGGGGTGAGTTTAGAGACAACCCTGTTTACGGCTTCGGGGAACTCTCTGCGCGTGAGGGTGTCTTTGTTGATCATGGTGCTTTTTGCGGTCATGTCGTTAATTTGATTGGCTAGATCTTTTAACAGGGTGCTGACATCAGCCTTTGAAATATTTTTAATAGACTTAAGTGATTCAAATTGCTCGTGTTCTGCCAAAAAGATGAGTAACTCGGAAATCGTATCGGGTGAGAATTTGTCAAATTGCATATAAAAACCCTTTCGATAAAAGACCACCAAAAATTTGTCGGTCATTATACGATATAAATAAATCATGTCAAGATGAAAAAAATAAAAAATCTAGCGATATCAAATGTTTAATTCCTGACATCCTGTGTTGTAAAAAGACTGCGGATGGCAGCCCGAAAGGCAAAACAATGTTGCGTTTTTTTGATGTTCATCTTTTAAGGGGGAAGCACTTTTTTTAAGGACCTGTGGAAAACAAATGATTTTCCGAGAGTCTTTAGCGGGTTAAAGAATACAGGCGTTGTTTGCGACAAAAGAGACCAAGAGTTCATCGATGGCAATCCAAATTTTAAATCATTTGCTTGCAAAAATTCAAAGTGTCTTTGCAGACAAGCCGGCGGATGATGCACAAAACTCTCTTGAGAGTTTAAAAACGATCAGTAAATGTCTTTCGGATATGTCGGCGGATCAGGCGAGTCTTTTTGCGGCCTTTGCCTTTATTTTGCATCGTGTAGCTTATGCAGACAACTGCGTGACCCCCGATGAGTCTATAAAAATAAAGACAATCCTTATGAGGTGGGGGGCAATGACGGAGGCGCAGGCCAAGCTTGTGTCGCAGATAGCTGCGGTTCAAAACCAGCTCAAGGGGGGGACAGATAACTATCTTGTCAGTCGTGAGTTTAAAGAGACAGCCACGGGTGAACAAAAAAGCAATTTGTTGCGTTGCCTGTTTGCGGTTGCGGCAAGCGATGATTTAATATCGGCCCTCGAAAGCGACACTGTCAGGATGATCTCAAAGGAGCTTGGTTTTTCTCACAGGGAATTTATAGAGATCAGACGGGATTTTGTGGATAAACTGGCGGCATTAAAATAAACTGCCTTTACCAACAATGATAAAACAAGATTCGGCCATGAAGCATCCTTACGTTTTTGTGATAAAACAAGTTACTAACTTGACTTTGACGCGGTTGAATTTCCTCGTCATGCGAGGTATGCACCCGCGCTCTGTCAACTTTGAAATTCCCATACATATATTTGTGACTACAATGAAAATATTTTTGTTCATGGTGTGTTTGTTTTTTTTTCTTGGTGCGCCCGCTCACGCGCTCGAGGCCGACCAGTATTACATCTGGAAAAGCAGGGATCTCAAAGACTCCACGGAGAGGATCAACAGTCTCTTTAATGACGAGCTTCAGCACTTTCTGGCAAAGAGAGTCAACAATAAAAAAATCCGGGCGCAGATTCCCTGCTCCAAGATTCCCTATCGTTTTTTCAGATATGTCAGGCCCCACTTTTTTTTGGATCGCCTCAAACGCTCCATGTTAAAGGATGAAGGGGTCTATCATTTTCCCACGAAAAAAAGTCTGTTCAAGGACTACAGCGCGAGTATTTTCAGGGGCCCCATCTGGCCTTTTGTGATGCCTGTTTCACAGACAGTCAGGATCAACAATGTGTTTTTGGGCACCGACAAGATCGATCATTTTTTTTCATCGGGTCGCAAGTATTACGGCGCCTACTTAAGGGCCGTAGGCAGGGGTGAAGATCAGCGCACGGCGCAAAAACGGGCCATTGATTACGGGATCATGTGGATTCAGGAGACGGGAATATTAGGCTACTGGTCGTCCAATGCCTTTTCTTATGCCGATATGGAATCCAATTATCAGGGGATGATGTTGTGTATCGATTTCTGCGAGGGAGCAGACCCCATCATCAAATACAATAAAGACAAGGGCTGGGTGGTGAACAAAAAAATTGATCTCAAGAAATATATCAATCCCCTCTGGGACGAGGCGTACAACAACAGTTATTTTTTACAGGGCCGCTGGCGTGGTGTTAAAAAAGTCCTTTCGAGAGAGTATTGCGAGATGGCCAAAAACGCTGATGTCCAAAAAATCTGGAGTGATTACACCAAAAGACTCACACCCACTTTTCACACAGACTACCTTAAAGGGCTCATGCGTCTTGGCAAGGTTCCCAATCCAGGGTCCCAGTCATTAAACGCGGTGTGTGGATTTCCAAAGGATGTGATGTCGGGGGTCCCGCTCTGGGATGGTGAGTAACACCATAACCCGCATAAAGCGGAGTGCATTGCGATCAAACATGAAGGGTTTCATGTTTGGCGCTATGCGCCAGACACTACGCGGGCGGACACCATGCAAAAATTGATGCCGAAACGCGTCCCCCAAGGGGATTTTCTTCGGGCATAGAAAAAACCTTCCAAGGTTCTACCCCAGCCATACCGATCTGCGCTTTTTTAAAAGCTCCATCAAAATGACCTGGATTTTATCCCTGACATTCTCGGAGAGTTTGTGAATGGTCAGATCATCGCCCAGCGTTTCGTCTGCGTATGCATCGAACGGGATGGGGGTCCCAAAATGAATGGACCATCTTGATGGGAACGGGATGATGCCCAAAAGCCCCAGGAGGGGGAATGTGGGCGTGATGGGGAGGTAGGGGACGCCTATGGTCTTTGCGAGTGTGTTTGATTTGTAAATGATGGGGTGGATTTCTTCGGCCCCCACAATGCCAACAGGGATCAACGGGCTTTTTGTTTGAAGACACAGCTTGATAAAACCGCCGCGACCAAATCTTTGGAGCTTGTACCTTTGATTGTAGTACTTGCCGATACCCTTGACGCCTTCGGGAAACACAATCACCAGATGATCTTTTGATAACAGACGCTCGGCGTTTTCGGGGCAGGCCCTGACGCCGCCAATGCGGTACATGAGAGAACCGAGCATGGGCATGTGAAAGACAAAGTCTTCCACCAGAAAACGGGCGTCCTTTCTTATCGGGTGCTCGTTGTAGATGGCGGCTGCGAGCATGGAACCGTCGTAGGGGAGTGTGCCCGAGTGGTTGGAGACAACCAGCGCCCTGCCTGTGTTGGGGATATTGCTGATCCCTGTGGTCTGGACGCGCCAGTATTTGTAGTAAAGAAAATTGACCAACGGTTTTATTTTGTTGATGACCCTGTGATCCATGCCAAACTCGTCTACCTCGGTTTCGCTGTCTTCTTTTTGCAGTCTGGCAAAGATGTTTTTATAAAAATCGAAACTTAATATTTTAACCAACTGTGATGACAAATTTTTAATCAACTTGATTTCGTCCTGATCGTAGCGGGATTTGGACGTGTTGATGAGTTTTGTCAGCGATTGATTGACCCGGGTCTCGAGTTGTTTGGAAAGATTGTCGATGTCTTCTTTTATCTCTGACTTGTTTTTGGTGGTCTTGATTATTTTGTGTACGTCGACTTCGAGGAGCTGCATGCTCTCCCGGAGGTCTTTTTCGATGTTGTTGATCTTGTCTTCGAGTTTGAGTGCCAGATTATTAAATGAAGGTGGCTGTGTCCTGGTTTTATTTTTGGTGTGCGGACGGTTTTTAAAGTCGAGGACGTGAACATTTTTGAGTGGTGTATTCATTTTCTTTTTAACCTTTTTTTTTGTCATTGGGTTGTGCGTCTTATGTGCTGAGCTGCTGCATATTAAGCTGTCTGAGCCTGTCTGCACCAACAAAGGTCAGCAGGGCCTCTTTTGTGGTGTATTTTGGCTTGTAGTGAAGCTGTTTTTTTATTTTTGAGTTGTCGACAACACAGAGATAACGCAGAAAATCGACGTGTGAGGCCGGCGCGGGAGAGAGGTCCATCAACCACATCAACTGCGCCATTGTCTTAAAACCAATTTGCGTCAGCCTGAGATTGACCTTGCCGCAGATTTCTATCACCCGCGAAAGCGGCAGTACACCGTCTCCCGCGAGGTTGAAGACACCGGGGTGGTCTTCGTCTACAAGTTGCTGCATGACATTTTTAACGTCTTCTTCGTGAACAAACTGAATGAGGGGGTCAAAGCCCAGCATTGTGGTGATAACGGACCGCTGCAGGTACCTGGTCTTGTAACTGTTGATCGTGGGTCCCAAAACATTGCAGACCCTTAATATGGAGACAACGCGGTCGGGGTATTTTTTTTGAAAACGCAGGGCCTGTTTTTCGGCGTCTATTTTGTCTGCGAGAAAGCGTGACAACCTGTTGGCTCGAGGGGGCATGTCCTCGGTGAGATAATTTGGATTTGATGGAAACGCACCGTAGACATCGGTTGTTGAGGCCATGATAAATTTGCGAACACCCGCTGCAGCACAGGCGTTGAGAATGTAAAAAGTGCCGATGGCGATGACTTCGTGTGCCAGCGCCTCGTTGTGGGGCGGTGTGATTGGAAACGCGGCATGCACAAGTGTGTCACACTCTTCTTTGATAAGAATTTCTTTTAAAGAATCGTCTGCAAGGGGTTCGGTGAGATCCAGTTTGTAGTATTTTGTTTTTTTAAGGGTGAGATCCGGTTTTTTGTGATCGATGGCAACAACCCTTTTGTATTTGGGGTCTCTCTCGAGCCGTTTAAGCAGGTTGTGTCCCCTGAATCCCCTGACGCCGATCACAACAATGGATCCGGTGTGTTCGTTTTGTGTGCTCATGTTTTTTTGTCTCCTGATTTGCAGGGAGACAATAATCAAGCCCCTTAAAAAAGCCAAGTTTAATGTCTTGCATTTCAAGGTTGATCGAAAAAGGTTGTCTTTGCCTTAAAACTGCGCGAGAAAAAGACCTTATGCAGAATACCATCCACAAACTCGAAGACGACATCATCAACAAGATCGCCGCGGGGGAGGTTGTTGAGAGACCGGCATCTGTTGTAAAAGAGCTGATCGAAAATGCCATTGATGCCGACAGCACGCGCATCGTGATTACCATAAAAGACGGCGGAAAAAAACTGGTCAAGGTTTCCGATAATGGCCATGGTATCGCTGCCGCCGATCTTACTCTGGCGGTGGCACGTCATGCCACCAGCAAGATTGCGGGGTTTGATGACATCTACCACTTAAAAACAAAGGGTTTCAGGGGTGAGGCACTTGCCAGTATCTGCTCGGTGGCAAAGGTGAGTCTGGGCAGCAAGGTCAAGGGCTGTGATGCAAGCGAGCTTATTATGGAGGGCGGCCAATTTATCGACCAGAGGGCCTGCGCCCATGCAGATGGCACAACGGTTACAGTGAAATATCTATTCTACCAGACTCCGGCACGGCTCAAGTTTTTAAAGACCAGCGCAACCGAGCAGTCGCATATTGTCGATGTGGTCACCAGGCTCGCCCTCAGTCACCCCCATATCGGTTTTGCCCTTTATGATAACGACCGTCCCCTGATCGAGGTTAATGAAAAACAGGATCTAAAAAGCAGATGCATCTCTCTTTTGGGAAAAGACCTTGCCGGGTACCTTTATGAGTTTTCGGGGGAGGCCGAGGGGATGAATATGCACGGCTATCTGGGACACCCGCAGGTGGCGAGGAGTCAGCGGTTTCAGACGCATTTTTTTGTTAACAGCCGCTCTGTCAACGACAAAATTTTATGGCACGCCGCCATGGAGGCCTACCGTGACCTTTTAATGCGTGGCAAATATCCGGTGCTTGTTCTCAATTTATTTGTAGACGAAAACACCATCGATGTAAATGTGCATCCGCAAAAATCAGAGATCCGGTTTCATCATTCCCAACAGGTGCATCACTTTGTCTGTAAGACCATCAGACAGCGTTTAACCGGGGCCCCCTGGCTTGATGGGGGTGGTGGTGGGGCTGCAACAAAAAGGGACGACAGGAGTCCCCTGCCGGCATTTATTTCACAGGGTCAGCGGGCGGAAGGTGACACCGCAACTCAACCCGCACACACAGGCGATGACCGCATCAGCGGCGCGCTTAACGAGTGGTCGCATCGGTTTTTTGACACAACACAGGCGGCAGATAAAGAAGAATACACACATCTGGAGCAGAAACAAATTCAGTTTGGAAGGACCAAATACGCGGCCATGAATCCCATTGGCCAGCTTTTGGGTACATACATTTTGTGCGATACCGGCTCGGAGTTTGTTATCATCGATCAACACGCCGCGCACGAGAGGGTGGGGTTTGAAAAACTTCTTCAGCAGTTTACCGCGGGCGCGATACCCTCCGATCCCCTGCTGATCCCCGAGACATTCGATCTCAAACCAAGCGACTGTGATATTTTAAAACAATACATCGATGAAATAAAAACATTCGGCATCGAGGTAGAATTTTTTGGCGGTCAGACCTTTGTAATCAAGGCCCTGCCGCACATTCTTGAAAACAAGGTGGATCTTAAAAAATTTCTTCTGGATGTGATCGACGACATCAAGGCAACGGGAGCGCTGGTCTCTCTTAAAGACAGGCTGCACAAGGTGCTCGCAACGATGGCGTGTCATTCCCAGATTAGGGCGAATCATCATCTCACCCTGCCGGAGATGACAGCCCTTCTTAAAGAGCTTGACGAATACCAGTTTACAGACTTCTGCCCTCACGGCAGGCCCGTCTGTGTGGTGATTCCCAAGGACGAACTCGAACGCTGGTTTAAGAGGGTTGGTGCATGACGCAGCCAAAAACAAAAATTGTCTGCGTGGTGGGTCCCACGGCCACAGGTAAGACCACGCTGGGTATTAACATAGCCAGCGCGTTTAACGGCGAGATCATCAATGCTGACAGCCGTCAGTTTTACAAAGAGCTGGTGATAGGCACCGCAAAACCATCAGCCGCAGAGCTCAACAGGGCAGCGCATCACCTGATCGACTGTGCCTCGATCACAAGGCCCTGGACGGTGGCGGACTTTGTGGGTCATGCAAAAGAGGTTATCGACAATCTCACTGCACGCGGCAAGCTCCCTGTGGTTGTGGGCGGGACCGGGATGTATATCAAAAGTCTCTTGTTTGGTCTTGACCCTGTGCCAAAAGTCGATGAAAACATTCAATGTGAATTACAGGGGCAATTAGAGGGCAGGGGGCTTAAAGTTCTGTATGAAGAACTAAAAGCTGTGGATCCGCAATCGGCAGAGAGGCTCTCTCCCAACGATACACAGCGCATCATCAGGGCCCTGGGTGTTTACAGGCAAACGGGCAGGCCGCTTCACGAGTTCTGGCAGTCAGGGGAGAGAGCAGGGGCATACGATTGCATCACGTTTGCATCGGCACTATCGCGGGAAATACTTTACCGCGCGATCAACCTGCGTGTCGAAAAAATGATGGCCCTTGGTTTAAAGCAAGAGGCACTGGCGTTGATCAACCGTTATCCCGGCAATCAGATCATCCAAAAGACCATCGGATATGCAGAGTGGCTGCAAATTGATTCTCTGGGCGATCAGGGTGTTTTGGAGTTAATAAAAAAAAACACGAGGCACTTTGCCAAGCGTCAGCTCACATGGTTTAAGAACATGTCGGACGTGATCTGGGCAGACTTTGCGAACGCAAAGTCCGTGATGGGACGGATCGGGAGTGTGGCAAGTTACTAACTTGACTTTGACGCGGTTGAGTTCTTCCGTTATGCGAGGAATGCACCCGCGCTCTGTCAACTTAGAAATTCCTAGATATTGAAATAAATGCAACACAAAATCTTTACAGTCACCCTTTTGATTTTTATTTTTTTCCCCCTGTTTTCGTCTGCAGAAAAGAAAACCGGGTTTGTGAGTGATCAGCTCAAACAGCTTGAGCAGGAAGTACGGGCAGAGCAGAGTATCGAGTTTATCGCGAAATGTCTTTCGGATACGGACTTTGCAAACTGGACCGAAGAGGTCAGCCACAGAACAAAATTGTATGTGGCGATCATGTGGATTGATCAAAAAAATTATCAGGCAGCGGCAGGGCTGCTTGATACCCTTGACCCGCTGGGAGAGTACTCTGATCTGTGGATGTACTTTCGTGCGACGCTGCTTGTTTATATGGGGTATGGCAAAGAGTCTCTTCCTGTGATCACAAGGCTTGAGGGGCGATTCCCGTCTGATGTCGATGTGCTTTATCTCAAGAGCCTCTACCTTGCAGAGACCGGTGATTTGACGGAGACGCTTAAACTGCTTGGTGCGATTCTTAAAAAAAATAAAAAGGACGGAAAAATTTATCTGCAGAGGGGTGCTGTTCACATGCTGGCCTTTGACTATGACCCCGCCATCAATGATTTTAAAATGGCGCTTAAATATCTTTCTAAGGATGATATCTACGCAAGACAGCAGACCAGTCTACAAATCGGTCTCATTTGCTGGAAAATCAAGATGCAGCAGGCGGAGGGCAGGCGCTATCTGGAGCAGGGGATGGCACTCGATCCGGACTCCGAGATGGTGAGACAAGTCAGACAGTCCCTTGAGGCGTGGGGGGGGATTTAAGGGCATAAGCGCTAACTTAATAACCGTCATGATACGTCGTCCACTGAGAAATTCGTTTTCTGGGTCTTTCTCGCAGATGAATAGAAATACGTTCCCAGTTTTGTATGCTGCATGCCAACT
>JADGCS010000061.1 GCA_015228875.1 Deltaproteobacteria bacterium | reverse complement strand
AACTTGTTCGAATACCCATGGTACAACTGCTGTCCTGTCTTGCAGTTCCAGTCGCCAAGGACCACGATGCGGTAGGTGCCGGGTGCAGCAGGCTCGCACTCGTCTGTTTTTTGATTCCATTTTTGTGCCACAGATGCGGCCGGCCCTACAGTCAGGGGTTTTTTTTTAAATCTTGAGCCGCAGGAGTAGGCGGTGTCGATACGGGCCTGCACCCAGTCGCGGCCCTCGAGCTTTTGCGCCGAGAGCACATAAAAGCTTTGCTCTTTTGCCGTCTGGTTAATGACATCAAAGTTGATTTTTTCGCCTGCCTTGTAAACGGGTTTAAGGGTCTTGATTGCGAATTTGCCTTTGCCAGCGTTGCCTGTTGATGACAGGGATAAAAACAAGGCACACACTAAAAGAGTGATGATGAGTTTCATGATGGTTCCTTTTGTGATCCTAAATTTGGCAATTGCAACGTGTTTCTTACTTCTTGTTGATAAGAGAGGCAAGCATCCCGATTGATAAAAAACTGACAATAACAACAAGGGTAACCCATGTGGGGATAGGAAAATGATGTGCAATAATCATTTTGACACCGACATAGGCGAGCATACATACAAGACTGAGCTTGAGGTACCTGAATTTATTGAGCATGGCGGCCAGGGCAAAATACAGGGAGCGCAAACCCAAAATGGCAAAGATATTTGATGTAAAAATAATAAAGGGGTCGTTGGTGACGGCAAAGATGGCAGGGATAGAGTCGACCGCAAAGACGATGTCGGTGGTTTCAACAGTAAGGAGCGCCAGAAAAAGTGTGGTCACAACGGTCTTGCCGTTGCGTTTGACAAAAAATTTGTTGGAATGATTGTCCTGCTCAACAGTCCAGAACCTTTTAGCGAACCTGACCACGAAATTTTTTTCGAGTTTGAGATCGTCATGCTGTGAAAAAAGCATTTTGACTGCCGATATGATAAGGATTGCCCCGAAGATATAAATGGACCAGGAGAACGCACGGATGATCCCAATACCTGCAACGATCATGACCCCGCGAAACACAATGGCCCCCAGTATGCCCCAGAACAGCACACGGTGTTGTCGCTCCTGAGGGATATGAAAATAGTCAAAGATAAGGGCCATGACAAAGACGTTATCGAGGCTTAAGGATTCTTCGATCAGATAACCAGTGAGAAACGTGATCGCGGCGGTTTTGCCGTCGATGTTTGACCCGATACTCGAACTGATTTTAAGGACATCGTATTGATACAAAAAATAAACCCCCACGTTAAACAGCAGGGCGAGCGCCACCCAGAAGGCCGTCCACGCGAGTGCCTGTTTGACGTTATCGGCGTGGGCCTTTTTGTGAAAGACAGTAAGGTCAAGGATGAGCAGACTGATTATAAGGGCAATAAAAATGCCAAAGAGGTAGTACATGAATGCTGACTATTACAGACCCCAGGCCCAGACAATAAATTTTTGAACACAAAAGCTGACTGACAGGGCAAACGGGATGGTGAGAATCCAGGCGCCAACGATACGGCGGGCCACAACCCAGCGGACCGCTGACATGCGTTTTGTAGCACCGACCGCCACAATACCGCCCGTGATCGTGTGAGTGGTTGATGCGGGGATACCCGCCGCCGCGGCAAAGAACAAGGTGATGGCCGAGGCGGTCTCGGCACAGAAGCCATCGATGGGCCGGAGCTTGGTGATTTTGTCGCCGAGGGTCGCAATGACGCGCCAGCCGCCGATAAAAGTACCCAGAGAGATGATGGAATAACTAGCGAAGACAACCCACAGGGGGACGCGAAAGGTGTCCCCCAATAGCCCCGCATTAAAGAGGGTAAGGGCGATGATCCCCATTGTTTTTTGTGCGTCGTTGCTGCCATGCCCCAGGCTGTAGGCCGCGGCCGAGCAGAGCTGCAGTCCGCGAAAATAGCGGTCTATTTTTGAGGGTTGTTTGTTGCGGACAATCCATGTGGTGGCAATGGAAAATACCGTTGCAACGGCAAAGCCAAGGAGCGGCGCCGCAAAGATAAATATGATGGTCTTGGTCAGCCCGCTCCAGACAATGCAGGCGGGACCTGCTTTTGCGATCCCGGCGCCAACAAGACCGCCAATGAGGGCGTGTGAAATCGAGATGGGAAACCCCATATGGGTGGCGATGGCACTGCAGACGATGGCCCCGATGAGCCCCGAGAAGATGGTGATTTCGTTGACCATGAGGGGATCGACAACCCCCTTGCCGATTGTCTTTGCAACTGCAACACCAAATAAAAATACCGCGAGAAAATTGAAAGTTGCAGCCCACAAGACGGCGAGCCTTGGGGGCAGGACCTTTGTGGCGACGACTGTGGCGATAGAATTTGCCGCGTCGTTCATGCCGTTGTAAAAATCAAAGAGAAACGCAAGGAGGATAATAATGACAACAAGGGTGGTCATGAGCTTTTGAGGATAATGCTTTCGATGGTATTGGCCACTTTTTTACACGCGTCCATGGCGTCTTCTACAGATTCGAAGACTTCTTTCCATTTGAGGACATCGATGGTGCGGATTTTGTTGTTGTCTTTGTCGGCAAACAAGCCTGCAATGGCCTTTCTAAAGACGCGGTCGGCCTCTTTTTCGAGGGAGTCGATGTGGTTGCAGTGAGAGAGGATCTTCTGTTTGTTTTTGTGGTCGTCGAGACACGCGATGGCTTGTGTGAGCACACCGCTTGCATCGCGCAGGAGCTCTCCCATGGATTTGATGTCCGGACTTGGGACTTTGAGTTTGAAAAGCTCGATACTGTTGGCTGCGGTTTCCATGTAATCCATGATATCATCCATCTGGGAGACGAGGTCGTAAATATCGGAGTGATCAAACGGCGTGACAAAGGTTGTGTTGAGGTAGTTAAGGGTCTCGTGGGTGATGGAGTCGCACTCGTGCTCGATGCGTTTGACCTCTTGGGCCTTTGTCTCAATCTTGTCAAAATTGTTAAGAAGCAGCACCATGGCGGCAGCGCCTTCTTCTATCTTTTTTGACATCTGGTTAAACTGGGAGAAAAACTTTTTATCTTTTGGTAAAAAATGTGAAAACATAAGTGCGGGACCCCTATCTCTTGGGCATGGTCATGTCAACGGGAGAGTCGAACCTTGGAAGGTTTTTTCTACGCGTTTCGGCATCAATTTTTGCATGGTATCCGCCCGCGTAGTGTCTGGTGCATAGCGCCAAACATGAAACCCTTCATGTTTGATCGCAATGCACTCCGATTTATGCGGGTTATGCTGTATTTGGTTAATTTTTGGTAAAGATCAGTTGCGTAAATGATGCGTTGTTTTGAGAGTGTAAATATTATGGGAACTTGGCTGGCAATAAAAATCATTATTGATGATTGCTTTTTTGGTGTTATTTGTGAAAGTAGCTACACGGCGTGTCGTAGAAGGCCTTTTTTGGAATGACTTCGGGACGTAGCGCAGCCCGGTTAGCGCACTTGCTTGGGGTGCAAGGGGTCGCTGGTTCAAATCCAGTCGTCCCGACACGAAGCGATATTAACCATCAGGACCTAAAAAACACATCAACGAGTGTGGGAAGGTTTTACCTAAAAAGCGGCAATCTTTGCAAGCTTGATAAAGGCGTCGGGGTTGAGCCCCAGATAGATCACGGTGAATGCGCAGAAGGTGATCGAGGCGGATGATGTAAAGGGTATCTCTTGTATGACAGGACAGCCACCAGCCCCTTTTTTAAAGAACATCGTGACGGACGGCCTTAAATAGTAAAAGGCGGAGACGATAGACATGACCACCGCCAAAATGGCAAGGCCGATATGCCCGTTTTGTACGGCGAGTGAGATCACAGAGTACTTGGCGGCAAATCCAACAGTACCGGGCATCCCCACCATCGAGAACATAAACAGCGTAAAGAGACCGGCAAGCAGGGGCTTGCTGTGACCCAAACCCTCAAGATCTGTGTAGTGTGTGGCCTCTGATCTTTTTCGGATCATCAGGGAGAGGATCGCAAAGGCACCAAGCGTCATCAAAAGATAACCCAGAAGATAAAACATGACTGTGTGAGATGAAAACGGCTCGTATCTGCCCTCTCTAAAGCCTGCGAGCATTCCAAAAAGTACAAAGCCCGCGTGTGAGACCGATGAGTAGGCAAGCATGCGCTTGACATCGTCCTGAACAATGGCAAGGAGGTTTCCCACAATAAAAGTGGCTACAACCACAACAACAAGCAGATTCTGGATCTGCGGCATGTCGAGGACGTTGATGCCGATAAAAATACGGATGGCAAAACCAAAGGATGCTATTTTAACACCGGTGGCCATGAAGCCGGTGACAGGAGACGGCGCACCTTCGTATACATCGGGTGCCCAAAAGTGAAACGGGACAACAGCCAGTTTAAAAAAGATTCCGGTTAAGATAAAAGCCACGGCTGTTTTGGGAAGATAGTCCAGACCCTGCGTGGGCAGGGCCATGGCGAGTTCGCTGATTTTAAGGGTGCCATAAGCTCCGTAGAACATGGCCACGCCATACAAAAATATGGCAGAGGCCACACCACCAATAATAAAATATTTAATGGCGGCCTCGTTGCTTTTAAAATTCTTTTTGTGAGACCCCACAAGGACATAAATGGAGAGAGACATGGTTTCGAGACCGATAAAATTGATGAGAAGATGGTCTGATGAAAAGAAAAAAACCATGCCGATGATCGAAAATATAATCAGTGAACAAAACTCGGCAGTGAGATCGTTGTGAAGCTGCATGTAGCCAAGGGCATTAAGGATGGTGAGAATCCCCACAAGGACAACAAGCGTTATAAAAAAAAGTGTATGGAGATCAATGACAAGAAGATCCTGCGCTGCTGGTAAATCGGGCTGCAGCCATTGATACCATGCAGAGCAGAGTGTGACAATGAGGGTGAGGATGCCGATGGTGTAAACAGGCACAGACATTTTACGGGGCCAGAGGGCGTCGATGAGCAGACAGAGGAGCGCGCCGGCACAGAGAATCCATATGGTGATCCCACCCACTAAAATATTGAGCAGATTTTGAATGTTTGTTTCCATGGTGTTGTCCGATAGGCACTCACCCCACATGCGGCAGTTGAAGCGCACAGGGTGACAGGTGATGCGGGATTTAATTGAGTTCTACGCGACTTCCCGTGCGTCACCAGTCGGGTGAGCAACTCTGACTCTCCGAACTCAATTAAATCCCGCATCACCTGTTTATTGATGCCCGCTGTTTCTAAGGTTCACTAGTGTTTGTCAGGGCATTTTACAGAGACTCAAAACCAGGGGCCTCAAGTCAGACCAGTGCGTCCCACTTTGACCTGTGACACTTGATTGTTCTGTTAACAGGGCCATTTCCCTCTCATCTTCAAGCTTTAACAGGACAGTCTCTGTTGCTCTTTCTAATTTGTTAAGCAACGGCTTGGGGTAGATGCCCATCCAGAAGACAAAGAAAACCATGACCGACATGACAAGCACCTCCCTGAGATTAAGGTCGGCACCCAGCCCGTGTGTGTGTTTGGGTTCTCCAAAAAATACACGCTCCACGAGCCACAGCATATAAACGGCGCCAAGAATAACACCCGTTGCGCCGATGATTGCTGCAGCACGATTTGCCTGAAACGTACCCAGAAGCGTTAAAAACTCGCCGACAAACCCGTTGGTGAGGGGCACCCCAATCGAGGACAGCGTGATGATCATAAAAAAGACCGTGTAAACGGGCATCAGTCGTGCGAGTCCCGAGTAATCGCTGATCATGCGTGTGTGGGTGCGGTCGTACAGCATACCGACAAGCAGAAACAGGGCGCCTGTGGATACGGCATGATTAAGCATTTGATACAAGCCGCCTGTCATTGCCGTCTGATTGAGAGAAAACAGGCCCAGCATGACAACACCCATGTGCGAAACGCTGGAGTAGGCGATGAGTTTTTTCATGTCCGGCTGCACCATCGCCACCAGGGCCCCGTAAACAATACCGATCAGGGCAATACCAATAAGGTACGGCTGAAGATAGAGCGTGGCATCTGGAAACAGCGGGATCGCAAAACGAAAGAAACCATAGGTCCCCATTTTAAGGAGGACACCGGCAAGGATGACCGAACCGGCTGTAGGTGCCTGTACATGGGCATCGGGGAGCCATGTGTGAAACGGGAACAGCGGGACCTTGATGGCAAAGGCAAAAGCCAAAGCCCCAAAGACCCAGAGTTGGGCCATGGATGTGAGGCGGTAGTTGTAGAGTTCGAGCAGATTGAATGTGCGGCCAGCCTTAAAATAAAGATACAGCAGGGCCACAAGCATGAGAACAGACCCTGCCATGGTGTAAATAAAAAACTTGAGTGACGCGTAAACCCTGTTTTCACCGCCCCAGATGCCGATGAGAAAATACATGGGGATGAGCATGACCTCCCAGAAGACATAAAAAAGGAAGAGGTCAAGCGCGCAGAAGACCCCGACCATTCCTGTCTCCAAAAACAACAGCGAGATCAGATAAAACTTGATGCCCTGACCCACGGAGTTCCATGTGCCGATCAGCGCAAGGGGCATGGTGAATGCCGTGAGGATGACGAGGAGCATGCTCACACCATCGATACCCAGGAGGTAGTGGATGTTCCATGCCCCAATCCACGGCAGGTTGATCATAAACTGGTCGATGACCCCGGTGTTTGTAAAATGAAAATAAATATGCAGCGAAAAAAAGGCCTCTAACAGAAAAAAAATCAGGGCCAGGGCCTTAAGAACTTGTGTTTTTTCCCTTGGCACAAAGGCTATGATCAACACGCCCAGCAGCGGAAAAAAAATAAGCACATTGAGGATGTTTGAAAAGAAACTGATCATTTGGGGTATAAAATTTATAATGTCTTCGGTCACAGATTTTCCTGTTGATTAACCATTAACAATAAACCAGATCACCAGACAAAGCCCGATGAGCAGGAACAAAAGATAATGGACTGCCAGACCTGTCTGTATCAGAGACAGACAGCGTCCCAGAAAACGTGATGACAGGGCAAGACCATTGACCATAAGTCCGTCCACGATCTTCTGATCAAAAAACCGGTTTAAAAACACCTGCGAAAATCCCTTGATCGGCTGCACAAAAAGAAAGTCGTATATCTCATCGACTTTGTATTTATTGTAAATAAAACTGTACAGCGTTTTAAATGTTCTTTTAAGACCCTCTGTAAAATTGAGGTTTCTTTTGTAAAGGAAGAAGGCCGCGAGCGCACAGAACCCCGCCCAGCCTACAGAAATGCCCATCAGGTGAAACTCTTGCAGCGCAGAACCCTCGATGTGGTGCGGCGTGATTTGACCGAGATGCGAGAGCCAGCCCCCGATAATGCTGTGACCGGGCATGCCCAAAAATCCGGCGACTGTGGCAAGCCCCGCAAGAATGATGAGGGGCAGCGTCATGGTCCAGGGGGACTCGTGAATTTTTTCAGGGTGTTCGTACCTGGTCTTGCCTGTGAATGCGTAGACAAAGAGCCGCATCATGTAAAAGGCCGTGACACCCGCTGTAAACAGACCAACCCAGAAGTAATGTCTTGTGTGTTCGTTTGCGTAGGTCATGAAGAGGATTTCATCTTTGCTAAAAAAACCGGCAAGCGGCGGGATGCCTGCGATAGCGAGTGTGCAGACAAGAAATGTGACGGCTGTGATGGGCATTTTTTTAACAAGGCCGCCCATAAATCTGATGTCCTGCTCATGATGCAGGGCATGAATGACCGAGCCGGCACCCAAAAAGAGACAGGCCTTGAAAAAGGCGTGCGTCATCACATGAAAGATGGCACCGGAAAAGGCACCGACACCCAGGCCAAGAAACATATAGCCCAGCTGGCTGACTGTAGAATAGGCAAGGACCTTTTTGATGTCGTACTGCGTGAGGCCGATAATGGCTGCCAAAAGGGCTGTGACAAGTCCTACAGTAGCCACCACATGCATTGTGAAGGGTGCCATGACAAACAAAAAATGCAGTCTGGCAACCATATAGATACCGGCGGTAACCATGGTGGCGGCGTGGATGAGTGCCGAGACGGGGGTTGGGCCGGCCATGGCGTCTGGGAGCCAGACATAAAGCGGGATCTGGGCCGATTTGCCGGTGGCCCCAAAGAAAAGACAGAGTGTGACGGCAGTGATTATCGGAGTGAGAACGCCCGCGTGAGTCTTAAGATAACTGAAACTTAAAAAGTCACGCGCGATTTCGGTCCCCGTGTCGGGAGGGACTGCCGCTGCAAATGCGGCGACAATGAGAAAGATGCCGATCATGAAGCCAAAATCTCCAATACGGTTGACGATAAAGGCCTTTTTTCCTGCCTTAGCTTTTTCTTTGTCTGTAAACCAGAAACCAATTAATAGATAAGAACACAGGCCCACGCCTTCCCAACCGACAAAGAGCAGGACCAGAGAGTCGGCAACCACAAGCACAAGCATGAAAAACAAAAACAGATTAAGATAGGACATGTACTTTGAATAGTGGGGGTCATCGTGCATGTAGCCTACGGAGTACAGGTGAATAAGAAAACCCACGCCGGTCACCACGAGTGTCATCACGCTGGAGAGGTGGTCGATCTCGAGACCAAAGGTGAGATGAAAGTGATCGAGGATCATCCAGTCCAGCAGATGGGGTGTGCTGATACTTTTGATCTCGGGATGAAGGGCCAGCGTTAAAAGAACCCAGAGACCCAGCGCAAATGACAGAAACGGCATGAGGCAGGCCACAAAAGAGACCATGGACTTGTTGGCACAGACCCTGCCGCGCAGCTGTTCGTACGTGATGCTGCCGTTGATGAGAAAACCAAGGAGCGGTAATAACGGTATGAGGATGATAAAGTCTTTTGGAATCATGTGTGCTATCCCCGCATTGAATTGAAATCGTTGATGTCTATTGATTGTCTGTTTCTAAAGAGGCTGATGACAATTCCAAGGCCAATGGCAGCCTCGACCGCGGCAATGGCCATGACGAAGATGGCGACCAAGTGCCCGTCGACCTGATTGTAGTACCTTGCCAGTGCAATAAAGGTCAGGTTGATGGAATTCATAAGGACTTCGATGCACATGAGCATGATGAGGATGTTTCTTTGGATGATGACTCCCAGAAGTCCCAGACAAAAAAGTACAGCCGCCAAGACAAGGTAATGATGGATAGATACATGCATATGAATCTCAAAGTCGACAGAGCGCGGGTGCATTCATCGCAAAATGAAGGAATTCAACCGCGTCAAAGCCAAGTTAGTCACTTGTCAGTCATGATTTTCTTTTTTTCCCAAAAGTACCGCGCCGATAATCCCGACCAAAAGCAGCAGCCCTATGACTTCGAATGCGATGACGTACTTTGAAAACATGAGGCTGCCTATGGCCTCTACAGTTCCAAAACCGGCAACGGATTCTGGAAAGGAGACCGGCGGGATTTTTGTGTATTGCACAACAAGAAACGTGACAAGTGCGCCCGAAGCAATCAGTGCAGCAAACTGGTAAAAGGGCCTCCTGCCGGTTTTTAAATCTTCTTTTTTAAGGTTAAGAAACATGATCACAAAAATAAAGAGCACCATGATGGCACCCGCGTAAACAAGGATCTGCAGGACTGCGATAAAATGGGCCTCGAGCAGAACATAAAGACCTGCGAGCGAAAAGAACGAGACAATCAGGCACATCGCCCCCGTGATGGGATTTTTTTGAAGGATCATGAGCACCACCATCAAAACAGTGATGGTGGCAAATGCGTAGAAAAAATAAGGGTTCATTGCCACAACATTCTGACTGCGGTGATGACGATATTTAACATCGCCAGAGGCAGCATGAATTTCCAGCCGAGGTCCATGAGCTGATCATACCTGATGCGGGGTACAGTCCAGCGGACCCAGATAAAGACCCAGCACATGAGCAGCACTTTAAAGAGAAATGTAAAAATCTGACAGACAGCAACAATCCAGTTTGCGGCCTCGAGCGGCAGGGGGAAACGCCCCAGAACGACAAGCAGGCAAAAAATGGCCAACCCCGCCACCACTGCCGGGACACCAAAGACAAGGGGTTCGTAATCGCGTTTATCGCCAAACCTGCCTTTTTTAAATTTAATCGACAGGAACGTGCCGAGAATGACACAACACACGGCAGCAGCCACAAGAAAATAATAAAGATAATAATCGGCGTTTGTCCTGAATGTGTTTGTGTCGAGAAAGGGGATCTGCCAGCCGCCAAAAAACAGTGTGACAATGAGCGCCGATGCAATGACCATGTTGGCGTATTCTGCCATGAAGAACATGGAGAACTTCATTGATGAATACTCGGTGTGATAACCGGCAACGAGTTCGGATTCGCCCTCAGGGAGGTCAAAGGGGGTGCGGTTGGTCTCGGCAAAGGCCGCGGTTATAAAGATAAGGCAGGCCAGGGGGTCGTAGATAAAGTTCCATCGCAGGATGTTGGCGCCCTGCAGACTGACGATGTCGTTTAACGCCAGAGAACCCGCCCACATGATGACAGAGATAACCGCAAGCCCCATGGAGAGTTCGTAGCTGATCATTTGTGCGCTTGACCTTAAACCTCCAAGCCTTGCAAACTTGTTATTAGACGCCCAGCCGGCCAGCATGATCCCAAAGACCCCCATGCTGGTCATGGCCAAGATATATAGGACGCCGGCGTTGATGTTGGCGGCTTGAAACGAGAGGACTCCCCCGCCAAACGGCATGGGGGCCGCAAAGGGGATAACAAGAAAGGTGACACTGGCGACAGAGAGGGCAATAAAAGGGGCGAGGACATAAAAAAACTTGTGCACCTGTGAGGGGATGATGTCCTCTTTGAACATGAGTTTCATCGCATCGGCGAAGGGGTGGATCAACCCGCAGAGGCGGATGCCCATGATTGCGGCACGGTTTGGTCCCGGCCTGTCCTGAATAAAGGCAGAGCCTTTTCTTTCAAGCCACACAAGCAGCGGAATGAATGTGAGTATGATGGCGAAAGGGATGACCAATTTAAGGGTAACGATAATGAAGTGTAAAAGTTGTGTATCCATTTGTGACCAGATTTTTTTGGCTGCATAGCTGATGGTGAAATCGATGACAACTGAAATTTGAATCGACTATGATGTTTTACATGTTTCTTTTGGCTAATTCTTCTTCGAGGTATTTATTATAAAGGATATCCCACTCGGCAGACCCCTGTACGATGTTTTTTTTGAGGGATGAGATTTTTTTCTTAGAGATTTCAATAAGTTCATCGTAGATAGAAAAGAAATTCATCATGATTTCCTTGATTCTTGACAGGGCTTTTTCTTCGTCGGTGTAGTCGACAAGCGCCTCCATGTAGAGGCGGTCATGAATTTTAAATGCGAGGTTTTTGATACGTTCTTCTGAGTAGATCATATTTTTGTCCTCAGCCCACAGCCACCCACCATCCACTCACCACGATCCACTTTTCACCGTGACTAGAGAATAAACTTTTTATCCTTCATCAACTGCTTGAGGATCATCCCGTACATTTTTTGATAATCGATTTCCCCCGACTGAACCTTGTCCTTAAATTTTTTCATCATCTCTTTGGCCTCTGTTTCGATGACTTCTTGTGTTCTGGCATCCTGAAACAGGATGCTTTCTATTTTATCGAGTATTTTTTTTTCGGGGACCTTGACGGTGATAAGCCCCTCCCTGCTGATTTTTTCGTAAATGAGAGTGGTTAATTTTTTAATTTGCTTTTGTGAGAGCTTCATTTTTTTAGATGCCTTCTCAGATACAATTTGCGCGTTCCTGTGAATGCAGGCTCACGGTAATACCAATTGCAGGTATAAATCAAGTCGGCATTCGCGTTTTCTGTTTATCAGAAAAAACACACGTTGTTTGTGTTTTTTTACTTTTTTCGACAAAACTGCAGATTTTCAAAAAAAAAATAAAAAAAAATTTCTGTTTGTTTTTATTGTTTTTTTTGGCAGATTTTTTTTGCGTGTCAGATCGAAAAAAAAACAAATGACAGTAGCGTCTTGTTTTACGCGTGTTAGCCGCTGTCAATAAAAAAATTTTTCACCAATTTTTTTTTAAAAAAAAATGATTTTTTTTTCAAACTGACACAAGTCTTTGAAAATGCGTAAATTTTATTTGACAGTTTGTTGAAATCACAAATATAATGTCCTCATTAGACAAGAAATGTGTTTAGTTGTTTGTTTTTTTATTAACCCACACCAAATAAAATAGGAGGCGCGATGGTCGTAAAAAAGAAAAAAGTAGCAAAGAAAAAACCGGCGAAAAAAGTTGCAAAGAAAAAAGTTGCAAAGAAGAAAAAAAGATAGGCTGGTCGATTCTTTAAAAAAAATTAAAGCTCCAAAATAAGTTTGTTTTGGAGCTTTTTTTTTGCCTTTTACCTTCGGTGTGGCTATTTAAGTCCATGTGACTGTCAAAACCAAGACTCCCAAAAAATCAGCAACAGGGCTCAAAGGCGTTCGTGTGATCGACATGACGCGATTGATCCCGGGTCCCTTCTGCACAAAGATCCTCAGCGATCTGGGGGCCGATGTGATCAAGGTCGAAGACACCGAAAAGGGCGACTACATCAACCTGTTTCCGCCCTTTCTGTACGACACAGAATCTACACTTGGTGTTTATCTCAACAAAAACAAGAGAAGGTTACGGCTCAACTTTAAGTCCAAAGAAGCGAGGGACGTCCTTTGCAGGCTTGTCAAAAACAGCGATTGCTTTATCGAGTCCTTTAGGCCTGGTGTGATCAAAAAAATGTCCCTTGGTGCCGCAAGGCTTCACCGCATCAATCCCAAACTGGTTTATGTCTCGTTAACCGGATATGGTCAGCAGACCAAGAGATCAGGTCTTGCCGGACACGATATCAACTTTATGGCGGCCTCTTCGCTGTTAAACAGTTTTAAGGACGGTGCTGCCGAAAAAAACATCTGCATACCTGATTTTCAAATTGCAGATTTTGTTGGTGGTGGCACATTTGCCGCCCTCATGATCACAGCGGCCCTGCTTAATAAAAACCGCAGCAGGGTTAAGCTCGATGTGTCCATGGTAGAGTCTCTGGTCTATCTTAACCAGCATCGTTTTTTTTGCGATCTGCCCCTTGATCTTTCTTATCTCACGGGCAAGCTTGCGCGGTACCATGTCTACAAGACCAGGGATCAACAATGGGTGGCGCTGGGGGCCCTGGAGGAAAAATTCTGGCTCAGATTTTGTGATGCTGTTCATCTCCCGCACCTCAAAGAGACGGGGTTTGATTCCGACAAGAACAGCAGGGCCACTGCCGAACTTACGACGCTGTTTGCAAGTCGTGACAGCGGGTATTGGGAATCATTGGGGCAGCGGTTTGATGTTTGTCTTACAAAAATAGCAGACAAAGAAGGCTTGCTGTCCGATGGTCACCTGTACCCCTTTACGTTAAACTGCGGGGGGAGCAGGATGGGGCTTTGCGAGTCAACGCTGTTTGGCAAAAGGGGCAAACAAAAGTATCACAAGGTTCTTGATGACACGGTGGCTGTTCTCAAGGGGGCGGGTTATTCGGCGGGGGAGATTAAGAGGCTCAAAGGGGATGGGGTGGTGGGTTCATAGATTCTTCCATCCAAACTTCTTGTTAAAATGAGGAGATAATTTTTGTATCCCGCTACAACATAATGCAGAACGCTATCAGCGGTCAGCTGTCAGCGATCAGCTTTTTTGTCTGGCTGAGTGCTGTAAGCAGTTCATACAAAGTTGTATAACCCCGATTTTTTAAAGTCCTGTTTATTGCGGCGCGGGCCGCGCTGGTCATTCCAGAATATTCAGGCAACGGGTGTTATTGGCGGACAGGTTTTCGTTTCTTGCATGCGTTTGAGAGCGATGATATGGGGGCGCAGAAAGGATTTTTTTTATGGACAAAAAAAAAGCTGTTTATCAAAGGGAGGATGCTGGTTTTGTGAGGGTTGTGGACGAATTTATGACCTACCAATCTCAGGTCGCCAACACCTATGACCGGCGGGCGATTGAGGCGCTTGGTTTTCCCCGCAACATAAAAAGGGTTCTTGATATCGGCTGCGGTAATGGTCATCACTTAAAAAACCTCAAGGCGCTCTTTCCCGATTCAAGCTGGGTGGGGATAGACATCAACTCACAGCTGATCAAAAAGGCGGGACAACTGCACGAGGGGAGCAAAGATGTGACATTTAAAAACATCTCGGTCTTTGATTACAAACCCGACGCCCCGTTTGATGCCGTTTTTTCCACAATCACCCTGCAGTACCTTGCCGACAGGATGGACGATTTTTTTAAACAGCTCGATTTGTTCTTAAAGCCTGGTGGTGCTGTCTTCTTTTTTGAGTCAGAAAAATCCTACAATGCCATATACCCCAAAAACCCTTCACTTGTCAGGCTCTGTGCGGCGATTGATCAGGTTGTGATGGACCCCTGCATCACAATCCGGATCCCTCATTATCTCGAAAAATACGGTTTTAAAGACATTCAATATTACCCGCTTATCTTCAATCAGTACAATGCCGACCCCGATCTCTATTTTAAATATCTCGAATACGCGGCGCGTGTGACGCAGATCATGGCGCCCGCCGAGTACACAGCCGAGGATCTCAACGCCCTGCTTCACATCATCAGGGACAAAGAATTTAAAAAGGGAATGATTTACAATTTTTCGGGTGCGTATGTTGTCGCCAAAAAAGGCGCGGCTTCATAGCACTTAACCATGGATTACAAATTTCAACAACAAATGGGTCTGCCGGACGGGGCTGATACCCTGTGTGATGTCCTGGATTACCGCGCAAAAAAACATGGTCACGAGACAGCCTTTATCGAACTTTTGGACGGAGAAGATCTCGAGGACTCCATTTCCTATCTTGAGTTGTACAGGTCGGTCCAGAGAGTGGCTGATGTCCTTGTCAAAAACGGGGCTGGTAAAAAAAGGGTTCTCCTCGTTTACCCCCCGGGAAAGAATTTTCTCACGGGTTTTCTGGGTTGCCTTTGTGCCGGGGCCATTGCTGTTCCCATCTACCCGCCAGAACCGTCGCGACTGCACAAGACCCTGCCGCGTTTCCAAACCATCGCCAACGACTGCCAGGCCGAGTTTGCGCTGACCACATTCGAGAGTCTCTCTGTCTTAAGCGAGGTGGGCAAATACGCACCCGATCTTGTCCGGATCAAATGGATTGCCTCCGATCACCCCGACAACATCACAGAAAACTCCCTGCAGGTGTTTCGGCCACAAAAAGAAGACATCGCTTTTTTGCAGTACACATCCGGTTCTACCGGGTCGCCCAAGGGGGTCATTGTCACGCATGAGAGCCTGATGCTTAATTTTGAGATGCTCTCACGGTGTTTTTTGGGGCGTTATGGCGAGACCACGCTGAGCTGGCTCCCCAACTGTCACGACATGGGCCTGATCGAGGGGCTCCTGCGTCCTCTCTACGCGGGCTGTCGCTGTGTCATGATGTCGCCCATTCATTTTTTAAAAAAACCTGTGCGCTGGCTTAAAGGTATTACCAAGTACAGGGCAGGGGTAAGCGGGGCACCCAATTTTGCCTACGACCTCTGCGTGAGAAAAACCACCGATGAAGAATTAAAACTGCTCGACCTTTCCAGCTGGCACACGGCGTTTAACGGTGCCGAGCCTGTCCGTAAAGAGACTGTCGCAGCGTTTGTAAAAAAATTCGGCGCGTGTGGTTTTGACAGGCGGACCATGAACCCCGGCTATGGCCTTGCCGAGGCGACACTGTTCATATCGGGTGCCCCCAAATACCGCGATGTGGTGCCCTACGAGATCAGCAAGAGCAGTCTCGAAAAAAACAAGGTGTCCGAAAAAATCCTTTCGCCCGATGATAAAATCACGATGATCAGCGCGGGTGTCCCTTTTGTGGATCACCTCGTGATTGTCAATCACGAAACCTGCACGGTGTGTGCCCCCGATGAGGTCGGCGAAATATGGACCAGCGGGCCATCGATGGCCAGCGGGTACTGGCTTAAAGAAGATCTCACCACCGAGTCTTTTTCGGCAACACTGCCCCAGTACCCGGGCAGAAAATTTTTAAGAACAGGAGATTTGGGTTTTTTAAGGGAAGACCATGAACTCTTTATCACCGGTCGTCTTAAAGACCTGATTATCATTCGCGGTAAAAACCATTACCCGCAGGATATAGAGCGAACCTTCGAGGCCGTTTTTCCAGATTTCTTCAGGCCGGGCTGTACGGCTGCCTTTTCTGTCGATGACGCCAACGAGGAAAAACTTGTCGTTGTTCAGGAACTCAAAATCAAATCGCTTGATGACCTCCCGCAAGAAACAAGGGCAGGTCTTGACTTTAACAGGGTGATCAGGGGCCTGGAACGGGAGATCAGCGAAAAACATGGCCTGCAGGTTTATGCTGTGGCTCTGATCCCCGCCGGGAGTATTAACAAGACCTCCAGCGGCAAGATTCAGCGGCGCGCAACAAAAAAGGATTTTCTGGGCGGGACTCTCAAGCCCGTTTTCGAATGGCGGCAGGGCGCGTCTCAAAAACAGCCGGAGGCCCCAAAGATGACGGCCGATCAAACAAGAGATGCCATCAAACAGCCCCCTGCAGCAAAAGGGGTCGAGGATGATCTTGTGCGCTGGCTTAAGGATCATGTGGCAAGGCATTCAAAAATCTCTGTGGGTGAGGTAGAAACAGGTCTTCCTTTTCAGCAGTATGGATACGATTCAAAGGATGCGATGGAGATTGTGGGGGAGCTTGAAGAGCTTCTCTCACGCGGGCTTGCGGACACCCTGCTTTTTGACTACCCAACGATTGAAAAACTGGCGGCCTATTTGAATGAACAGGAAGGGACTCACGATGCCGTGACGGTGATGGGCGAAAAACGAAGACGCACCGATGAACCTGTGGCGATTATTGGCATGGATTGCTGCTTTCCCGGTGCCGCTAATCTACACGAGTTCTGGCAGTTGCTGCTTGAAAGCGTTGATGCCACAGATACGGTGCCCGCTGACCGCTGGGATGCCGATGCCTATTACGACACGCACCCGCAGGCAAGGGGCAAGACCATCACCAAGCGCGGGGGGTTTATAAAAAATGTCCGCGAATTTGACGCAACGGCATACGGCATTTCGGCCAAAGAGGCCGCCTGCATGGACCCGCAGCAGCGCCTGATGCTGGAGATTTCCCACCGTGCGTTTATTGATGCCGGTTTTAAAACAGCGGAGCTTGGCGAAACAAAGACCGGCGTCTTTGTGGGTATCTGTAACAGCGATTATGGGCGTTACATCCATGCAGATCGCGGGCAGATCAATCCCTATTTTGGCACGGGCACGGCATTTTCAATAGCGGCAAACCGTATTTCGTACTGGTTCAATTTTAAGGGGCCGAGCGTCGCCATCGACACGGCGTGCTCCTCTTCGCTGGTCGCTCTGCACACGGCCTTGCAAAGCCTCAGGGCGGGAGAATGCCAGATGGCGGTCTGCGGCGGCGTGAATCTCATTTTGTCGCCGGATGTCACAATTAATTTTTCGATGGCCGGTGTGATGGCCCCCGATGGGCGCTGCAAAACATTTGACGAGAGGGCCGACGGTTATGCCCGCGGTGAGGGTGCTGGTGCGGTTGTGATGATGCCTTTAACCGAGGCACTCAAACAGAACCGCCGTATTTATGCCCTGATTCATGCGAGCGGTGTCAACAACGACGGCCGCAGCAACGGGCTGATGGCGCCCAACGGCAAGGCGCAGGAAGAGCTTTTAAGGGCAGTCTATGGCAGGGCTGGCATTGCGCCCGAAAGGATTGCCTACATTGAGGCCCATGGCACAGGGACTGCGCTGGGCGATCCCATCGAGGTTGGCGCGATCGACAGATTTTTGGGCAAGGTCGACAAGACAGCAACGCCCTGCCTGATCGGTTCTGCAAAGTCAAACATTGGTCACCTTGAGGCCGCAGCAGGAGTTGCGGGGCTCATTAAAACAGCCTTGTCCCTGTATCATAAAAAAATCCCGGCCTCGATCCACTATCAAAAGGCGAACCCCCGTATCCCGTTTGACAAGACCAGCCTTCAGGTTGTCAAGACCGTAACCGCGTGGCCCAGCAGGACCGAGGCCGTTGCAGGGGTGAGTTCGTTTGGTTTTGGCGGTACCAACTCTCATGTTGTTCTGGGTGCCCACGATCGCGATCAGGGCAGTCAGACAGTTCAACCTGTCAACACCGTGTTTCCGCTGCCCATTGTCCTTTCTGCACCCCATGCAGATCTGCTTAAGCAATACGCGCAGGGTTTCCTTGATTTTTTGTCCCTTGACGGCGCGCCTGATCCCGCACAGATCAGTTACACTTCGCTGTATTGCCGCGAACACCACGAACATCGTCTGGAGATTTATCCCGCGACAGCCGCAGTCCTTTGTGAGGAACTCAAAAATTATGTTCATGACGAACCTTCGGGCCGTTATGTTGAGACACAAGTTCAAAAGCGCAGGCGTGCATCTGTGTATTTTGTCTTTCCCGGACAGGGGCCCCAGTCCTTTAATATGGGCAGGGAGCTTTTAAAAACGAGCCCTGTTTTTTTAAACTCCATGAAAAAATGGGATGCGTTTTTCAAGACAATGGGTTCGTGGTCTTTGCTGGAAGAGCTGGCCCGCAGTGAACAGGAATCCCGTATTAACGAGACATGGCTCACACAGCCGGCACTCTTTGCGATAGAGCTTGCACTGTGCGATCTGTTAAAATCCTTCAGCGTGGTGCCGGATGGCATTATCGGCCACAGCATGGGAGAAGTCGCGGCCTTCTGCGCTGCAGGGTGTCTGACACCCGAAGAAGCGGGTCGCATTATTTTTTACCGCGGCCAGCTGATGCACAAGGTGTCTGGTCTGGGGGCCATGGCCTCCGTCGAGATGTCCCGTGACGAGATGGAAGGGCGGATCAAAAAATATGATGGCCGGGTTTCGATTGCCGCCCACAATTCTCCCAACAATGTCGTGATTTCAGGAGACCCTCAGCTTGTCAACACCGTATCAGAAGAACTCACGGCACAAAACGTATTCAACCGCATCCTGCATGTTGATCTCGCTGCGCACAGCCACCATATGGATGCCCTCATGGAGGAGTTTGAGCGCGCCGTGGGCCAGCTCACACCTCGCGCTCCCCACTGCCCGCTCATCTCGTCTGTAACGGGAGAGCTTGTCACGGCAGCAGATTTAACCGCCGGTTATTGGCTCAAAAATTTAAGACAGACAGTTCTTTTTAACACAGCTGCGGGCAAGGCGTTTAACAGCGGGGCCGATGTCTTTATAGAAATCAGCCCCCACCCGGTGCTTCTTGCCGCGATCACGCAGGCAGCACAGGCGCAGCAGGCCAAGGTTCAGGTCATCGAGACGCTTCATCGAAAAAAGAAAGACCCGACAAATTTTATGATGGCGCTCACAAAACTTTATCATCTGGGTCGCATCCCGGATGTGATGAGCCTGTACCCGTCATCGGTACAGCCCTGTTACTTGCCGCCGTTTCCCGCAGACAAAAAGACACACTGGTTCGAGATCAGTGATCATCGTACACAGGCCGTCACGGGACAACCCCTTGTGGGCATCGAGACTATCTCTCCCGTTCATGATGGCGAGCAGTGTTTTGAACTTGATCTTTCCATCGCGGCCCTGCCCTACATCGAAGACCACAAGGTTCAGGGTTGTGTTGTCTTTCCTGCAACGGGGTATCTCGAGATGGTGGGTCAGGCGGTCTCGGGTGTGATCAACGAATTCAAACTCAAGATCAGCGCCATGTCTTTCAAGCAGGCGCTGGTCCTCGATGAAAAACCAAGGAGGGTTCATCTTTACCTTAAACGAGATGCGGGGCAAGCGGCCGGCTATTCTTTTAAAGTGTTCAGCCGCACCATCGAAAAAAAGGGCTCCCGCTGGATCCTGCACGCCGAGGGGACAGCTATGGGAGACAAGGGCCTCAAGACAGGGATTGCCCCCGATATCACCTCTGTGATGAACCGTCTTGAAAGACGCATCTCATCCAGAGAGCATTACCTTTCTTTTCACAACAGGGGCATTGATTATGGAGCATCCTTTCAGGGGACCACCGATCTCTGGGCAGGAGAGAATGAGGCATTGGGTTATGTGCGTCTGCCCGATGATATCACAGATCAAAAAAAATACAGGGCCCACCCGGCCCTGCTCGATGCGTGTCTGCAGGTGATGGTTCACGCGTTGCCGGAGGATTTGCGTGCCCAGGATGACACATTCATGCCTGTCGGTATCAAGCGATTTGTCATGACGCGCCCGCCGGTGGGTAACGTGTGGAGCTTTGTGCGTCTCTCCGACGAACGGGGTCCATTGAATACATGTTCGGCAGAGGTGCTGCTGATGGATGATCAGGGCGATCTGTGGGGACAGATGGAAGGCTTTGTTATTAAAAAAGTCGATCAGGCCGATTTGTCTCTGCATGCTGCCAAGGATTGGTTTTACAAAGTTGTGTGGAGGGACAAGGTCTACGAGCCTTACAAAACACCCGATGACGTGTCTGACGGGTTGACGCTGATCCTCGGATCACAGGCTGCTTATGACGCACCCATGACGCACCTTCTTTTGGAAAAAATAAAGGGCAGTATATTTGTATCGCTGGGTCGTGAGACCCGTCTGTCTGATGCCAAGGCGCTCAGCCTCAATATGTACGCGCCCGAGCAGATGGGGCAGGTCACAGCCTTCTGCGACCAACACCTGCGTCAGAGGATCAAAAAGGTTGTCCTGCTGGTCAACGATCAACCAGACAGATTGCCGGACGATCCCGAAGCGCTCACCAGCAACACCCTTGATGGTTGCATGTTTTTTTTAAAGCTGTTTACCTTTTTCTCGGCGCGCTCAAAAACTGATCAGGTCACCATCACCCTTGTCACAAATGGCGCGGAGGCGTTAAGCGCCACTTCGCGGGTGTCTCCTGTCCTGTCGGCATTGTGGGGCATGGGGAGGTGTCTGCAGTACGAATATCCCGACTTGTGGGGAGGGATGATTGATGTGCACAGGGCGGATGACAGGACACACGCGCTGGTGATCAAAGAAATCACCGCACCTTCCGAAGAAGACCAGATGATTCTCGACCTCGAGAGGCGCTACGTGGCACGACTCGAAAAACAAACGCCTCTGCGCGAGGGTGATCTTGTGGTTGCCAAGGACAAGACACATGTCGTGATTGGCGGTTTGGGGGCGATTGGTCTGCATCTTGTAGAAGCCCTTGTGCGCGCCGGCGCGCGGTACCTGGTCTTGACAGGGAGAAAAACAATCGATCTTGATGCCCCTGCGAGTGCCGGGGACAGCCATCTGCAGTTGATCAGGGATGCTCTCAGGCAGGGAGTGATTATTCAGTACAAGCAGGCAGACATCGCTGCAGGGGACTCCCTCTCAAAGGCCTGGCAGGAGATTGAAAACGAACTGCCTCCGGTGGGTCTGGTTTTTAATACCGCCGGCGTTGTGACACCAAAGGAGGCATCGGGATTAACCAGGGCAGATTTTAACGATATGTGCCGGTCCAAAGTCACCGGGACATGGGCCTTGTATCACCTGCTCAAAAACAGGTCCATTGACCGGCTGATCCTTTTTTCATCAGGTTCCGCGGTCTGGGGCTCAAAGCTGCTCACACACTATGCGGCTGCCAATCATTTTCTGGATGGTTTTACACAGTGGGCGCGTGCGTGCGGTTTTCCTGCACTCTCCGTGAGCTGGGGGATGTGGGGTGGCGGCGGCATGGCACTTGGCGGTGAGGCAGAGTCGCTGCTTAACAGGACCGGGCTTAAAATCATGGAACCCAAAATGGCGACACAGGTGCTGTTTGATATCATCGCTCATGACGCCAGGGACATGACCGTTGCCAACATTGACTGGCGGATCCTCAAGGGCATTTATGAACAGCGGGAGAGACGCAGGTTTTTAAGCGAGATCACGTGCGACTCTTTGGATCCTTCAAAAGGGGGGCAGGGGACCGCTGAAAGCGACATCCTCAAAAAATTGAGGACTGCCGGTGACGAATCCGCCTGCAAAAAAACAATTGAGGGGTTTGTCACACAAAAGGCCCTGCACCTTCTGGGTATCAGCATCGATAAATTTAAAAGGGAGTGTTCACTGACTGAGCAGGGACTTGATTCTCTCTCGGCCTCAGAACTTAAAAACGCGATTGAGGCGGCCTTTGGTATCAAGGTCAATGTTCTCACACTGCTTAAAAGCGAAAATCTCGATGCGGTAACGCTCGCAATCTGGGAACAGGTTAAGGACAGGCTCACACAGTCCGATGCAGATGTTTCAGAGGGGCGGCCTGCAGTACTTGAAAAATCTATATCAGGGCCGCAGGATGAAACGCTGGACCCCGATATCAGACCCGTTGTGCCTTACGAAAAATCGGGCGAATCAAGAAACATCTTTATGACCGGTGTCACCGGTTATCTTGGTTCTTTCATGCTGGCTGATCTTATCCGCTCCACGCAGGCAACGATATACTGTCATGTGCGTGCAAAAAATCAGACAGAGGCCATGCAGCGCATCCAAAAGACCTTTGCCGACTACATGATCGATGCAGACGGGCTTAAGGGGCGCGTGGTTCCCGTCTGCGGGGATTTGGGACAGCCTCGGCTGGGCATGTCTGAGGAAGTCTGGGAAAAGATTTCGAGCGAGGTTGACTGCATTATTCACGCGGGTTTTATGGTGAACTTTTTATTCTCCTATGCGGATCTCAGGGCTGCCAATGTTCTGGGGACGCAGGAAATTTTAAAACTCGCCGTCAACATAAAATCAAAGCCCGTTCATTTTATATCAAGTTTTTCCGTGCAACTGACACCGGAGTACGTTGGCAGGACTGTCCTAGAAGACGATCCTGTGCTTGAAGGTCCCGGGGCCTACAGGCAGACAAAACGGGCGTCCGAAAAACTTGTTTGTGAGGCAAGGGCACGAGGCATTCACGCCAGTATCTACCGCCCTCCCTTTATCAGCTGGCACACGCGGACCGGGGTTGGTAACGACAGCGATTTTTTGATCAAGCTCATCAAGGGCTGTTTTCTCATTAACAAGGCGCCGGATCTCGATCTCCTGTTTCACCTCTCACCTGTCGATTACGTGAGCAGGGCAATACTCACACTGGTATTTACCGATTCTGCGATCAACAAAAATTATAACATCATGTGTTCTGAGACGGGGACGCGGTGGAAAGACATGCTGACGCTCATGAATGAGGCCGGGGCAGGGATTGTGGTGATCCCTTATACGGAGTGGCGCAAAGAACTCTCAAAGTCGGGGGACAAAAATCCCCTGCATGTGTTCTTTCCCGTTTTTTCGTCGGACCTTCCCGATAAAGGATCGAACGTGATGGACCTGTTCACAGAAAAAGACATGCCCTCTGCGATTGATGCTGCAAATATGATCAAGGCGCTTGACGGCCGGGTTCTACCTGTCAAGACCGATGTTAAACTTGTCAGGACTTTAGTCAACCGTCTTAAAAACACATGATCGCATCACCTTTTTCGGAACATGTTTCATTTGTCTGTCTTGGTAGCGTGCCAGAGGGTTTGGATATTTACCGGGAAGAGGCGCTTATCCTTTCGCCAAAGGCCGTCAGTAAAAGAAGGACGGAGTTTAAAACCGGTCGCGTCGCGGCGCACAGGGCGGTGCAGCGGCTAACGGGACAACCATCGCCACCCATTTTAAAAGGGCAGCGCGGTGAACCCCTGTGGCCTGATCATCTGGTTGGTTCGATTGCCCACACCGACGGGATTGCCATGGCCGCTGTTGCCTTTCAGGCGGTGCTCAAGGGGATTGGCGTTGATTTTGAATTAAAAGACCGGCGGTTCTCGACCGCTATTAGTGACAGGGTGTGTACGGATGCGGAAAAACTGTGGGTCAACGAGGATGCACAAGAATCAGCACAGCGCTTCCTTACAGTATTTTCGGCAAAAGAAAGTTTTTACAAGGCGTACACAACCTGTTATCGGGCGGAACCGGCCTTCACGGACGTCCTGCTTTGCGTTGTAGAGGGTCAGCGGTTTACAATTAAAACTCTCAATGAGCACACGGTCCCGTCGAGGACACTTGAGGGACTTTTCGTCGGGTACAAATGGCTTGATGGTTATGTTGTGACATTTATGGAAATTCCCGCGGATGATGCGGGGTCATAAAAGGGGGAATCATGCTCACTCGTCTCATTAAAATTGTGTCTTGTCTGGTGTTTGCTCAGTTGATTTTGCTTTGTGGTCATGAGGCAAATGCCCTTAACGGTATTCAGCTCATGGCCAACACGGCTGTGAGCCGCTCTGTGGGCGGGGCCGGTGTGGCACGTCCCATGGACAGCGCGGCCATCATCATCAACCCCGCGGGGATGAATCAGGTGGGGCGTTATTTTGATCTTAACCTCACCATCGGGTTTCCGGACAATACAATGGACTCCTCGGCAGCGCCGGCCGGCAATGCCGTCTCGGCGGGGGCAAAATCGCAGGACGAAGGTGTTTTTCTTCCGTCTCTCGGGATCATCACGACGCTTCTTGATGACAGGCTTGCGCTGGGCATAGGCACTTACTTTGCGGGCGGGTTTGGTGTTGATTACAGCGTGTCGCGACTCACCAACGCAGTGACTGCCGATGCCTACGATCGCAGTGGCCACTACGCCTTGATTAAACTGATCCCCGCGGTTTCGTATCAACTGCTGGACAATCTCTCTGTGGGTCTTGCACTTCACATCAATTACTCTTTTTTACATTCCGACAGTGCCACGACTGCCGCGGGATTTCCCGAGACAAACGGGGCAAGCCGTTTTGATCCGGCCCTTGGCGTCGGGGCCCATGTGGGCTTGATTTACAGGCCGACACAGTGGATGTCTCTGGGTGCGGATTACGTGACACGGCAGTACTTTGAAAAATTTGACCGGTACACAGACCTGCTGATCGACAGCCTGGACATGCCGATGCAGGTGACGGGAGGGGTGGCGTTTGATCCATTTAAAAATCAGGAGTTCATCATCCTGGGTGATTTTCGCTGGATCAACTGGGGTGGGGTGGGGACCCTTGGCAACTCTGTCACAACAGGTGGGTTTGGGTGGCGCGATCAATACATCTTTTGCGGGGGTGTACAGTACGATTTTATGCAGCGGGTCAAACTTCCCCTTGAGGCAAGCTTGGGTTACAACTACGGGCGCTCACCCATCCCTTCATCAAGTGTGTTCACCAATCTGCTGATCCCCGCAATTTCCCAGCACAACCTGACTGGCGGGCTTGGTTATGCGTTATCCGAAAGGGTCAAACTCTCGGGGACGTACAGTTACCTGTTTAAAAGCACAGTCACCGACGACGGCAGCGTAAACCCGCTCGCCGCAGGGGCCACCATGTCCTCCTCGGCGCATGTGATCGCGCTGCAGATGGGATTGGGGTTGTAGGTTGATGCGCGGCCGTTATCCTTTCAGCATTATTCTCATGGAATTATTCTTATAGAATAATTTAGTTGAATATTATATAACCATGTGTGATCATTGCGGATATGAAAAACCCATTTACGATCGGCCTCGTCAGTGAAAATGAATTTTGCAATAGGGAAAGAGAACTTGGCGAACTGATCACCTACGCAAAAAACGGTTCGAAGGTCATGTTTTGTTCGCCAAGGAGATATGGCAAGTCGTCGCTTGTTTTTCTGGTTCTGGACAAACTACGGAAGGAAGGTTTTTTGACGGCGTATGTCGATCTTTTTCCGATCTCTTCGGAAGATGATTTTATTTCGAGATTTGCCACTGCTGTTATCAAGGGATTTGGTGCAGGGCTGGATCAGAAGACCTTTCTCGAAAAAATCAAGGGCATCTTTTCTGTGTTAAGACCCGTTGTGGAGTTTGTTCCCGATGGGGTCAGTATTTCTGTCAAGGTGGACAGCCCCGAAAAGAGAAGCATGGCTCTCGATGATCTCATGGACGGAATTGGCAAATACGTCAAAAAAAGAAAAATTCAGGCGTGTATAGCACTTGATGAATTTCAGGAGATCACAGAGCTCGCAACATCAAAAAAAATAGAGGGGATATTGCGATCGCATATTCAGCATCAAAAGGATGTTTCATATTTTTATATTGGGAGCAGGCGCAGAATCTTGCAGGACATGTTCCATAACAAATCACGGCCTTTTTACAAGAGCACTTATACCTATATTCTGGAACCTATCTCTGCAGACCATTTTGCCCCGTTCATATCAAAACGGTTCACAGGCACCGGAAAAGCCTGCTCTCTTGCCCTTGCCCGCATCATATATGATCTGGCGCAGGGGTATCCCTACTATGTGCAGAAGCTGGCGTCTATCGTCTGGGACGCGGTTGAACATGTTTGTGACATTGGCACTATCCATCAATCCTTCGAGAGGCTTGTACGCATGGAGGCCGCCGATTTTGAAGGGATATGGGGGGGGCTTTCTTTGTCTCGAAAGTCCTTTCTGCGTACGATCAGCCTTGAACCCACAGCAACACCCTATGCAAAGAATTTTTTGGAAAAGCAGAGTCTCTCTATTGGTGGGGCCCAGAAGGCGATGAAGGTGTTGCTGGCAAAAGATCTGATCGAGAAATCTCCGGAGGGGGTTTACAGGCCCACAGATCCCATCATGCGGGAGTGGTTAAAAAAAGGGTGAGGCCCTTGCGATGCTCGTGTTATTTTTTTTCTTGAGACGAGTTCACCAATGATCATAAAAACAAAAATAATCCTTGGCGCAATCCCGCTGATGCTGGTTGTGACGTTATTTGCAGCCAGTATAAAATATTTCACACCCATTACAGAGATAGGCAACGAGGTCCTGATTGCCGGGTTTGATGATCGTGATCATGCAGATAAAATAGAGGTGTTCTGCCATGATCGACTCTCACTCAAGGATGCTGCCCACCAGGAATTCAGGGACCATCCCCATGGGGCCTTTATCACCGTGGATCAAAACAAAAACGGTATATTTGATGATGACACACGCAGGCCCCTTGTTGGTTTTGAGGGGGACAACGAGGTGACGATAGAGACCTACGGCGGCAAC
>JADGCS010000060.1 GCA_015228875.1 Deltaproteobacteria bacterium | reverse complement strand
AGCGTTTGCAGTCCAAAAAAAACCAGAAAAATTGTCCAAAAAATCCCAAAAATCTGATTTTTTCAAAAAAGCCCCCCAGAAATTATAGTGCATATCAGGGTGTTATGTCACTCGCGGAAAAAAGGAATAAAAAGAACACAACGTTTTAATTTATCCGTCGAGAACTGAACTAGAAAAGGTTCAGGAAGGAAGCAACCACCATCAGCTGATGGCGTCCTGCATTATGTCGTAGCGGGATACAAAAATTATCTTCTCATAAATGCCTTTGTGAGCCGATAATACTGGTAACTATGACCCAGATTGTTTTGCCAAGGCCTCTTGCAGTTGCAACAGGGAATCTTGACCCTTTGTTTACAGGGCTTGCGGCGTTGCAACCAAATGTTGTTGTCCACGGTGACGCCGGTGTGCCGCAAGCTTCTGCCTATACTCGGGTGGGTAACGGATTTCATCCGGGCACGATGCAACCAAGGGGTTTTTTGGGTGCCGCAAGATTTTTAGGATCACCACCTTCTTTAAGATCGAAAAGAATGACTCCCCCAGCTTCTGTTAAGCTCCTGATGGATAAAATGAAGGAGGGCCGAAATCTCGAGTTCTATAGTGAGGTCGGCGAAATGGCGCACCACATGGGAGACTGGGTCAAATGTTTAATAGAGGGCAGGCCGGGCCTGAATCCCGAAGAGTTCGACTATTTAAATCGGTTCACTCAATACGTCTTTGAAAAAGTAAAGAAGGCCCCGCGTTTCAGTGCAAGATTTGGCGAGTTGGGTGTGTCTCCGTACGTAGTCAGGAAAATGGCAACAGTCATCCATGGATTTGGGGTGATCGAGGGGTTGCTTGATGTCTTTAAGATGGATGCAAACTTGGACCTACTCACGGTTCTGCATGCCCTCGAGTGTTATGATGGATCATGTCAATTTCTTGAACACTCGGTTGCCGTAGGGAGAATTTCCGAACAAGATGTCGAAGATGCTATATTAAATGATGCGCGGGAATTGTTTTTTAAAAGGGTCTGTGCCTTTGTGGAGTCGCGGGGTTACCTAGGTAACGGGAGCCTGAGAGGCTTTGCCTATAAGATCATCAGGGGTCTGCTTGCGCTTAAAGGATCCTATGACCTCTTTGTACCGGTAGCTAAAGGGGGGCTCTACGCGGGGGCGCTGGCAGATTTGTTGGGACTCAAGACATGCGTGATTGAGGTTCATGCCCACAATAAGAAGCATCCAACATCACATGTTGTGGATCAAATGACCCCCGAAGATATCAAGGGCAAGAGGGTACTTCTTTTAGACAATGACACGGTGACTGGGGCCTCTGTGCAGGAGGCGATGCGCCTACTGTCGGCCTTTGAGCCCTCGCTGGTGGATGTTTTTCTGTGCAGCGAACCGAGTGAACATACTCAATCACAGGGCTCAAGTCCGGCTGCGATAGCCAAAATTGAAAAAAGCGGGGTGCGTGTTTTCCACCACAACAACATCAAACCAGTCCCCATGACAGATGTGTTTTATGCAATACATGAAAATCTCAACACAGTACTCGGCCGGCTATCAAAGGTAGAACGCGGTTTTGAGGAGCTGTTACCACAGGTGGATGCGGAGTGTGCGGCAGATGCAAAGACATTGAGGGAATTTATTCGTGAGCAAAAAGAGGTCTATTTTGCCCTTAACCAGTTTTTACCAGGTGTGGATCGGGTGCGCGGTTCGATTGTCTCGCGTCTGGAGTATTTTTTGCGTTTATTCGAAGGACGGATTGCGCATGGGGCGATGGCGTTGTCTTTGGGTGAGGGCGGGTTTTTTAACAGGGAGATGCAGATCATCAAGACCGCGACCATGTTTTTACCCGATATTGCCGAGACACTTGCGATAGAAAGGTACAGACACCTGGCCGCGGACTATGCAAAAAAAAGGGGCATCGAATCTATCCCAACGATTCCTCAATCCTACACGGCGGCATTTCTAACGGCACAAGCCGCATTTGAAGACGGGTATGATGTTGCGCTCATCGTGGGGCCCGAGGCCTTCAGTTTTGAGCCCCTGTTTGTTGATCTGGGTATTTCAACCGTTGCCGTTAACATACCCGAGATTGATTATGATGGAGACAGGACCCTGACGATACTTGACAGTCTCTCAAAATTAAAAGGAAAAAAAGTGCTTGTTGTCGAGGACGATATCAGGTCTGGTGCCACGTTGCGTGCACTCGTCAAGGGATTGCAGCCGGCACTGCCTAAAAAACTTGGACTCTTTCTTGGCCTGCCGATAGCACGACAAAGGCTTGAGAGTATCCCTGCCATATTTGACAAGGCGTACACGACAAATACCGAACAGGACGAGGACATGAATTTTTTGCAATTTTTGATGGAGCGCGAGGTGCTTTTTAAACGTCAGATTCGTGTTGCAGATTTTAGAAAGTAAAGAAGATCACTGCTATCCGGTTAACTTTAATCGTCACTTTGCAACGAATGAGTTATTAAGAAATAATTTTCGTATTTTCAAGTTACCAACTTGACTGCGACGCGGTTGAATGCCTACATTTTGCGAGATAGAAACCCGCGCTCTGTCGACTTTGAAATTCCGATGCATTAAAATAACGATTTGATTTTTTACAAAGTTTGCAAAAATTTTTTTGGTGTCCGTCGGCAAAACAAATACGATACTCAAGAACGATTAAGGCTGTTGTTACAGAACAGGGTGCCCTGGTATAATTCTTCCTGCTTGAGTTGATCACCACTCAGCACACACGCGCGGTTAAACCACCACTCCCTCATAAAATCCTTAAGAGTACCGCCAGCATTGTTTTTGCTGTCATCAATAATTTCGGAGAGGATGGCGTGACCGGGGAGGAGACAGTTTGTGCCCTGACAGGGCCCCATCGAAAGGCGGGTGCGGCGGCGGATGTCGGACAAGGTTCTCGCCCCTTCGTTTTGAAGGCAGTACCTGATCTCGGCCTCTGTGACGGGTTCGCAGCGACAGATCAGCCCCCCGAGTTCGGGAGAGGCCTTGATGTCGTTGAGGATCAATCGGGCGCGACTGCCGTGTCTGTACACAAGTCTTGAAACAATGTAAGCGTTGATGTTGTATTCGTCTGCGAGTGTTTTGACATCCGGTATCTCGTCACCGCCGGGGAGAGGCACCTGATGCGTTGTCGAAGGCCTGTCAATCGCAAGTTTACAGGCGATCAGGTCCGCCACCTCGGCAGAAATAATGCGGTAGCTGGCAAGTTTGCCTCCGACGATGGATACGAGCCCGCTGACACCGTCCCTCTTTTGGTGATCGATGGTCTCGTGTTCGCGGCTTAAATCGTCCTCATAACAGTTTCTTTTGTAGAGGGTGGGTCTGACCCCGCTCCAGGCCCTGATCATCCTGGCCTTTCTGACCGCGGGAAAAATCTGTTCGATGCCCTCTAAAAGATATTCGAGTTCATCATGGGTGCAGCTTTGCTGGTCAAGATCACCAAAATAATCATCGTCTGTTGTTCCGAGGATACTTTCGTTCTCGTGCGGGAATATAAAAATTTCCCTGCCATCGATTGTTTGCGAGACAACGGCAATATTAAAGAGCCGTCTGTCAAAACTGATGTGAATCCCCTTCCCTCCCCTTAATTTAATGGGAACCCCCGCCATGGTGCCAAAGTTTGGAGACCAGGGGCCTGTTGCGTTGACGAGTAATGTGCAGAGAATCGTTGCTTTGTCTCCTGTTAATGTATCAACCACTTCAACGCCCTTCACCTGCTCTGCCTCTTTAATTACCTTTGTAATTTTTGTATGATTGAGAACTGTGGCCCCGTGCTCTTTTGCACAGATCACATTGGCCATACAAAGCCTCGGGACATCCACACCCCATTCGTCAAAGGAGACCCCCCCGACAAGATTTTTTTGAGGGATGCCGGGCTCTAATACTGAAATTTCTTGTGGTGAGAGTCGGGTGTGTTTTTTTCCGCCCTTAAACGGGGCAAATTTGTCGTATGCGGTAAAAAAGGTCTCGATCCCTTCGAGGAGTAATGTTGATTTAAGGCCTGATCTGTCTTTTGTCTTAAAAACGGTGTACAAAAATGGGATGCGAAACAAAAGATGCGGCGCCGCCCTTTGAATGTAGCCACTGTCCACACAGGAGAGCTTTGTAATATCGCGGTCACTCAGCATGTACCGCGGCCCGCCATGGATCATCCCCGATGAATAGCCGGATGTCCCCGCAGCGAAATCGTCTTTTTCGATGAGCAGACACTCGATACCACGCAAGGCACAATCCCTGGCGATGCCGACACCGTTGATTCCCCCGCCTGCGATGATGACAGGATAGCTTTTTTTGAGTGTGCAAAAAATCAAAATTCCATTTCTATCGAAGAAAGGTCCTCTGATAAAATATTTTTTGCCCGCATTTGCACCATGGGCAGCACATGAGCAACAAAGAAACGGGCGGTGCGGATTTTGTTGCGATAAAAAGAATCTTTGCTGCCGTTACTGATGGCCGCTTGAGCAACCCGTGCCTGATCAAGCAGGATATAGGCAAGCGTTGTGTGCCCTGTGAGCTCGAGAAAATAATTTGCGGAGAGCATGGGTTTTGTCTTTTCGCCGCTCATACCCCACTCTGCGATCTTCATGGCCACCTGAGCCACGGTATCAATGGCTTTTTTGAGTGCAGAGATTTCATTTTTGAGTTCGGTATTACCTTCTTGGGACGCGACAAACTGGGTGAGGTCTTCGTAGAATTCGCGGAAGAGCTGCCCTGCCTTTGAAGCGAGTTTTCTGCCCATGAGGTCGAGCGCCTGTATGCCGTTGGCCCCTTCGTAGATGGAGGCAATTTTGACATCACGCATGTATTGCTCGATGGGGTATTCGGAGACGTAGCCGTAACCGCCATAAATCTGCAGGGCCATCTCGGTGATTTTAAAACCCACATCGGAACAATAGGCCTTGCAGATGGGCGTTAAAAGCTCCACCCTGTTTTTTGCCTTTTCTTTGATGGTGTCATCGGGGTGCCCATGGGCCAGATCGATGGATTTTCCTGTGAGATAGAGCAGCCCCCTCATCCCCTCGACCCAAGCCTTGCAGAGTGCAAGTTCGCGGCGCACATTGGGGTAATTGATAATGGCGGTGTTTGCGCCCTGAATTCTTTCTTTGGCGTAGGCTAAGGCGTTTTCGTAGGCTGTGGCGGCAAGGGCCTCTCCCTGAACGCCGCACATGAGACGCGCCTCGTTCATCATTTGAAACATCATCTTCATGCCCCTGCTTTGTTCGCCGATGAGAAAACCACGGCATTTGCCCTCTTCGCCAAAGTTGAGTGTGCATGTGGCAGAGGCCTTGATCCCCATTTTGTGTTCGACGTTGACGCAGTTGACATCGTTGCGTTCGCCGAGGGTGCCATCTGGCTTGACCCAGATTTTGGGTACGAGAAACAGTGAGATCCCCTTTGTGCCGGGCGCGTCTCCCTCGACGCGGGCAAGGACCGTGTGGATAATATTTTCTGTGAGGTTTTGATCGCCACCGGTGATAAACAGCTTGTTACCGGTGATTGTGTATGTGCCGTCAGCATTTTTTTTGGCCGAGGTTCTGATATCGCCAACCGCACTGCCTGCCTGCGGCTCTGTGAGACACATCGTGCCCGACCACTTGCCGTTGTAAAGATTGGCGCAGAATGCCTGACAAAGCTCTGGCGAGCCAAATGCTTCTAAAATATTTGCCACCCCTCTGGAGAGCCCCGCGTACAGCAGAAGCGGGACGTTTGATCCTGTAAAAAACTCCATGGTGGCCGTGTTGATCATGCAGGGGAGCCCCTGTCCCCCGTAGGTTGGCGGGGTATCAATGCCCACAAACCCGTTTTCTGCAAACTTGGCATAGGCCTCTTTATAGCCCTTGGGGACAATGACCACGCCGTCTTTCATGTGACATTCTTCGCGGTCACCCGCAACATACAAAGGGTCAAACTCACTGAGCGCAAATTTTAAACCCTCGTTGAGGATCATTTTGTAAAGTTCTTCGTTTTGATCTTTGTATTTGTCGTACGCGGTGAGTTCTTTGATGTTTAAATATTCAAAAATGTTAAAGTGCACATCGCGTTCGTCTACTTTGTATGTTGCCATGGTAAAATCCTTTCTTTTTTTATTTAGACTTAATAGAGAGGGCGGTATCACAACATGTGACGGCCCTCAAGTTAATTTTGAGCCCCTGCTTTGATGTACAGGCATTTCAAAGTCGACAGGGCGCGGGCCATGTGCCGTACGGAACATGGCGGGCATTCCTCGCAAAATGAAGTCATTCAACCGCGTGCCCCAAGGGCATTTCCTTCGGGCATCAAAGTCAAGTTGGTAACTTGTATGAACATCAAGCGGAACATCTCTCTTGGCGGCTTAAACGGTATTCACATCGACACCTGCACCTCAACTAATTCTCTATTGCGGGACATGCTTCTTGAGGGCCTTGTCACGCCGCCCTGCTTTCTCTGGTCAGATTTACAGACCTGCGGCAAGGGGCGTCTTAACCGCTCCTGGATTGCGCCTCAGGGCAATATTAATTTAAGCCTTGCCATTGCTGCACCACTAAAACACCCGGCCGTATACCAGTTTAACCTCCTCGCCGGTTATGCACTGTTTGAGACAATACAGCAGGCTCCTGCCCTCAACGTGCAGATTAAATGGCCCAACGATGTGCTGATCAATCGTTTAAAGGTCGCCGGCATCTTAAGCGAGACCGTCTTCGAACGTGAGGCGATTGTTATCGGTGTGGGTGTTAATCTCAATTCACAGCGAGGCGATTTTTTACCCGAAATAAGGGACAGGCTCACCACCATCAGACACGAGACCTGCACAATGACCGACGCCGAACCGTTTGTCAGTGATTTCTTATCCCGTTTTAACACCGTCCTTAAAAAATACAACAAAGACGGTTTTTCTTGTGTGTACTCCAAAATCCATGCGTGTCTTGCCTTTAAGGACGAACAGGTCATCTTCGAAGAGGGGCCAAACCGTTCTCTGCAAGCAACACTCATGGGGATTGACCCCGAAGGTCTGCTTGTCCTTAAGACAGATGACGGTCTCAAAAAAATTATCGCAGGGGACATACGAACATGCTTTTAACAGTAGACATCGGCAATACCAATGTTGTCATTGGCTGTTACAGGGACAAAAGACTTTATAAAAGCCACAGGTTTGATACCCGAAAAAACCTTAAGGCCAACGAATGGAGAAAGTATTTTGTCAAACAATTTAACGATCACATGGGGGCTGCCCCCAGAGAGATCAAACAGATCTGCGTCTCGTCTGTTGTCCCTAAAATCAACAAGAAGTTTTCCACGCTGTGCGAAAGGTATTTTAGAACAGCCCCTTTTTTTGTCAGTCATCAGTGCAAACTTGGGATGGCCATTGCCGTAGAACATCCCGGTAAGGTGGGGGTTGACCGTCTGGTTAATACGGCCGCTGCGTACGCGAAATACAAGACCGACCTGATTGTCGTTGATATGGGGACCGCAACCACAATCGATGTTGTCATCAAACCCGGTGTTTTTATCGGGGGCATTATTTTTCCGGGCCCCGCCCTCTCTCTGCAATCGCTTTACGACAAGGCGTCCCAACTGCCCCTTGTCCCCATAAAAAAAACTGAGAGCATCATTGGCAAAAATACGGCAGCGTGCATCCAGTCCGGCATTTATCATGGCTATATCGGGATGTTTGAGGGGGTAATCGCTAAAATGAAAACCGAATTAAAAAAAGAAATGACCGTTGTTGCCACGGGTGGTCTGTCTGTTCTTTTTGCAAAAGCCACCCAGACGATCAATCACTTCGAAGCAGACCTGACCATTGAGGGTCTTAGAATGATCCACGAGTGGAATCGTCCTTAAGATCTGCAGAGAGCCGGGGGCTTTGTTCTTCGTTCACGTTCTTCGTTTTTTAGGCTCTGGGCATGTGCCGGATCAGTACATGCCCTCCCCTTCCCACAACTCATCTTCTGTGGACAACTCTTCTTCGGGGGTTTGTGATTCTCTTGGCATGTAATCGGTTAAGAGGTTGCTGAGAGAACTCAGATTGTACGGCTTTGAATTAAACGCGGTCACACCCAGATCATAGGCGTAATCGGTTATCTGATCATCATCTTCGCTGTTTAATATAATCACGGGAGGGGCGCTGTCTTCGTGATTTAGATGATGCTGGATGTTGTCCAAAAACATGGTGCCGTTCGACTGTGCAAATTCCAGATTGAGTACGATCAAGTCAGGTTTTATTTTTTTTAATGCCATCAAAGCCTTGTCAATCGAAGAATAGCCATGACACTCAAAACCAAAGGACTCGGTTCTCTCTGTTAAAAGATGAACCAGATCGGGATCGTCGTCAACAATCATGATGTGTTTAATGATCATAAGAAGCCCCTGAAATTTATGCATTCCCATTGCCCAGCCCCATGACATAAAAACATCACGAGCGGACAACCTTTAAAGTATAGCACAGAAATCTTGAGATGCCACCAGATTATTGTCTGATTTTTGATAACTTAATGTCTGGGAATTTCAAGGTTGACAGAGCGCGGGTGCATTCCTCGCAAAATGGAGAAATTCAACCGCGTCATAGTCAAGTTAGTAACTTGGTTCTTAAAATTTATGTACGAACAAAGGGCTGTGGTCATATATGATCGTCATGTTTTTACACAATATGAATGAAGCATGACCATATAAAAGAAAGATTGCGCAAAAAAACTTTTGTTTGATTGATTCCGATATTCAAACTAAAAATACCGTATGCAAACCCCAAAATTATCAGCTCATTTTCAATCCCGAAAACCCTCCGCCATACGTACTGCCCAGATCGAGTTTATGAAACGCACAGATGGTACTGAGGCCATCAACACAGCGATTGGTAATGTGACCCTCCCCGCACACCCCGCCATGCTTGAGCGTCTTACGAGCCTTGGTGAGAAGGGACCATTTGTTGATGGTGTTATTAAATATTCGCCCACAGTCGGGACCAAAGAATGCTGCGAGACAGTTCTGCACATCATTGCCTCGAGTGACCTTTCTACCCATGGTCTCATGGCCATGATCACGGACGGCGGCAGCTCTGCCATGGAGCTGCTCATTGTCGGGGTATGCGGCACGGCGGGCTCTCACGACGACCCGCTGATGTTGATTGATGCCGCTTACACAAATTACAACGCCCTTGCACAGAGGACCGGCAGAAAGACCATCAGTATTCAGCGCGAGCTTGATAACAACGGCAGGTTCACGCTCCCCGCCCCCGATAAAATCGAAGCGGTGATACAAAAACACAAACCTGCGGGGCTGCTTGTCATCCCCTACGACAACCCCACCGGGCAGTATTATGATCACGCCCTCATGGTTTCGCTTGGCAGGCTCTGTGTTAAATACAACATGTGGTTTGTCAGCGACGAAGCCTACCGCGAACTCTTTTACTGCAAAGGCCCGGCGAGCAGCATCTGGCGCATCACAGAAAAGGAGGTGCCCGGCATCACCGGCAGGAGGATCAGCATCGAGACCGCATCCAAGGTCTGGAACGCCTGCGGGCTGCGGATTGGCGCGCTCGTGACCGATAACAGCGATTTTCACGCCAAGGCCGTGGCAGAGTACACTGCCAATCTTTGCTCCAACGTGATTGGTCAGTATGTCTTTGGCGCGCTCAAGGACTTGCCACATCAGACCCTTAAACAATGGTACATCCAGCAGCGCCGTTACTATCAAGACCTTATGGGCAGTGTCTCTGCGGGACTTAAAGCGGCCGTCCCCGGCCTGATTGTTTCGGTCCCTGACGCCTCTATTTATTCTGTGATCGATGTTAAAAATGTTGCACGGCCGGGTTTTGATGCGGAGGATTTTGTTTTGTATTGCGCCCGCAAAGGCAGGGTCATGATCAACAACAAGTACGTGACCCTTTTGGTCAGCCCCATGGCCGAGTTTTACAAGGGAGAAATAGAACCCAATCCGGGCAGGACCCAGATGCGTATTGCCTATGTTGAATCCCCAACAAAAATGGCACACGTCCCCCATGTTTTTAAGACCCTGTTTGAAGAATACGAAAAAACGCGGTGAGGCAAATCAAACTGCATGCGGCAGTTAAGGCACCTCAATACACAATCCATCGTAGGCGAGCGCAAAACCCTCGGGCAGGGTTGTGTTAAAGAGGTCATGATCGTACTCGTGGGTCAGATGGATGAACCATGTCTTTTTGGCACCAATCCTCTGCGCCACACTGATCGCCTCGTTGATGGTGAAGTGCGTGGGGTGAGGGTTTGATCTCAGACCATCGATAAAGAGGGTATCAAGATTTTTTAACAAATCAAAGGAGGTCTCGGGGATGCCGTTTGTATCGCACAACCACGCGATATCACCCACGCGGTAATTGTAGGTAGGACCAGCATCACCGTGAGCGCAGGGGATCATTTGCACAGGGATTGCCCCTATGTGAAAGAGGCCTTCGACGGGTGTGAGTGTGAGATGTGGCACAAGGCTGGGGTATTTTCTCTGCGGGTCAAAAATGTATTGAAACATATTTTTTATGTAATCGAGATGTGTCTGGTGACCAAACAGCGGGATCGCCGCTTTTTGATACACGTTGTATATTCTGAGTTCGTCTATGCCCAAAATGTGATCCGCGTGAATGTGTGTGACAAGCACGGCATCGATACGATTGATATTGAACGTGAGGGCCTGATTTCTCAAGTCGGGGCCCATATCGACAAGGATCTTTTTGTCTTCCACCTCAAAGAGACACGAACACCGCCACCTCTTGTTTTTTGGATGCAGAGATGTACACACCCCGCAGCGGCAGCCGACCACCGGGACACCCGAAGATGTGCCGGATCCCAAAACAGTGAGTTTCATTGCCCCCCCTCTTAAACAGACCCTCTTAAAACATAAAACAGCACAACAACCGCCCCAAAGGCAAACCTGTAGTAGCAAAAAACAGCGTACGAGTAATTTTGTACCAGTTTTAAAAGGTACTTGATGCTCAAAAAACCCGAAACGGCAGCAACCAAAATTGCAAAGAGAATCTTTAAATCCGTAAAGGCCTCTGCAAAGTATTTGTATTTAAAGATGCAGGCCCCGAAAATAATGGGTGTCGACAGGAGAAATGAAAGGCGGGCGGCGTCCTGGCGTTTAAAACCAAGGGCAAGAGCTGTTGTAATGGTAATACCAGATCGTGAAACACCCGGAAACAGCGCCAGGCATTGTGCCAGCCCCACGGCAATGGCCCCCCTGATGTTGATCTCATTCATGCAACGTGCGCCGGCCATTTTTTTATCGACCATCAAAAGCACAAGTCCCATAAGCACCATATTAAATGCCAGCAAAAGAGGAGAACGCAGTACGGTCTCGGCCCAATCGTTTAACAGTGCGCCAACAACCGCCGCAGGGACTGTGGCCGCGATCAGGTAAATCAAGATCCAGTAATCCTGTCGGTGGGTGTGCCTTTTTGTAGCGTCACTTGATGTGACGTAATAAAATGTTCCTTTAAAAATTTGGAGCCAGTCTTTGTAGAAAAAACCCACAACCGCAAAGAGCGTTCCGAGGTGCAGGGCCACATCAAACGCGAGCCCGGGGTCTTTAAATTTAATAAACCATGGCAGAATCACAAGGTGTGCCGAACTTGATATGGGGAGAAATTCTCCCAGCCCCTGCACAAGCCCCATCAAGAATGATTGAAGGTATGTCATGAAGACTGGAATTAACAACTGCCTCTGTTGTTGACAACAGCTAAATCAAGTCAATCATTGTTAAGTGCTGTCATGTATTGTCGAGGCATTTTTTTCCCCCTCTGTCGGGCAATATTATCCGTCTTTTTTGCGTTTTTTTTTATTGTTTTAAAATGGTTAGTAAAAACAGTAACAAATCATTACGCATTCTTTGGCATGATTCATGCTAATTCATCTTACAGGTTATATCAGGGCTAACATTGACGGGCATGAGGGACGAATAATCCGCAGAGAATATTGAACGCGTGTTTTATTAATGTCCAGAAATTTCAAAGTCGACAGAGCGCGGGCGCATTCCTCGCAAAATGAAGGAATTCAATCGCGTCAATGTTAAGTTAGTAACTTATAAACATCTGTTGCAGGCTTTGAGATGGCATGCACCCTCTTGTCTGTCAATTTTTATGACACGGGCTTATTATGCTAAAAGAACAAAAAAATAAATCAGATACGCATGAGGATTCACAGGCGCGCCATGACGACCTAGATGATTTTGCCATGTTTCTCCCCGGACTGTGTCATGTTTCAAAATGTGACAGTGCCGTGAATGATTTACTCTCAAAGATAAAAAACCAGGCACCGCACGAAGCACAGGCAGAGATTACCGCATGGGTTTGTTCCCACGGGCCGGCAGTCTGTAAAGACGGGGAATTTTTTTCCTTGCACATGCTGGGACGCTATTATCTCTGCAAAAAAAAATACGCGGAAGCAATACAGAGTCTTGAACAAGCGATGTTTAAGGCAAGGGCAGCAGAAGACGGCCTGGCCTTTGCCCTAGCAGGGTTTGATTCTGTAAAGGCCTGCGTCTCCAAACACAGGTGGAGTGAGGTGTACAACACCCTTCTGGAAATTGAACACATTTATCAGGAACACGATCTGGTCGACGAAAAAATTTATGTCATGATTCATCTGGCCGATTTTTACCGCAAGTTTGGGGGCCTCGAAAAGGCGCAGAAGATTTTAAACACGGCCTTCAATCTCCATTCAAATTTTACAGAGCTTTCGGAATACACCAACAAGACTGCCCACTACATCTCTCTCAAGATGGCACAGGCTTTGACAGAAAAAAAGAAAAAGGATTTGACACTCGCCATTGACACAGCGAACGCACTTTTGCCTCTCATCGAGGAACACACAACAACACTCGATGAAACACAGCAGAGAGTTTTTCTGGCCGGCATTCATGCGATTCTGGGTGAGTGTTATCTGGAGACAGGCAACAGGGAAAAATCATTTGCAAACCTTAATCACATCAAAAAAAATCTTTCGCGACACGAACATCAAATCTTAAGAAAAAGATACAATCTCTTAAAGGCGGAACACGAATTGTTTTTTGAAAGAAAAACCCCACAGGCAGAGGTGTGGACAGACAACAGCTCTTTTTTGTGGTCTGCTGGTGATGTGGAGTTCTGTCTGGATCAGGTTTTTCGAGTTCTTGGCAGGTGCCACCATGAAAACACACTCGAGAACAATGAAAAGCTCATCGACTACTACAGGAGTCTTCTGGATACCCTGAGCAAAAAACTGCCGCGGGATCTGGTTAAGGACTTTGTGGATTTTTACGAGTTCAAACACGCCACTTCGATCAAACTGTCCTCAAATAACAGGATTAAAAAATTCATCGATTTCTGCAGGGTGCTGATCTGCGAACGCGACACAGAGGCCCTCTCAAAAAAGTCACTGGAACTTGTTCTGGATTATACAAAAATGGAACGCGGGTTTGTGCTTTTGTTTGATTCGACCTCGCCGCGTATTACGGCAACACATCAGATCGCAAAAAAAATTCTCGAAAACAAGTCGGCGCCCGAATCAAGCTGTATCAACCTTGCCAAAGCTGTGCTTAAAAGCAGTCATTCGTTTATCAAGACATGCGGTTATCATCACGACCTTTTTCAAATATGGCTTAACGAAGAGGAACACATCAAGCGCATCAACAGGGACGAATTTGTGATCCTGCCTCTTATGGTGGGTGGTGACGGCATTGGACTGATTTACGTGGATAATCAGGACTCCAAATCACTGGTGCAGGACATGAGCGAGGTTGAGGTACTCGAAAACCTGGCCGGTGTTATGGCATACGCCATCAATAACACCTACCAGGTGACGGCAAGGGAATCCGACCTTCAGTCTGTTAAAAAACTTTTGGACAAACACAAAAACGAACTGGAGACACAAAAATACTCCTACGAAAACTTTATTGGCGTGTCAGAAAAAAAACGCGAGCTGTTTCAAACCCTGCAAAAATCCATCGACAGCACGGCCACCATTACCCTCTCCGGCGAATCCGGTGTGGGCAAGGAACTCGTGGCCAAAATGATCCACTACAACGGGCAGAGAAAAATGGAGAATTTTGTTGCGTTAAACTGCGCAGCCATCCCCGAAAACCTTTTGGAGAGCGAACTCTTTGGCTACGTTAAAGGGTCTTTTACAGGTGCCGACGACAACAAGGACGGTCTCTTTGTTACCGCAGATAAAGGTACCCTCTTTCTGGACGAGATTGGGGAAATGCCCCTGTCCATGCAGGTCAAGCTCATCAGGGTCCTGCAGGAGAGAGAGGTTTCTCCCATTGGCGGTGCGGCATCAAGGAAAATCGATGTCAGGATTATCTGCGCCACCAACCGTGATCTGGAAAGCATGGTCAAAGAAGGCGAGTTCAGGGAGGACCTGTTTTACAGAATCAACGTGGTCAATATTACGGTCCCCTCACTCAGGGAGCGCCGGGAAGATATTCCCCTGATTGTAGATCATGCCTTAAGGATGTACGCGATCGAAAACGCCGTGCCGCAAAAAACAATATCAACGCAGGCCATGAAGTTTCTCATGATGTACCCCTGGCCCGGCAACGTGAGGGAGTTGATCAACGTGATGTACAACCTCTCCATCTTCGTGGAAGGCTCTGTCATCGAATTAAATGATCTTGAAGACAGAAAGGAACTCTTCAGGTCCCCCATCGACATGCACACCGCGCAGGGAGAGGAAAATACGGACTTGAACAATCTATCCAATGCGATTGATGAACAGCAGATCACGCTCTCGGAGGCAAAGTCCGAGTTTGAAAGGCTTCAAATCGAGCGTGCGCTCAAGCTCTACAACGGCCAGATCACCAGCGCGAGCTATCACCTGCAGATGCCCAGGCCACAGGTCTCAAGGCTTGTAAAAAAATACAATCTCAAAGAAGGGGCCGGGAGGGAATAAGGGCGCAGATAAACGGTGTGTTGAGACACTGTAATTTGGGGTGCGTGATTCCAAAAAACACTGTAAAATGGGGTCGACAACTCCAAAAAACACTGTAAAATGGAATCATCTTTTCGACACGGAGGAGACAGGCAATTTTATGAGAGTGGCATTACCGTTATGCCCATTGAGAAGGCGTTGAGGGGGATGTTAGAATTGATGGCGTGATGCACAACGTGTCTACATGCTAATTGGCGTACTCGGCAACATTTGCCTTTGTTTCCAATCCCAGCAGGGTTCTGATGCCCGTGACAATAGACGCTATTTTGGGGAAAGCTTTTTTCGAGAAGCTGAGGTTGTCATTGTCACGTCTGAGAGATATGGAAATCTCGGGCCAAGACCCATGCACCAAACTACCACTACATATCAGTGAATCTCCAGCCCTGCCAACGAACATAACAGCATCGCGCCATGTTCCATCCGATTGTGCATAACTAAAATTAAATTGCATAAATGCCGACGGACCAAGTGATTGAGGAAAAATGTGTTCTCGAGCTGGAGGAAATCCGGCCTTGTCATCATGCAACCCGCCCATTCGTTCACTATAGCTCGGAGTCAGTTTTTTAAATCCCTCTCCTTGAATAAGGGCAACCTTGTGAAGCTTGATCCTCTCATTACCCAAGGCAAGCGTATAATCAACACAGGAACCGCGGACATACTCATCATATTCCCCCAATACGCTCATATCTAAATAAAAACTACGATGACATCCGTCTTCTTTGTCAGTTTTACTTGCATGTTTTTTAATTGCCAACACAACAGCCTCAGCCTCAAGGGCGGCCCTGAAATCATACCCTGTCAATGTTGGTTCCTTTACCAAGTCGTACACATCAGCCATTGTTGCCTCCTTTTTCACTAACCGTTACTGATAATTTTTACCCAACCGTTATCCCCGTGCCAATTATCAAGAAATTACTCTTGATAAAAAACCAATCATGAACGTCACTTTTGAACACAAAAAAGAACATGTCAATAGGATTGTGACCCTCTACTGACTGACACACTCCGAGTACCCTCGCAACATGAACCCTCCTCTGTCGGGAAAGGCTGGAAACTCTGGATTTGCAGGGTCGTTCGTCGGCGAGACATGCATGATCAGCAGCCTCTTTGCAAAGGGCATGTATTTAACCAACAACTGATTATCTGAGGCCTTATCCTGCGAGCGACTGTACCACGGTGTTGGGGGCTTTTCGGGGTCCACGGATCTTGGAATGATGAACTCTTTGTATGTTTTATCTGCAATTTGATCGAGTCTAAAACGGGTAAAGGCCTTAAACTTGAGATCCCAGGACTGTGTGACGTCATCCTTTTTTGATGAATGCAAATCACATGCCCAGCCTTTGTTATCGTTGACAAGTTCACCGGCTGTTGGCACCCTGATATCCTCCGGATTTTCTGTCTCCGAGGTAAAAAGGTTCACAGCCCTTTGGGCTTCTGGTGTCATTGATACTGTAGTCATGTTGATTTCATCCTTTCACACACACAAGAAAACGCATCAGCATTAACGCGTGCTTATGGTGCAATTGTCTCCTTCACCTCCTCCGGCCCACTAAAAATCATTTGACCGAGCTGCCAGACATCCACACCAACTTTAAAGGTCACGCCCCCTGTCCTGTCGACATTGCCCGGGATGGCGTCTCCCAATCTAAAGTTGGCGCCCTCTGTTCCTGCCGGCAGGTATTCGATATCTTGCGGCGTAAGATTTCTTTCCATCGCCTCTGATGTGCTCCATTTTTCAATAGACACGCCAACCGTAAAACAGGCCAACCTAGCCATGATGTCGTATCGCATAATGACAGGGCTTGCCCAGGCGCCATCGTCTTTAAACACGTAATTATTGGCATCTGTTACCCTCAATTCGCCACCGGGGCTGCTAAAATTGGCCCAGTAGCGCCCCACACCAACCTCAAGTCCCAGGGGAAATTCTCTGTATTCTCCAAAGGAATATGCCGCGGCAAACCTCCCGCCAAAACCAAACTCAAGGTTTTTTAATGTGGCCTGATTGTTAAGGTCTTCGACCTCGTAGAGCGTGTTCTCACCCGCAATGCTGTCGGTCCTGTCCATGCGGTAGGTGCCGTGCGACAGGCCCGCTGTCCCATACAGACCCAGGCTGATGCGTTTATCAACAACGGGGAGTGCGTACTGCACACCAACACCTACAAGAGCATCCAGATTAAGGTGCGGCGAGACACTTGAAAACGAGTTGGATGCATCAGGTTTCTTTGCGTGCGAAACCGCAAGCCCCCCCGTTCCCATAAGGTTGAACTCCGCTATGGCGTCAAAACTTAAATCACTTGTAAAACTGTCGAGGTTATAGCTTGGTGTTTCTGTTTCTGTTTCTGTTTCTGTTTCTGTTTCTGTTTCCCCCTCAACTGCCGTGTTCTCTTTATCTGCCGGTTTAGAATTTGGAATTTCTGCTTCTGGTACTACTTTAACTTCTGTGCCTACTGGATTAACTGTACTCATAATTGCTCCTGTTGTAAGTCCTCGGTCCCCATTTTGTTCAGACCGCGGTCTTTACACACCGTGGGCTGAAACCTTGAGGCACGTCCAATGGGTTACTCCATTGGAGAGGTGTTGATAAAACCCTTAATTACTTTGTCCCTTTCGTTGTGCCTGTACAAAAAAACCCAAGACAACACTCATCACGGCCAGGAGATACAAGAACCCGCTGTTGGATCTGGACGCGCCTTGCGTTGTTACAAGACCGCAACCACCGTATTCTGCCCATTTGGGGTTGGTGTCGTTCTTGTTGTACATAACCTGACACTGATTGATGCTGTTTTTTACTTCTTCGTAGTCCGACTTGCCATCGCCATCGGTATCTGGCTCGATGGGATTGGTGTCAAAACAGTCAACTTCAAGGGAGTCATTTAAACCATCATCATCTGTGTCAAAATCAAGGGGGTTGGATTCCCGCTCTGCCGGTGTGTGTGCGCAGTCACCGTTTGTGTCTTCTTCGACATCGGCAAGCCCGTCGGCATCGGCATCGTAGTTATCGTAACCGTTGATCCCGCAGTAACGCACCACACATTTCTGGTTGATCTCCCAGGGACAGATATCGGTGTTATCATTCACCGTGTCGCCATCGGTATCGGCAAGATAGGGTTTTGTCTCGCCCGGATCTACTGTGCCGTTGCACTTGCCGGTGGGGGAGTTGTCCTCTGCGCCATCGGTAAGGCCATCGCCATCGCTGTCTGCCACAGTCGGATCGGTCTCGCCGTTCTCGACATCAAAGGAACCATCGGCGTTTTTATCCTCCTTGCCATCTGGGATACAGTCACCATCTGTGTCTGTCTTTACGGGACTGGACTCCCCCTCATCAAGGACACCGTTTTTATTGTAGTCCTCAACACCATCGGGGATGAGGTCCCCATCGGTATCCTTTAAATCAGGTCTTGTCTCGCCAGCATCAAACTGGCAGTTGTTGTTGGCGTCTTCGTAGTAGTCATTCAGACCATCTAAATCCCAGTCGATGGGCATGGTTGGGACGTAATCCTTGACGCAGTATTTGTAGTAACAGAACTCATCGCCGGGAATTGTAGGACAATCATCTGCTCCATCTTTGTATTCGTCATCGTCCGAATCAGAGTCCTGCGGGTTTGTCCCAAGGGATTTTTCTGTCTTGTCGGACATGCCGTCACCGTCTGTGTCTGCCAGCTTGGGTGAGGATTCGCCTGGGTCAAGTGTACCGTTATTGTTGGCGTCTTCTACGCCGTCATTAAGGCCGTCCTTGTCATCGTCTACATTAGTGGGACTGGTTCCCCACTGTTTTTCAAAGTAGTCATCAAGTAAATCACCATCGGTATCTGCCTTATAAGGATCTGTCTCGGTCGGCTGCACCTGACAGTCAAGATTGACGTCTTCTTCGTGATCCTTAAGACCATCACCATCAGAATCAATGGGGCTGTCATAATCGTAGAGTCTTTTTATTTCGGAGGTATTGGGATCAACATAGCAGTTTGGGTCGGCGACGTAGTTTCCGCCTGTTGCTGCACCCACTTTACCTGTCCATATCCCAAGCACATGATCGTTTGAATCCTTGATAATTGCCAGATAGTTCTCTTCGACGGAACTCACCGTCTGCTTTATCGGCAATGCTGCTGTGTCAAACTGATTAATAAATGAGGTCGCATCACCCTCTGAAAGGTCTGTGCCCGAGATCTTGCTTGTAAAGTAATGAAGGTCCAGCCATTTGTCGCCCTCAAGAAGGGTTCTGCTAAAATCAACGAGGACCTCGTTTTTGCTGGCCGGCATAAGTTTTACGGCATCAGCACTCAGCATGAGCCCCACACCTCCGACGGCACAGTCAGCCCCATTGTTGGCGATCTGGTTGTCCCTGCCAACCAGCATGTTGGGCTGAGTGGAACCAAGGTAGATCCCGCAGTTGCCGTTTGCAACAAAACTCGAACCGCTGATCTTGTTCCCCCGGCTATCATCATAAAAGGCAATCCCGTAACCATTGTTCTGATAGACCGTGATGTCGATAAACTGGTTTTCGTTGGAGGCATCCTTGACCACAATACCGTTGCCACCAAAGTTCTGTACGATCAGGTCCTGAAATTTCATGCTTCGGATATTCTGATCGAGAAAAAGACCATCGCCCTCGGCAGCAGGATTACCGGTTAAGTCCAGATCTATCGCCGGTGCGCCATCGGTGCCAACGCTACCAAAGACATCGTTAAGGTAGACACCAGCATTGACATTATTGCCAGTTATCCCAAGGTTTTTGAGATTGGTGATGTCGTTTAGTTTGATCACCGTGCCTTTAAGATTATTGGCCTCTACTTCGGTCACCGACACACCTGTGGCGTGGCTGATTTCTATTCCATTACCCGTCGGGTCATCCGAAAATATAACACCCTTTATCGTAATGTCTTCGAGACTCTCACCCTCTGGCGGTATAATCTGTATGATGGCACTGTTGTCGGGTGTGGTTGTGCCCAGTATTGTGATGGTCTCCAAGGTCACACTGGAACACCCTTCGATCACAATGGCCTGACCGGGTTTGTTTTGAAAGATAATATTTTTGAGCGTGATACCGTAACCATCGGTGCACTTTACAAAGGGGTTGCCTGCCTTGCCCTTAATGACCATGGAATTGATCTCGACATTTCGGGCGCCGTTTATCTCGAACAACGGGGCCAATGGATCGGACATTTTGTTATTGAGGCTCGCATTGTTTCCTGCAATCACCAGATGACTGTCAACCTTGTTATCCAGTAATTGAAGTGTCTCCGTCACATCGACGGTCTTGGTGATCACATTGATCTCGTCATGACACTCTCCATAGGCCGGATTTTCTCTTTCACCCGCCCCCCAGTTGTAGGCATCGACAAGGGCACTTAGGGAGCCATAGATGTTCTTCGCGCTCGAATTTAAGACGTTGCAACAGTGTATAGAACTGCGCACCCCATCGGCGCATTTTGAGGCCATAACCGAAAAAGATGCCATAACAGAGATCATGGTAATCAGAATCAATACTAATTGTTTTGCTCTCATTTTTTTGCTCCCTTTAATGGCTTGAAATCTCAAGGACCCTGCTTGAGTCTTAAGACTCCGAAGCCTGTAATTTAAACCACCTCTAAAAAAAACCTTCCCTCTATTAAAATTGTAGCGAGAGGCCGCCCCTGATAACAACCCCGAACCTGTCGCCAAATTTTTCGTAGCCATTGTCCAAACCAACATTGAGATTGGCGCCAAAATCCAGGGCAGTATCTGCCAAAAAAGCAGGGATACTGGCACCCATCACAGAACCTAGCGTTACTCTGACACCGGCATCAACCGACAGATTATTTGTTCCCTTGTGAACATCTTGCTGGTAACAGTGCTCGCCGGGTCTTGCCATGTAAGTCTCTTCGCAGTGATCCATGGGGACAAACTCACCCGTGTCCCTGTTGTCAAACCCCATGGGACCTTTAAAGAAAGCCTGCCCGTGTGTGTATGTCAATGCAACACGCAGGGGCATTTTTTTGTAATTAGCCACATCTTCAAACGCCATCGTTTTTTGTCCGGGTAAAATAGTTGTTTGATAAACAAAAGAAAAACTCACGTTGTGTGCCTCCGCAGCAGCCTCGCCGATATCGTCGATCTCGTCTGTCACATACTTGTACGCACCCATGAGCTGAAAGACATCATCCACCTGTACCCTGTTCTCTGGATCCCTTTGCGCCACATCATCCGGGTTAATTGTCAAACGCAACATTGGAGCGTAAGCGTACCTGTTATCCTTTGTGGATTCGGGGTGTGTGTCCGAGTTGATAAACCCGCTGTCTGCTGCACCTTCGTGCATATTAAAACCAAGTCCTGCATTGACAAACACATAAGCTGTGGCTTCGTAATTTAATCCCGCACTGATCTCGTGCGAACGAAGCGCGGTTGATGACCAGTCCAGAGATAACAGCGAGTGATCGAGAACATCGACACGGCCCTTATGGTTATAACTTATCCCTCCGGTCAAAGTGTAATCAAGGGTCTCTGTGCCTTCTGCGCCCTCAGTCCCCACTGTGCTTGCATGAGAAACACCGCCGCCAGCAACGGCTAAAATGTGCCACTTATCACGTTTGATGATGGGATACTCGAGATTAAGACCAAAGTCGTTGACGTAACTGTCACCAAAAGTATTTGTGCCTGACCATTTCAACACAAAGGGGTAATCTGGTATGGTGGCTTTCAGTGAACCACTCACTTCCAGCGACTTGGCACCTGCCGCGCCATTTGTCTGATTTAGAAAAACTCCAGACAGACCGACGCCACCACTGACGTATTTTGCCGGCGATTCTGCTTCATTGGCTTCTGCTTCACTTTTAGCCAATTCTTCTATCGCTTTGATTATTTTCTTTCTCTCATTGCTGCTTTCATCAAGTTTTTTGTCAATTTCATTAAGTCGTTCATCAACGCCTGGTGTTGTGGAAGGGACCGATGGTGGTGCTTCTGGTGGTAAGGGCTGCGCTGGACCTGTCGTTGGTGTTATGTCTGACATTTTAGCCTCCTTATTATTGGTTAACTGTTGTTTACCAAATTATTCAGATGCCTCCACAGTATTTTCAGTATTTTCATTTTCTCCCCAGTTCAATTGGAATTGAAAGCCGTCGCCAGTAATTGCCGTGACGGTCTTTTTGGGCGCCAATACTTCATCATCTGTTTCCGTTGCGGCTTCCGCCCCTGCAGTGTATTCGCTTGCCAGGAGAAAAAGGGTTGGTTGCGTTAAATCGGTGATGATGGCGTGCGTTTCGGTCGGTATATCAAGCAATGAACGCACCCCGCCGGAGGTCGCCACAAAAAAACGAGTCCCTTGTTTGATAGCATAGTTTATCGTTGCATCTATGCTTCTTAACTTTCTGTTTTCTAAAAAATCTGCCCCATTCCAGACAAAGACCTTGCTGTTACTCCAGATAATCCCCACGTTTTCAAGTGACCACGAACCTGCCTTGATGTTGTAAGAGCTGGCCCGTTTATTTTTGAACGTCTTGCCGCTGTCTGCGGAGTAGTACACCCCTTTGTTGCCCGTGATGACAAACAGTTTGTTTGCGTCTGTTGGATTGACAACGATACCCCTGACGTCGACATCACCATCGGCCAGTGTTGAAATTCTTTTGACGACAAAACCTGTAAAGGCTGTTTCGGTTGGGATGATTTCGTAAAGACCAAACTGGGTCCCTGCAAGGATCTTTTCGGTTGTGACGGCAAGTGTCTGGCAGTTCGCGCTGCCAAACGTCGAGGTTATTTGCTTTGTTGTCCCCTCGGCAACAACCTTGTAGTAAACCCCCTGATTGGTCCCAATAAAGTAGTTGCCGTCTTTGACTGCGAAGGAATGGATGGTATCTGGCTCTTTATTGGTATTAAGCTCCGTGGCAGTCACGACAGGGGTGGGGGCAGTCTTTAAATTTTTTAAATAATCGTTTGTATACCACACAATGTTTGCAGATAAAAAATACCTTTCGTTATCGGTTGTGCCGGGGAACATTTTTAGCTGGGCACTGTTATTAAAGGGCTGGCGGACGTCCTCACCAAAACGTGCCATGTGCATGGTGATTGGCTCGTTAAAGTCTGGAACATCGGCGCTCTTGTCGATAATGGTGAGCGTGTGCGGGCCGGCATAGTCTGCATCCCCCGCTTCAAACTTTTCTGTTCCGGAATGATCGGCTGCCATGTTGTTTAATAAAACGGCCAGGGCACCGTTGACATCCCAGGTGATGCTGTAGCTTTGGCCATAGATGATATAGTGTTCTGGCTCAACGGAGATGGGCTGCATGGTCCATGATACGGGGTCTGGGACATCCGGCAGGGCTGTTACAACGACCTCTATTGTTTTTTTAACAACATCGTCTGCAACCCCCTCAAATAAAATAAAAGTGGTTGTTGCATCGGGGGTAAATGTGAGGGTGTCATTTGCGGCATTCAGATGTTTTGCCCCCCCGTTGATTGTGGTAAAGACGTCTTCGAAATTGCTTTCCCACGAAAGCGAGGTCTCTACACCGATCGTTACATTTTCAGCCACTGTTGGGAGGACAGAAAAATCGTAGACAATCTCTTCGGGTTCTTGGGGCTTGCAGTTCTCGGCCTCGGCGCAGTTGTCGTCGTCACAGTCAATCTTGCCATCGAGGTCGTTGTCTGTGGTGTCGTCACAAATTTCATCGACAGGATCTGCTTTGACTTCATCACCTGCGGGTGTCAAAACAGTAATCTGCAGGCTGCGCTCCTTGACAGCCTCTTTTTTAACATAGACAGTTAATTTATACGTGGTGGACTTTTGCGGGGTGACCTGCCTTGTGCCTTTTTCTGCAACGGTGCCCACCCCCTCCGAGATAAAAACGTAATCAACCTTGTTTGTGGTGTCTGCAACGTCCCAACTGATGATGGCGCTCTCTCCCAATGTGATGGGGTCCTTGCTGACCGTAAAATCTGCAACACTGATCGAGGTATCGGCAGTGAGCTGATCTGGCTTGGGGATGTTTTTATCGAGACAGGACGCAAAAACAAGAGCGATAAAAACAAATGATACATAAAAAAACATTTTGTTTGAGAATTTATTCATAACTTTAATCCCTGTTTTCCCTAAACATGCTGCTACCAAAGGTGAATACACTTTTTACCCTTCACGGAGGTTATCGGGTCACCTTAAAAAAAGTTGCTAGTTTTTTACTATTTTTTTTTGTCCAATTGTCCAAAAAAAACGACAACGTAGCGGTGACCATACCCCCAAGAAAAACTCACTTGTTTTTTTAAAAAAATACGAGAGGCTTCGTTTGACGACGTTTTTTATTTTATAAAAAACATCTTAAGATCTGACTGACCCTTAAAGGCCTAAAATCAGCTTTACAGAGTATAAAAAAGATCTGATTAAAGGCTTTCAAGATTCGCAATAATTGTCAATATGAATTATGCGACAAATTTAACCTACCCTTTTGTCGGCATTACACTAGTGATCATCTTATTATCAAGAGTGAAAACCGCAAAAAAACAAAAAAACCCCGCTTATGTTTTAAGCGGGGTTTGCAAGTTTTTTAACGCTTCAATTTTTTTTTATACTTCGTTTCTTTTTATTCCGTGACGAAACAGAATCATCACAGCCATAAGACAAAGCCCTGCAATGGCCGACACAAGGTCATTTGCGGTTACTTTACGATGGGCCGTTAAATCACAGCCGCAATCGCCAGAGCCACCCCCGACAACTCCTGCACCACCACTTGGTGTGGGTGCTATATCGGCACAGGTAGTCCCTTGAGCTGTGTCTATGGTATAACCGGCGCAATCAAGATCATCGCAGTCGGCATAACCATCGCCGTCGTTATCGGCCTCGTCGCCGCAGACCGTCTCTACTGCGTTGGCGCAGACAGGATCGTCAAGGCAGTCGGCGTCTGCACAGTCTGCACCACCGTCTGTATCGTTGTCCTGCGTGTCACTGCAGATAGCTTCGGGACCCTTGCCATTACATGAGACATAAGTAGCACAGAGACTGTCTGCGCAGTCAACAGCGCCGTCCTGATCGTTATCAACGCCATCATCGCAGTCTTCTATCTCCAAGGGAGGCTGTGTGCAGTTATTGTCATCGTTACAGTCTGGATCGGCACAATCAACACTGCCATCACCGTCGTCGTCAAACTGGTTATCGCAGGATAACTCTGGACCAAGGTCGTTGCAGAAGGCGTCTTTCTCGCAGACGGCAACATCTGCACAATCGGTGAGGCCGTTGCCATCGTTGTCGAGCGCGTCATTGCAGACCTCGGGCTTACCTGGGCCACCACAGATGATCTCTCCCCCGCAATCGGCAACATCATCACAGTCGGCCAAACCGTCACCGTCATTGTCGGCACCATCGGTGCAAATTTCATCTTTGCCGCCCCCGCCACAAATAGTATCGTCCGCACAGTCCTCGGTATCCTCACAATCAACCAGGCCGTCCATGTCGTTGTCTGTCTTGTCGTTACAGAGGATCTCGTGTGTTGGAGGCAGAGTACATTCTGTATCTGCCGTATCGACAGCACCATCGCAGTCGTTGTCGATGGTGTCGTTACAAACTTCATCCGCGCCCGGATTGACCTCGGCATTCTCAGGCTGACAATCGCCCGCCTCTTCCGTGTAGCCGTCTCCATCAGGGTCATTGGGTGGTATACAAGGATCATCTTCACCATCGCAGTCCTGATCGATCCCATCAAGGCAATCATCTTGGGCCCCGGGATAAATCGTGGCGTCATCAGGGTCGCAATCTCCTTCCGCTGTCGTAAAACCGTCACCATCAGGGTCTTCTATAGCGCATGTGGTATCAGCATCATCGCAGTTCTGGTCAATGCCGTCTTCACAGACCTCCTGCGCACCCGGATTTATGGTGCTTGTACTGTCATCACAATCCTTATCGTTGGCAACATAACCTGCCGGCGGGTTGCAGCCTTCAAAGGCAAAACTGGGACTGCCAAATGAGTCGCCGTCAACATCGGGATACCATGTAGAGGTCACAAACTCATCGATCAGGCCATCGCAGTTGTTGTCGGCGCCATCACAACTTTCTCCGTTACCAGGAAAATTATTGGGATCGGTGTCATCGCAGTCTGTGTTATTGGCAACGTAACCGGTTGGGGCCGTGCAGCGCAAACGCGAATGGCCAGGATTGCCGTGATGATCGCCATCGGCATCGGCATACCATCTTGACATGACCCCTTCATCAATAAGACTATTGCAGTTGTTATCTACGCCATCACATGCCTCGGGAAGACCGGGGCGGATGGACGAGGTACTGTCATTGCAGTCATCATCGTTTTCTACATAGCCCGCCTCTGTGGCGTCTTCGCAAATTTCTTTTGAGACCCCTGCGGTCCCATAGCCGTCCCCATCGGCATCGCGATAGACGGTCTTTTTGTCGCAGGGGGGAACCACCACAGGGGGTTCTTTTTCGGTCCTGGGCTTGCACCATCTGGTCCCTGCACTGGCCGTTGCCGGATCGATATAATCACGGCTGTTCTCTGCAGCACCCTGTTTAAGGACAGGATCACCATCGCACACAAAAATTCCGCCGCCATTTTTTAAACAGCTTGTGTCGACATATTTTCCCGAAGGTTTGGCAGGCTTTGTATTTATCGTTCTTCCCTGTGAGGCCACCGCTGTTCTGAGGGGAGAAGTCACGGTATCAGACCTGACAAAGACGCGGTCCCCAAAGAGGTCCTCTTTCTTAAGACCGTTGGTGTAAATAATCAGGTTGCGCAAATAGACATCACCAGCCCCTGCAGCACACTCAAAAGGCAGACCACCCGGCATCTGGCGGGCATCAATAACCACCCTGCCCCAGTCACGGATTGTGCCATCCGTGTTGTAACGATAGCCCATTGTGCCTTGGGGATTGATTGTGTATGCTATCTCTGCTGTGGCGTCGGTGAGTGCGCCCTGAGAATAATTGCCCACAAGCAGGTTACCCATGGGTTTAAACTCAATGGGTCCCCAAGCGGGGTTAAGAACAAGGGCCTCTACCGGTGCGCCCGTTGGAGTTGTCTCGGTTGTCTGAAAGGCAATCCAGTCTGATACCACACGCCCATCCTGTGTCCCCGCAGCAGAGCAGCCGCCATCGGTGTTGCTGTGATTGATCTCTTCGGATTTGTACCTGAACGTGCTGTCGGTCGACAGATGATCACCATAAAACCCTTTGCCGGTTCTGTCTACACCATCCGTTACAATACAGACTGCAAAAGATTGTGCAGCAGCAAAAAGGCAGGTAAACAAGAAGGCCAGTGTTAAAAGGATGTGTTTTTTCATTTTAGGCTCCAAAATTAAAAAAATATTCAAAAACAAACATTCGATATAGTTATCGTGCAAAAAAAAGAAATGTTGCGTGTTTTTTAAACCTTTTTTCCGCGAGTGACACAACCCCGTGATATGCACTATAATTTCTGGGGGGCTTTTTAAAAAAAGGTCGTTTTTTGGGCTTTTTTTGTGATTTTTGTGATTTTTTTTGGACTGCAAACGCTTGG
>JADGCS010000005.1 GCA_015228875.1 Deltaproteobacteria bacterium | reverse complement strand
CATCACATGTACATCAAAATCACCATTTTAAAACTGGTGAACAAACAGCAGGTCGAGCAATTGCCTTAAACGAGCACCAGTCCTGTGTTTGCTCTGATTTTTGTGGTTTTGAGTCGCGGAATCAAGGCGGCCAAAAAGTGAAATAAGTTTAACTTTTATTATTTTTATTCCGTTTGATTTCAACCATCAATCTCGTTGTATTTTATTCAATTTATTTCAATTTGATTCTTCTGATTTTTGGTTTCTTCAATGATAATGGTGGGATGTGTATAAAAAAACGCATAACACCACATTGTAAGACCTGCGGTCGCTTTTTTTAGCAAGATCATAGAACCAAGGGGAGACAAGACACCTGCGGGAGACCTGATTGCCAAAAACAGAGGAAAAAAGAATATCTGCAAAGGTGGCGGCAAGACCCTGATTATTTCAAAAAAAAGGTGCCCCAGGTGGAGTCCCTGATGTTATCCTGACCCCATGCATATCATCTGGGTGCATCCACCTTTACTGGCTCGATCTTTTGCAGGAGCAGATTGATACGGGCTGCCAACGAGTGAAAAGCATCTTTTTTTCGCAGCACGATAACAGTTGGAGTCGGATTGGAAAGAAATTTATCGATGTCAGCCTCGATACGGTAAACTGGGCCTACTATTTGGCTGGTAAAGACATAAACCAGATAGATGATTGCGGCGGTTAAAACAGGTACGGCAATAAACAACATGGCGCTCAATAGGGTTGCGGTAGAGGCAATGCTTTGTTTGACGAGCATATCCGCCGCCTTGGACACATCTAACATGTCATTGAGACTGTTTAATATGATCACACTCAAGACCATAATTGGGAGCCAAAATAGTAAAACTGCAGTCATGATAAACTTGATTTGCAGAGAAGGCAACACAAGGAGTCTTTTACGTTGATTTTTCATTTTTATTTTATCCTTCATAAGCCATGTGAAGCCATGTGTCAGGACTGGACATAGAGCAGCACATGCGACTTGATCGTTATTGTCCCATGCCCGGTCCTGACCCCATGCATTGTTCACTACACTGCCCTACTTCACCCGTAAGGTTAATTTGACATGTATAATTTTAGAGGAACTTTATCAACTTGAGAACCTCACAATAACCAAAAACAAGGCAAGAAAACAAAAAACTTGCCCATCATTGCGCTGTTCGCTTGAAACAAACCCAGACAAATCGCCTGTTGGCTGGTCGGACGATTGGTGAAACGCAAAAAACCGCAATTTACACTGAGATGAGAATTGACCGCAGATCACTAAACATACGCCACCTTAATAATTTCAAACTGACGCAAGCCTTTGGGTGTTTTGACAGCGACCTCATCCCCGGCTGACTTGCCGATCAGACCGCGCGCGAGCGGAGAAGATATGCCAATCTTGCCCTCTTTAACATTGCCCTCGTCATCGCCAACTATTTTATAAGTAACTTCTTCGGCCGAATCGACATCGTACAGCGTGACCGTGGCACTAAAAATAATTTTGTCGGTGGGTTTAATGTGTTTGGAATCAATCACCTCGGACTGGCTTAACATGGTTTCAAGCCGGGCAATCTGGGCGGCAATATGTCCCTGCTTTTCCTTGGCCGCATGATACTCGGCATTTTCGGACAGGTCGCCATAGGAACGCGCGGTCTCGATGTCTTGAATGTTTTTTGGTCTCACGACCGACTTGAGATGACTCAGTTCTTTCTGAAGTTTTTCGTGCCCCTCTGGGGTCATGGGTACTCGATTCATAATATTTTTAGCACGGCAAAGCCAAGACAATCAGAGGTTTTAAGAAGCCATGACCTCCAACTGCGGTATGAGTATCTTAAACTCACTCCCCTCTCCGTATTCGCTGTCTAAGACAATATAGCCTGAATGCAGTGTCACAAGCTGCTTGGTCAAGGCAAGACCAAGTCCCGTTCCCTCATGTTTGCGTGTATACGATGAATCCGCCTGATTAAACAATTCAAAAATTCCCGCCCTGTCTGTTTCTTTAATCCCGACACCGTTGTCCCTGATACGCAGGACAAATGACGGATTGGCTGTAATTGCTTCCGGGATTTTTTCGTTTTTAAAATCGGTGGTACAAATTTCTTCGGAGTCATCGTAATACTCGATAAAGACATCAATCTCACCGTTTTTATTTGTAAACTTGATGGCGTTACCCAAAAGATTTGTGATCACCTGCCGCATCTTGACCGCATCTGCCTTGATCAGGGGAATAGTTTTTGTCTTGTGAATCGTACAGACCTGTTTTTTCTTGTCGATGAGAGGAACCAGGGATGTTTTGACGCCTTCAATTAATTCTACGAGGTCAAAACTATCGATGTGCAGTACCATTTTTCCCGATTCGATCTTGGCAAGATCAAGGATGTTGTTGATCAGGCCCAGAAGATTTTCTCCGTTTAACAGGACCTCCTTGAGCGACTTTGCCTGATCCGCGTTAATCTCTCCAAGAGATTTATCGAGCAGACACTCTGTGTATCCAAGAACCGCATTGAGCGGCGTGCGCAGTTCATGGCTCATGATAGCCAGAAAATCGGATTTCATTTTGTCGGCCTTGATCAGTTCTTTGTTTTTCTGTTCCAGTGTTTCAATCAACTGTGCCGACTCTAACGCCAAAGCAGCCTGATTGGCAAAATTATCCAGCGTATCAATCACCGTGTCTTCGATAAAGGGTTTTTTGCTCGCGCCAATAATGGCCCCGACAACCCTGTGTTCGGCCACAAGCGGTGTGATAACAAACTTTTTAAACTCCAGAACCTTCTGGACCCGTAACGTGTTATGCATCGGGATATCCGGCTTGATGCCGTACATCAGTTCGCTAAAATTATTTCTGACCAAGACCCGATTTCTTTTAATGGCCATGAATGTGGAATTGTGGCGGACATCCAGAGGCAGGTACATGTTTGCGTATTTTTCGCCAAGCATTTCTTCGATCCTGATGGTATAATAATTGCCCTCGGGCAGAAAAAAGCGGACACACTCCCCCTTGGTGTCCACCATGGCAAGAAAACAGACCTCAAAACCAAGCCCCTGAATCACCGCCTTGAGGATTTCGTTGATGACTTTCTGGACATGAAGGGCGTGCCTAATTGTGGCCCCAATATGATTAAGCGCGGTCAGTTGAAGGTTTCTCCTCTCCAGTATATTTTCTTTTATCTTTGTAAAAAAATTGGCGATCCTGACAGAATAAACAATAATGACAAATGACAGGGGCAGAAAAACCAGATCAACATAATGATGAAATTTTGTAAGATCGACAAGACCCGTATACGCCGCTGAATAAACAAACTCGGGGATCACCTTTGAATGTATCAACACAAAGACAATATAATAAGAGATCAAGGCCAGTGTCGATGCAATCAATGCCAGATTGTAGCCGGACAAGATACCCACCGCAGTAATGTAGAGGCCGTAAATAAGAAAGGGAAGCCAGCCATCAACACCCACGATATAAATAAGGGCCGTCTGGCTGAGGATATCGGCTGCCACCTCCAAAAAAATAACGGATAAAAATATTTTGTTGTGCCGCACAACAATAAGATAGCAGAAAGATGTGATGAGAAAACAGCAATTGAAAACAAGTGGGACCAGCGGCGCTAATTTCCATATCGCAGGAAAAAAAACAAAAAACACCATCCACGTGCCCAAAAACAAAATAATGCGCAGGCGTGCTGTAAACAGATGTCGGCCCTTAAAGTCCGGCATGTGCATCTCATCATCGATAAGTTTTCGATAAGAAGCAAGCTGTCGTGAAACAAAAGATCTAACCCTGTTTTTTGTCATTGAGAAGTTCCCGTGCACCCGAAAACAGAAGATCACTGGTTCAGCATCCTGATATAATCCATGAATTCCTCTGCCTCCATCACATCACCAACAATACGCCGGTCCTTTATTTCATCACCTTTTTCATCAATAAATAATATTGTAGGCCAGCCAATCACCTGATAGGTTTTGACAGCATCGGCGCATGGCCCTGTTTCTTTTGTGCAGTTGATCTTGACCGGAACAAAACTCTCTACGACCAGACCCCTCACATTTTCTTTAGACCAGACAAGCTGGTCCCATTCTTTGCAGGGGAGACACCAGTCAGCATAAAAATCCACGAGGACTTTTTTGTTTTCTTTTTTTGCCAGGCTCACTGCCACTTTTAAATCGTTCTTAAAAAAAGAATCATCAGAGGTTTTGCTGCCAACCCAGGGATTGACAAGAACGTAAAGGTAATAAAAAGCGGTGACAAATAAAAGGATCGAAAGAAGTTTTTTGATAATATTTGATTTTTCGCCAAACCTCGCCACCCAGCCCCGTGAGAAAAAACCAAGTATAAAAAAGACCACACTTAAGCCCAGCGAATAACTCAACATGAGAACAGTACCCAGAAACAAATCCTGTCTTGTGGAAATATAAACAAGCAATGGCCCTAAAACAGGGCCCACGCAGGGTGCTGCAAGGACGCCAATGGTAAGACCAGCAAAAAGATTACGGACCACCCCGCTCTTTGGTTGAAACCTCGAAATACCTGTCTGAATTTTTGAAGACAGGCTCAAGTTGACAACACCGACAAGCCAGAGCCCCATAAGAACAAGGAACAGAATAAGAAGGACGAGGAACAAATCCCTCTGATAATAGAAACCATGGGTCTTGCCGATGAGGGCCGACAGAATACCCAGGAAAGAATTTGTGAGGACCATCCCCAGCACAAAAACCAGCAGGCTGTTAAACTTGCGGGCGCCCTTTGCCTGAGGGGTCACACCAATAAATGCGAGCGTCAGCGGTATGATGGGCAGAACACAGGGGGTAAATCCGGTCAACACGCCCGCGATAAACGTGAACAGAATGGCCAGAAAAAGACCCTGTTTCAACACAAGCCCAAGATCGTTTTTTTTAAGAATCTCCCAGACGCCGGGCCTGGTATTGCTGACATGTTGGTCTGCCGTGATCATCTGTCCCGCCAATGCTTTGTGATCCGGGTTTAAAAGCAAGTTACTAACTTGACTTTGATGCCCCGAAGGAAATCCCCTTGGGGGACGCGGTTGAATTCCTTTGTTTTGCGAGGAATCCTCCCGCGCTCTGTCGGTTTTGAAATTCCTAGACACAAATTTAAACCGCGTCTCCACCGATCTGAAACAGATTTTGTTTGAACAGCCCTGATAATAAATGGCCCCAGTCAGGGCCTGTTTAAAATCAAAGTCACGCGCAAACTGTACTTTTGCGAGCACAGCAAGTTGATGCTCATAAACCTCTGTTTCCATCCCCATAAATTCGTCGTATTTTAAAATACCAGCGGGTTTTACAAGTGTGTGACTGATTTTGTCCGAGTCAAACTTGATCTCTATCTTTTCGCGATACAGATGATGTTTTTCGGGAATATTGAATAGAAATTCTATCTCTCCCCTAAAATCCGTCACCAGCAGAGGTGTTTCATCATCAAAAAAAAGAGTAAAAGGAAGTGACTCATCTGTTTTACTTAAGTACCCATGAGCTGTTGACGTGAAAAATAAAATCAAATAGATGAAAAAAGTGTTTTTGATTTTCATGATCGAAAAAGGTTTGGGTATAACAATATAATATTAAGTCTAGGAATTTCAAAGTCGACAGAGCGCGGGTTCATTCCTCGCAAAATGGAGGAATCCAACCGCGTCGAAGTCAAGTTAGTAACTTGTTTTTGTGTTTTCGTCAAAAACTTTAAGAGGCCGGTCTTTTTAATTTAGACTTGTAATACAAATGACAAGACAAAGCATTGACCGGTAGAGGAACACGTCATGTTAAAAAAACAGGAAGATCTCCAAAAGACACCGCTGAAGGCCACTGCATCCAAGGCCAAAACAGTGGATCCTGCCATCAGGCGAAAACAAGAAATCACCGCGCAAAACAGGGCCATTATCAAGACGGCCTTTGACATCGCAAAAAAAAACAAGGCAAAGGCTTTGTTTATTTACGTTGATGCCATAGACGAAAACGTCATCCCGGACAAACTGCCAGAGGGGGTGCAGATTATCCTCATCACCAAAAGTCCCGAATACACCTACAACGGCAAACACCCATTTAAAGACATTGTTGTCATCCCCAGGCTCAAACTCGGCCGTATGGCCCTGATTAAAATTGCTGTTGTCTTTGCTTTGTCCGCAAAAATGGTGCATCCCGACGATAAAATCGTCTCGCTGGTCGGTAAATCAGAATCCAATTCACTGGATACCCTCATGTATTTTCAAATCAGCACCGAACAGGAGCTTTTAACCGGGCACAGTCTGGCAGACATGCCCAAATCCATTATTCCAGCCGTCTTCGAACACACACTTAATCTCGCCATCGAGTTTGGCAACAAAGGCAAAGAGGGCAAACCCATCGGAACCATCTTTGTGCTTGGCGACGAAGAAAAAGCCATGCAATTGTCCAAGCAAATGATCATCAATCCCTTTAAAGGGTACGAGCCCGAAGAACGTAACATCCTCAACCCCGCACTCAAAGAGACTTTGCGGGAACTCTCATCGGTTGATGGCGCGTTCATTATTGCCGGTAATGGCGAAATCATCACAGCAGGCCGGTATCTGGGCGCCTCTATGGAAGATTCAGACATCCCAAGGGGGCTTGGTTCGCGCCATCTGGCGGCGTCCGGGATCACCGCGTTGACAAAAGCCATTGCTATTGTTATCTCCGAGTCCACCGGGGATGTCCGTATTTTCAGAGAGGGCAAGATCATCATGGAGATCGAAAAGGCCTCTCACGTATAGCAGTGTCTCTCTGCCAGTAAGTACCCTGCCGGTAGGGGGCCGGTGGCGTGTCTCGCACAAAGCAGCGGGCGGCCTTTAAGGGAGAGGCCCTTGGGCACAGAAAAAACCTTCTCGGGTTCCAAGAATTTGACTTTCAAAGTTGACCAAGCGCGGGTGTATTCTTCACATAAATCCAGCCGCACCAAGGTTAAGTTTGTAACTTGTTATGGCCAAAAACATTGACACCAGATACCTCGACAAACGAATCAGGGAAAACTACCTTAAAAAAGGCATTATTTCAGAGTCCGACATCAACGCATACCTTAAAGACCTTCCAAACGAAGAAAACAACTTTGAGCTTGTCATGATCACCGACGACGAAATCGGCGTTGGCGACGAACTCAGCGACGAAGAAATCTCATCAATGCCCGAGATCACAGAAGACAACATCGATAATTTTGATTTTGAGGACGACCTCGAAAATAACGCGGCAGAACAAACAACAAAAGACGCCAACGATTAGCACGATCCCTTTCCAAAATGGCCCAGCCGTGCTGTCCCTGTGCCTGCATGAATGGCCTCTGTCAGAAATAAATCTGGTTACCGACCGCCAGCAGCGCTCTTATGAGACTCTGTGGTTGATACTTAAATGTTTGGGAATTTCAAAGTTGACAGAGCGCGGGTGCATTCCTCGCAAAATGGAGGAATTCAACCGCGTCAAAGTCAAGTTAGTAACTTGAAGATCCTCTCACGCATCGCAGACATGGCCATTGCGGAGCCTAAAACGTCTCGGATTTTAACTGGTCTTTCCAGAATTTGATATCTTCGGTGCTTCCGTAGAGTCTTTCGTAGTCCAAAAGAATACTCAACGCCGTTTGTTTGTTGCCCAACTCCTCGTAACACCTCGCGATGGCCAGAGGAAGGGCCTTTTGGTACTTGAAGGAGGGGTAATTTCTGGCAAGAAAGACGTAATCGTGCAGGGCCTCTTGAAAATAACCCTGCTGCTCAAATTTGCGGGCCCTGAAATACAGGGTTTCTATGTCCTGCAGCGTAAGGTTGTTTGATATCATTTTTTGATCAAGCGCCTCAGCGAGGGCATAATCCCCCTGCTCATTGCCAACACTCGCTGCAGAGATGTTTGGAAAAAAATATTTCGCGCCGCTCTTGTTTAAACTGTATGGTTGTGAAAAACTGCTGTTATCCAGCGGTGTCATAAACAGACGCTCTTTGACCTGCGTGGCACTGTCGCTGTCTGTTTGATGCTTAAAAGCGATATCAACGCCGCCGTTATCAGGAGAGTGGGTCGTCATCCAGATTTGAGAAATGGCAATCCCCATCACAAAGACCAAGGCAACTGCATAGGCCGGCCTGAACATGGGCCAAAAGGATTTTCTTTGCAACGCCATGACCTTTTCTCTCGCATGGGCTGTGATCTTGTTGATGCTGATCTGCGAAGGCACATGCTGCGGCAGACTGCGGCAAACCTGCGACACCAAAAGAACCGCCTTAAGTTCTTGCTGGCAGTCCTCTAAAGAAACCCCGTGTCTTACAGCGATCTCTTTGAGAGACAGATTGGATTCTCCGTAATAAAGATCGATGATATCTTCCTTAATTTTTTCTGTGTTCATAATTAACCAATATGTATGTTATGTGTTATGTTTGCTGATAGATTGAGCGTTTATGTTAAGCTCAAAAAATCTTTTTTGTAAGGACTGCACGGCGTAGCGCATTCTGGACTTGACCGTGTTTGCCGATACCTTTGTTATTTTTGCGATCTCGTCGAACGACAGCCCTTCGGTCTCTCTTAAAAGAAAAACCTCTCTCTGTTCGACATTGAGTTCGGCCAGAACATTTAAAAGAATCTTTTCAAGTTCTGTCGCACTCATGATGGCTTCTGCATTTTCGTCTCCGGAAACAACCCTCTCGTACAGTGAACCCGAATCAGCGTTGGCTGCATGATCGAGCGAAAGGTGTCTTCTGTACTTTTGCATGCGGCCAAAATCGATACAATAATTGCGGGCTACGCGGTAGAGCCATGTTGTAAATTTTGCCGAAGGTCTGTAGTCGTTGATGGATTGAATGACCCTTAAAAAAACCTCTTGGAAGGCGTCTTCGGCAATCTCAGCATTACCCAAAAATCTGACGATAAAGTTAAAGACCGGCCCCTTGTGCCTTTGCAATAAAACCTGAAATGCCCGCTCGTCGCCCTTTTGATATTTTGCAACAAGGGCCTCATCATTCAAGGCACCGTAATCGAGTATTTTGTTTATTGTGTTGTCTTTTACCAAGGCTGTGAAACTTTTCGAAAAATCAAATTTTAGCAAGCCTTTTTTTAACGCAAAATCCATCGCCATCGCCATCGTTATAAACGGATAAGTGCCCGAAAAGTTTTAAGAAATTTTTTCTGCGGCGGTAAGCTTGAAAAAGTTTTAATGATTTCATCTTATTAGGTGTTTGCTCACAAGAGCATCCAAACACATGTGGGTGAGCCATATTGTTTTGCGGCCTTAATGAATCTGGTTTTTTTAGCAGTAGGCAAGCTGTAAATACTGTGCTACAATGGTGTGATCTCTTTTTTAAAATGGTGAGGATAAAAACGCTATGAAAAATTTTAACTTAACACGCCTTTGTGTGCAGCTCATGGTGCTTGGTGGGGTAATCACTTTATTGTGCCTATCGACACCAGGGTGTTCCTCTTCCCTTACAGCAGGGGGTAATACCAACGAGACTGACGGGCAAATACAGAGTAGTGAACCACTGGCATTGCCTCCAACCATTGCCAAACTCACCCCCGAAATCGAGCTGGTGGGCGGTGCTCTTATGCCGAGTACCACAGCCGTTGCCTCAAGCCCCTCGATTTCTAACTTGATGGGACCAAAAAACAAAACAGCCGTGGGCATGAACACACCCGAACTGTTTTTAGAATACACCAGTGAAGACGCATGGACCGCGTTGGCCAACGAAGAAGACGCAGAAGACCCCACACACCGTGTGACCGATCCGTTTGAAGACGTGCGATCCCTATTAAACCAGACTCAAATTGATGTGGAGCGTCTGCTCATGGGAGACCCCAATGCTGATTGTACGGGTGGGCAGGTTTTAAACGAGGGGGATACTATTGATATTGCCTTTTTTGAACCCCTTGATAACGGTACGGCTGATAACCGCTACTACAGGTGTTTTAAAGAAGAGGTCTTAGACGTGGAAGGTATCACTTCGGGGACCAACACTTTTCTTTATGGATACGATAACAATAATATTCTGCACTTTGTGATGATGCAAAACTATGCTGCAGTTGTAGATAGCCAAGCCTATCCCGAGAGGGGTTCTGAGTTAAGAATGCTTAACGTTATTGTGACAACCTATGTTGCAGGGACCAATGTTGACGAAACACGCCACGATTACATTGACATCAACATGAGTCTGGGAAGCACCTATAGAGGCGCCGACGAACAATATAGCACAGATGATGACCAACTCACGGCAGAAAGGACAAGGATCACAGGTACTGTGGCCTTTGAGGACGAGACCGTTTTAGCGGGGGTGGGTGATTTTAACGTGGCATCCAGAGGCAATGGATTTGATAACAGCGGTGGGGGGTACTCGTGGACGCTTGTAAATACTACAGGCCGTGGCGGGTATGGTTTAGACGATTACTCGCTGTTTAATATGGCTTTCGTGACTGAACATTATGAAAACGAGGCCGACGAGGAGCCGGACACCACAGTTTTAGGCGGTATTTTCTGCCTCAAACACGAAGGCAATGCCTTGCCCACAAACGAGACAGACACAACGCAGTGCTCACTATTTGAAGAGGCCTACGCGTGGCCAGCCTACAGCGACACGCAAGAGTTTCCCTTTACGTTTTTAGACGATGTGCCCGTGGTATTTTCTGACATGCCCTCATACCAGAACAACGATACCGATTTTGTAAGCAGTTCCGGTGATAATTTTGTGATCCCGGAATATGAGACGCAGTGATCATCACCATCAGGGTGGTGTGAAGTTGGGATTCCGCTTTTGCTTACACAAATTTTCGCACACGCTTTTTCTTACAGCGCTTGACTATATCCTGCAACCCGCATAAGTCCGTTGCCGTGGCTGCTGCTGCACAGACTGGTGTCGCACAAAATCTCAACACCCTGCATAAAACATAACGCCCCGTGGTCACTTTTTTTGTGCGCAGAAAAACCCTGCCAGCTTTTCAACTCGTCTGCCTTTTTTTAAAACTGGAGATTCCCATGGATCAGGTTGTTCCAAATAAAAGTGCTACTCAAATGGTACTTGACTATATTCGGGGTTTTAACGTCCTTAAAAAAACGGGTTATGAATATTGGGGTGTACAGATCATCAACATCCTCGACAGTACCGCGTATTTTGCCATGCTGTCCTGTTCCACGCTTTTTTTATCGGGCGACATCGGCATGAACGATGTCCACGCAGGTTACACCGTCACCCTCTTTACAACGGCCACAACTATTCTGCTCTTTTTTTCGGGCACGATCACAGACTGGCTTGGGGTGCGCAGGGCCATGATCTGGACCCTCTGGGGTAACCTGATTACCCGAGGCCTTGTCGTGGTCGTGGCCCTTGAGCCCGCTATCCCGCAGCGTGGCTGGATTGTGGCCGGACTGCTCCTGGCGCAGGCCCCGTTTATGGCCAGTATCCAGACCATTTTTCAAACGTCCAACAAACTCTTTACCAGCAAAAAATCCCGGGGTGCCGGTTTTAACGTGTGGTATCTGGCCATGAATGTCGGTGCCATGCTGGGCGGTTATTCCCTTGACGTGATTCATCAGTGGATGGGTCTGTCCTACACACACATCTTTACCATGTCTACAGTGATTGCAGTCATCACCCTTGTTATCACTCATGTCATGATCAAAAAAAATGACCAGTATGTGGACCCCGATGAGCCTGCAGAAGAACAAAAGGAACAAGAGGCCCCCTCAAAAAAACTTAAACCATGGCAGATCGCTGCACAGGTTGTTAAAAATCCCGTGTTCTGGAAATTTCTGGTCCTCATTGCCTTGCTGTTGGGGGTACGCGCGGTGTTTACTTACATGTATCTTTTGTTTCCAAAGTTCTGGGTCCGTATCATCGGGCCGGAGGCGCAGGTAGGTTTTTATCAGGCCCTCAATCCCGCTCTGGTCATCATGGGACTTGTACTCTTTATCCCTTTCGCCAACCGTTACAATGTTTTTAAAATGTTGGTCTTTGGGGCTACAATCTCCGCCTTGTCCCTGTTTATTCTTGCCGTACCTTTCGGGTGGCTGGGATCAGACCTGCCGCACATCACTCACTGGCTCTCCATTATATCCCTTATTGTGCTGGCCCTGGGCGAGATCATCTGGTCACCCAAATACTACGAGCTGGTAGCGGCCATTGCGCCCAAGGGACAGGAGGGGTCCTATCTGGGGTTTTCGCAGATCCCCTGGTTTGGGGCCAAGACCCTGGTGTCATTTGCATCTGGTCACATGCTGGTACGCTGGTGTCCCGAGGGCATTGCAGACAAAATTATTTCTGGTGAAGCGGGATTCTGGCAGTCACCCAACGCCATGTGGTTTATTCTGGGTAGCCTGGCCCTGGGCGGAATTTTGATTTGTTTTTTGTTGAAAAACTGGATTACAAAAGGCGCCAATTATGAGGCGCAAGGATGACTTAACCTAGATAGGCAGTTCAAAAGTTCAGGGCGACAGGAGATACCACCCCAAAAAACACAAAAACCCGGAACCTGCTAAGCAAGTCCGGGTTTTTATGCTTGGTCTACTGTTTAAAAGGCATTGACACCTCTAGAGTATCCAAACCCTCATGGCTGGCGGTAGGTCTTGTCGACCCCCCATTCCCTCGTGCTGTTGGTTTCTCCGTGCAGCTTGGCTGGACACCAAGTCTAATACGGCCGCCTCAGCTTCAGGGATTTGTGCCGCCCATGACAATCGACAACTTTTGGCCTGTTGGATCCCAGCCCTTTGGTTGTCTGTCCTCTTGTGGTGTTTCCACTGGTCTTTATGGTTTTCTTTCGCTACCCGCAGGATCCCGCTTCCAGGTTCCGTTTCTCTTGTGATCTTGCTATTGGCTATCCCGAAGGATTCCAAGCTCGCTGATCTTTAGAGCCTCTTGGGTCGTAAAATAGCAGTTTGCTTTCGCTTGCTGCCCCCATTGTGACCTTTGTCTCCGCTTTTTACTTTGATTGTTTGGATTTGCTGTCAACCCTGGTTCCGGACCCTCTGCCGAGAGCTCTTTTCACAAAAAGCCCTAACTTGCAGATCTCGGATTGATTCAACAGATCCGACTGACGTCAACAAAGTAAGAGTTCGGAGTTTTCCTAAATTAATAATAAAGGAAAATCCTCTAAACAGTAGATTCAATTTTCAAAGAGCAAGCAGATGTGATCTGCCGCCCTCACGCACCGCCAACCTTACCTTCGTGGTTGATGCAGGCACGCTTAAGGCCTTGAGGTCCCTTAAAGACTCAATCTATCGTTTATGAGAAAGACGCCCCTCTTGAGTATCAAAACCCTCATGGCTGGCGGTAGGTCTTGTCGACCCCCCATTCCCTCGTGCTGTTGGTTCCTCCGTGCGGCTTGGCTGGACACCAAGTCTAACACGGCCGCCTCAGCTTCAGGGATTTGTGCCGCCCATGAAAATCGACAACTTTTGGCCTGTTGGATCACAGACCTTTGGTTGTCTGTCCTCATGTGGGATTTCCATTTGGCCTCTATGGTTTTCTCTCACAACCCGCAGGACCCCGCTTCCAGGATCCGAACTCTTTTGGCCTTGCTATTGGCTATCCCGAAGGATTCCAAGTTCGCTGACCTTGAGAGCCTCTTGAGTCATAAAATAGCAGTTTGCTTTCGCTTGCTGCCCCCATTGTGACCTTTCGCCTTCGCTTTCAGCTTTTCTGTTCGAGTTTTGCGTCGGATTTGGTTCCGGACCCTCTGCCGGGAGCTCTTTTCACAAAAAGCCCCCCAAACAGAACACAACCCGATTCGGTAAACTCTGCTAACGCCAGAAAAGTTGCAGTTCGAAGTTTTTCTCTTGCGAGAAAAATTCTCTTAAACGATAGATTGAATTTTCAAAGAACCGGGCTTTTATTTTCTCTTTCGCCCTCTGCATTATAATCAAACCTTGCACACAAAGAACAAATAAAAATTTTAACAAAATTTTACATGATTGAAATGATTGAAAGAAAAAAATCAAAAAAAAATTATCCACAGGTGTTGAAAAGAAATCCCCGCAAATATACCTTCTAGTCCCGTGATATGCCTGCATTTTCACGAAGCAGCTTTTTCAAATGTGCACATCTGTGGATAACTTCTGTTAACTTTTTGATAACACATCACAAATCATCTCACGTTATCCACACGCACGTCGTTTTTTTTGGGGGACACCTCAAAAGATCACCAAAGACAGACAAAAAACAGACGTCCACAAAACTCAGACTAAAGTATTACTGACGGCAAAGCACTACAATCTCTACGTTTGCGGACGATGATGCTCATGGATGAAGGGATGAATCAGCCGATAGGTGGCCAAGGACCAATCACAACCCAAAATGCACCCTTGCAAAATCAAGCAGCAGATTGACTCGCTCGACACTCGTCGCCTCCGAATACACACGCAGCAAGGGTTCGGTGCCCGATGCCCGAATAAATAGCCAGGAATAGTCTGCAAAATAAATTTTAACACCGTCCATCAAGTCGTACCTGCTGACAGGAACACCGCCAACCTCGGCAATCTGCTGTCGCCTTGCCTCCGCATCGATCTGGTTTATTTTTTCTCTGGCAAGGTGATAATCGTTTCTCATGTAGAAAAATTTTCCAAACTCTGCATCCATGGCGCAGATCATCTCTGATAAACTTTTTCCGTTCACGGCCATTATCTCGAGCAGTAAAAGAGCATTAAGCACACCGTCACGCTCATGGACATGCTCGCGAATGCTGATGCCGCCTGATTCTTCGCCGCCCATGAGGGCGTTGTGTTTAATAAGTTCCTGACTGATGTATTTAAAACCCACGGGCGTTTCTATGAGATCCATCCCCGCCTTGTCGCAAATTTTTCTGATGAGCTCGGTTGTGGTAATACTTTTAACAACCGCCCCGCTGCCACCGCGATAACGAAGATTGTGTAAAAGCAACAGGGCAAAAATCTGGTGTGAATTGACAAAGGCACCTTTTTCATCAAAGGCCCCTATCCTGTCAGCATCACCGTCTGTGGCAAGCCCAATGTGGGCGCCGTGTTCCAAGACCTCCTCTCTGAGAAGCGCTGTGTTTTGAGCAATCGGCTCGGGATTAAGCCCCCCAAAAGTCACATCGTCCTCGGCGTGAATTTGTGTGATCTCGGTCCCCAGAACACGCCCGATAAAGCCAGCCCCCGATCCAAAGAGAGGGTCATAAACGATACGATAGTTTTGACTGTTGATAAGAGGGACATCAACAAATTTTTTGAGGTGATCGACATAATCACCCATCGGGTCAAAATAGACAATGCGCCGCGATTGGAGAAGGTCCGCAAAATTGCCGGTCAAGGGCGCTCGTTTGTCCGTCGTGTTTTTTTGTATCTGATGCTCGATCTCGCGGGTAAACTCGGTCGAGGCAGCGCATCCTGTCGCCTCTTTAAACTTGACGCCGTTCCACTGTGCGGGATTGTGTGAGGCTGTGATCACCACACCCGCAAGCGCGTGAGTTGTTTTGACCATCCACGAAATGCAGGGTGTCGGACAGAACTGGTTTGAGAGTTTCACATCAAACCCGTTGGCCGCAAGTATTTGCGCCGCAAGGGCCGCCATGCTGTTTGACATCTTTCTGCGGTCATACCCCACATACACCAGCCGATTCTTTTCTGCCTGCTTGACATCGCAAAACCCCTGCACCACTCTCGCCACGTTCTGCGCATTAAAGTCCCGATCGATCACGGCGCGCCAGCCATCTGTGCCAAATTTAATCTCAGTCATGATCCTCCTCAACTCAAAGTCCGCAAGTGAAAAATGAACCAGGCCAAAAAAACGCGGCCAAAACACTCACCTCCGAATTTATCCTGACACCCCGCCTGTCGCAGCGGCAAGGGCAGCTCTCATACTCCTGTCATCCGCAATGCCGCGTCCCGCAATATCAAACGCCGTCCCATGCCCCGGTGACGTTCTTACAAAGGGAAGCCCCAGCGTCATATTGACCGCATGATGAAACCCTGTGGTCTTTAATGCTATGAGACCCTGATCGTGATAGTGACACAGGACTGCGTCGAACTCTCCGTCCAGGGCCCGGCAAAAAACGGTATCCGAAGCCAGTGGCCCCGCGACACCCACGTTTGAGAACGCGGTCTTGCGGCGAAATAATTTGATCGCCGGAATAATGACCCTGATCTCTTCGTCCCCCATCATGCCGTTTTCCCCCGCATGGGGGTTAAGCCCGCAGACGGCCAGACGCGGTCTTTTTATTTTAAACGCGCGCTTAAGCTCCTCCGCTGTCAACTCAAGTTTTTCGAGGACACTCCTCCTGCTGATCTGCGCCGGGACTCTTTTTAAGGGGATATGAATGGTTGTCAGCACCACTCGCAGCCTCTCGTGAAAAAGCATCATCGCGTATTTTTTTACGTTAAACTCGTGACAGAGAAACTCTGTGTGTCCCGGAAATGCAAACCCCGCCCTCTTGACATGCTCTTTTGAAATGGGTGCCGTAACCAGCGCATCCGCCCTGCCTGATTTGATCAGCTCTACCGCCTGTTTAAGGGATTCCACCGAGGCCCGGCCACAAAACAGTCCCGTCAATTTTTTTTTGCTCACAGCGCGAGAGCCGCCAATCTCGATAAACGAAATGTTTTTTTGACCCGCAACCCCCCTGTACGCGGGCACAGCCTCAAACACTGATTTAAGACCTATGATGTAATATTTGTTCTTGCGAGAGAGTCCGCCCTTGAGCAACGACTTGCAGATGATCTCGGGACCAATCCCTGAGGGATCCCCCATCGTGATGACAACAGACCTGTGCGTCACTGCATGATCTCCACGTATGTTTGATCTTTGATCACAGTCAGGTATTTTTTAAGTTCATCCTCGATCATTTTTTCGGAAAACTGCGACCTGATCTGGTTTGCCACCTCGTTAAAAGGCAGAGGTCTGGGATCTGATTTGGCGATCAGCTTAAAAATAAACAACCCGTTTTGTATGGGAAGGATTTGGGAAATCTGTCCCGGGCTGAGCGAAGAAAGGACAGATTGAATCTCCGGCCTGAGTTGGTCTGCATCGACCAGCCCCGAATCACCACCCTGCGCCGCAAAGGCCCCCGATGAATACTCTTTGACGAGCGCCGAAATATTCTGCCCGGCTTTGAGCTTTTGCTGCATCTGTTGTGCCTTTGAGTTCATTTGATCTGCATTTTCGAATTTATCGATCGTCAAAAAAACCTCGATAAACCTTAATTTTGTGTAAACCTCGTAGCTTTTGATGTTCTTTTCGTATTCCTTTTGAAGGTCAAAGTCGGAGATGGCAATGAGAGGAGAAATCTTTTTCTGGATAAACCGGGTACGCTCAATCTCTTTTTTTATGCTCTCTTTAAAATCCCTGAGAGTCACGCCGTTGTCACCAAGTTTTTCGATCAGCTGTTTTTCGTTGATCCCGGACTGTCTGAGTCTTTGCTGATATTCCTCTGTAATCTCTCTCTCTGTGAGTTCGAGCCCCTCTTTGATGATCTGTTCATTTAAGACGCGCATCAGGATCATCTCGTTGAGTGCGTCTTTTTGAAACTTGTTAAACTCCTCAAGACCCCTTTGCTTTCCGTATTTCTGGGTGTAGAAGGCCTTTCTCTGTGCGGTGTCCTGCGCGACATCGCTCTGCGTGATGACTTCACTGCCCACCTTGGCGATAATACGATCCACCGTCTCTGCAGAGGCACAAAAGGCAAACAAGATAAATAAAACTAACAAGAGTGTTTTCATAAGGTGTAAAACTGACAAGTGTGTTTTCATAAGGTTAAGGTGTAAAACAGACAAGAGTGTTTTCATAAGGTAAGGTTGTCGAGAACCTCTCTGTGAACGGTGATTTTAACCTCGTTTTTCACCTTCTTGAGCCAAGCGTCATATTTGGTTTTTAATTTTTCCTCAAATAATATTTGGTGAATTTGCGAGGCTACTTCATCAAGTGATTTTTTGCCAGCGGGTTTTTTGTGCAACAGCTTGAATATGTGATACCCGTAATCACTCTTGACCACAGGACTGATCTGCCCCTTCTCAAGCTTAAAACAGGTCTCGTCGAACTCTTTGGGATAACTGCCCCGGGCAAAATACCCCAGATCCCCGCCATTAGCCCTGTCCGGCGACAGAGAATGATTGATGGCCAGTTTGGCAAAATTTTCACCCCCCAGCAGGCGCTCATGCAGTTCATTGGCCTTCTCCAGGGAATCCGTTACAATCTGGCGCACCTTGACACGCTCCCCCACCTCAAACTCCTGACTGTTTTTTTGATAATAAGCGGTCACCTCTGCCAGGGAAACAGCGAGCCCCTCGGATAATTCTTTTTCCATGATCTGCTGGACCCTGATTTCATCCTCAACAAGCTGTTTCCAGCGGCTGTAGGGAATATTGTTCTCGTTAAGAAAGTGATCAAAGGATTTGGGATTCCATTCTTTCTGTCTCTTTTCGAGTTTTGCAGCGATGATATTTTCGTCGATGACAATGTTCTTTTTTTTGCCATAGGTAATCATGGCATAATCGTTGATGATCTCACCCAACACCACACTGACCAGCTCTTTGAGTCTCGGTCCTTGTGTGACACCACCCGAGCCCCGTTTATAATACCCCTCGGGATACTGACTCATCTCAAGGTGCAAACGAAACCTTAAGACGTCTTCCTTAATAATCATGTCGTCAATGCGTGCGAGTTCCCTTGAAAACACAGGAGGCTCCTTTTGCGGCGCCATGCACGCAAGGCAAAGAACCAACAGGGTTGTGAATAGGATTGAATATTTTGTCATCTTCTGCAATGTCACAAAAAAAGCATTTTACATGAAAACACAAACCATTCTTATTACAGCGGGCCCCACCATCGAACCCATCGACCCCATGAGGCACATCACCAATCATTCGTCTGGAAAAATGGGCTACGCCCTCGCCCGCGCCTGTATCAGGGCCGGATACCGTGTTATCCTGATTTCGGGCCCCACTCAACTTAAAAAACCAGGCGGCTGTCTTTTTGTCCCCGTAAAGACTGCTCGTGACATGCTCAAAGAGGTCCTCTGCCATTTCCCGCACGCAGACATCTGCTTTAAAGTCGCTGCTGTAGCGGATTACAGGGTCAGTAAGTTTTCAAGCAGAAAAATCAAAAAAACGCGGGACCGTTTCAACCTCACCCTGATTAAAAACCCCGACATCTTGAAAAAATTGGGCCAGATCAAAAAAAACAGTCAAACACTCGTGGGCTTTGCGGCAGAGACACATCAGGGTGTCACGTACGCAAGGCAGAAATTAAAAGAAAAAAATCTCGATTGGATTGTACTCAACGAGATCAGCAAAAAAAACGTTGGTTTTGGCAGCGACCTTAACGAAGTCACCCTCATTTCAAGCGATGGGAAAAAAATAAAATTCCAACGGCAAAAAAAAGAAGAACTGGCAAAACAGATTCTTAAAACAGTGACCAAAGTCCCCGTCGACCAAACCAGACGATTCAGTTTTACACGGTTTAATTTGTTTTCGTTTTTGGGGCGGCTTTAAAAAAACAAACTGCCTTAATAAACGCCAATCAAAGCCATCCGCAACCAACATACCATGTCCGTCATTTTTTTCTCATAAAAATGTCGCCCCCTCAACAGGCTGTGCGCTTGACAATAAAACTGGTGCCATTCACTGTTTGGTTTATGAATCTTGCTTTAAATGCCCTCAAGCAAAGAACAGGCGAAATCTGTGCCCTGACTCAGATTTCCAACCTCGCGTGCTGGGACCAGATGACCATGATGCCGCCAGCAGGAAATGCCGCCCGATCACAAATGCTGGCCCAGATCGCGCAGCTCGAAAACCGCCTGTGGAGAGACCCCACGACAAGCGGGATCATAGAACGCCTTAAACCAGAACTTGCAGAACTCCCCGCTGATTCTTTCGAACACGCGCTTGTCCGCCATGCTGTGAGGGAGCAAAAACGGGCCCTGCGCGTCCCACCGGAACTTTGCGGACAAATAACACAGGCCTTTGCAGAGGGGCATGCCATCTGGGCCAAGGCGAGGGAACAAAATAATTACGCGCTCGCCAAACCGGCACTGGATCGCAACATCGCACTGGCACGAAAATACGCCGCCTGTTTTCCCGAAATGGCCCACCCGGGTGACGCCCTGCTCGCCCTCACCGATCATGGTGTGACCGTCAACGAGCTTCGCGCCCTCTTTGGTCCCTTAAGAACCGGCCTGTTGATTCTGCTAAAAAAAATACAAGCAAGCCCCGTGCCGAGCGACGACTTTTTCAGGCAGGTATTTAAACCATCCGCGGAACTCGCCTTTGCAACAGAAGTGGTTTCCCGGCTTGGGTACGATATCAGCCGCGGCCGCATTGACCTTGCGGCGCACCCCTTTATGAGCAACTTTGGCAGTCATGATGTCAGGATCACCACGCGGATTGTCCCGCAGGATTTTTGCGAGGCCTTTACAAGTGCCGTACACGAGGCCGGACACGCGATGTATGAGCAGGGCTTGGATCCGGTCCTTAATGGTACCATCCTTGCACGAGGCACATCAGATGCCGTCCACGAGAGTCAGTCAAGGCTCTGGGAAAACATTGTGGCGAGACACCCTGCCTTCTGGGACTTTTTTTTCCCGCGTCTTCAAGCGCAGTTTCCGGGAAAATTTGATCACGTCACAAAAGAGGCCGTTGTCAGGGCCATGAACAGGGTCGTCCCGTCACCCTTGAGGGCTGTGGCCGATGAGGTCACATACAATCTGCACGCGATCATGCGTTTTGATTTCGAACTGGGTCTGCTGGAGGGTTCCATCACCACAGACGACCTCCCGCAACTCTGGCGCGAACGCATGAAAGCGGACCTCGGTATCGATATCACAACAGATGCCGAGGGGGTCCTGCAGGACCCGCACTGGTTTGACTCGGGGCTGATGCTGTTTCACAGCTATGTTTTAGGCAACATCCTCAGCACACAATTCTTTGATGCCGCCCTTAAAAAAAATCCCGCAATACCGCAGTCCATGGCCCAAGGGGACTTTACACCGCTCCGCCATTTTCTTACAGAAAACATCTACAGACACGGCGCAAAATACTCCATGCACGAACTGCTCCAAAGGGTGACAGGACAACCCCCGCAGGTTGGGTCCCTGCTCACATACCTCAATGAGAGATACGGGGCGTTGTATGGGTTGGCGGCATAAACGGCCCGGGATATTTTTTTTTTGTTATTCATCTATCATATTGACGCCACCCTTTTGAGTTGGTTATTGTCCCGATATGAAAATGAAATGTCTAATTTTGGCCAGCCTGTGTCTGGGACTTTTAAACTGCGACTCAAACGCCCTTGCACCGGATGACGGTACCAATCCCAGTGCCTCCGACCCCACAACAACAGTGGCAACCAATGTCGGACCTGTCGCCAATCTGGTCACAACCGATGTGCTTAACAAGGCAAATGCAATACGTGGTGATATTGAAGATTATCTTGCAGAGGCCACCGGCAGCGACGATGATGATCCATCGTTCATGGATACCATAAAGTTCAGCAATGACTTTAATCAAAACGAAATAAGCATCACGGTTGACCTTGCTGAATCAAACAACTGCGATTCCGGCGGCACAAAAAACATCATTGGCTCAGCCACTTTTGTGCTGGATGCCAGCCAAACATCAGGAAGCCTCACCGGCTCGTTTACAATCCAGTACAACAACTGCCAAGATATTATCCTCATGCAGACTTCAAACGGTAATTGCACCATTACCCCGACAGTCACCGGAGAACTCGCCACCACCATCTCACTCGATTACATCCTCGGTTCAAATAATTTTGACACCAACGACCTCACCGACACAACCGAAGTCTCTTCGTCTAATAGTGTTGCCCTCGCAGTCTCCGTAGGCGCCACGGCATCCGAGCAGACTTTTAGTTTTTCTTACGAACTCAGCACCAGCTATTCGAGCGACAATTTTTCAGGGACAGCCGGATACAGCGGTTTGGCGTATGATTTAAGCGCACTCGAGGATTTTATTCAAGACGAGTCTACAACGGCGATTTGTAATTGAATGATAAAATACAGGCAGTTTTTTTTGCAAGCCTGAGTTGAGTATTGTCGGCTCCTCATTTATACAAAGAAGCCACATTAATGCTACCTGCGGATATCAAAAGGCTCCATCTTGATCTCACCAACAACTGCAACATAAAGTGCCCGTTTTGCTCACGCACGAAATATCTCCCGCATCTCGATAAGAAAAAGCCCGTTGACATGGACTGGTGTCTCATCTCAAAAAGAATCAAACAGATTGCAGGTCAACTGATACACGTCAGCCTGTGCGGTACTTTTGGTGAACCAACACTGCACCCCCTCATTTTGAATATTATACAGTGGTTTCGGGAGCACACCACGGCAAAATTGTCTATCGATACAAATGGAACAACACACAATGCAGCGTGGTGGCATAAACTCGCTACGTTGGGCGTTCATGTGTGTTTTTCAATCGATGGCACAAGTTCCGAAAACTACACAAAATACCGAGTTGGCGCAGATCTCAATACGGTGATGAGTCACATGACGTCATTCATTGATGGTGGGGGAAAGGCCGAATGGCAATTCATCGTCTTTAAATCCAATGAACACGAAATTGAAACCGCAAAAACACTTGCGAGAACATTAGGTTGCAAGATTATCTTCAAAACATCAAGAAATTACAAAAACAGTTTCAGCAAACCGCTTGAGTTCAATCCGTTGAACAACAAATGCAATACCTGCAAATTTGTCCACCGTAAAGAACTCTATATTGCACACGATAGACAAGTGGAGTTCTGCTGTCGTTATCAGCCGCGCTATTCAGACACCACTCTAGAACCCAAAATAGAAAAATTATACCTTAGCCAACTGGCACTCTTCGATCTGAAACATCACGAACTGCAAGATGTTCTGAGGACGCCTTATTTTGAATTCATGGAAAAGTTTTACTTCAAATTCTGCAAAAAATATCATCTCGGTAATGATTCGGAATTGATTACATAGATTTCAAAAAACCTCTGGTCTTTAGCCATTTATTTTCAATTCTCTTCATCTTTCTTACAGAACTCTTAAAACCAAAATAATGATCGTGCCAGACATTAAAGAGACAGGCACCCATCCTTTCTCTCTGCGTTATAAATTGATCATTAAAAATATCCATCTCCCAGAGCGGGGAAAAACGTTGATAGGTTTCAAGATAGGAGAAAAACTGTTGATCACTAAAACTGACATAATTTTCAGGGTGACCGTACTGAGGTGAACACTCAAGATCAACAGTTGTGCTTGGCAATGAAGCAAAATCAGGCATCGCATGGTTGACAAAACCATGCATGAATCTGCGATTTATATAAGCTCTGAGAGGCATATTCATCAGATACGAAATCAGTTTTTTGTTAAGATAGGGGTAGTGACGATTTTTAAAAAAAGAATTGCCAAAACGATGCTGGCCTGGTGATAGCAACTTAAAAAAGCTGGATATATTCTGCAAGCAAAAAATGCTGATCCTCTTTTCCTCTCTTGACGAATTAATACTATTCACAGCTTGAGTCACTCGTTCAAAGGGATGTCGGGCAAGCCTTTTTATAAAACGCCGCGAAAAAATACGTTTCATAGCTTGATCAGCCTTATCTGCTTCTTTGTGACACAAGATTCTGTAGGGCGAGCCCTTTATGATATCACCCAAATGGCCGCTGATACGTGCAAAACCTCTCAGTTCTGCCCGCTGCAACATGAATGGCAGGCAAGTCACGGAACCCGGGTTCTCCGGTATTACGTTTAACCTGAATTGAAAGTGACGAGACAGCATTCTTGCATATGCCACATCATTCTTTAAGCCTTCCAATTGGTTGGAATAAGTAACAATCTTCGGCAGAAATTTTTGCTCCAAGATATACTTTAATATTATTCTGGAGTCCAATCCTCCGCTCAACGCAAAAACTGCGCGGCCACCGCACACATATCTTTGTATTTGTTTTACGGAAGATGCAATGAGAAAGTCCGTATGATGATATCGTTCATGAAGTTTTTTTTCTGTGGCCTCATCAGGAAAATAATTTGTCAGGCATTTTTTGTTAACCCCCGCGCCATCATACAACAATACCGATGCCCCATCCAGCTTAAAAATCTGATCAAAAAGAGTGTCCTCGCCAATGACAAACCCCGCTACAAAAAGATCGGCCAATGCCTGACAGTTCAATTTTGCTTTAATGAGACCACATTCGATAAAAGCTTCTGCTTCAGAACAAAATATTATCCCATCGTTAACACGAGTATAATAAAATGGCTGCGCTCCAAATACGTCATTGATAATACACATCCGGTTTTTGTTAATGTCACAAATCAGTGAAACAAAAGGGCCCTCAATACTGCCTGCCAGTGAAACACCTGCCCTGCGATACGCATCAAGTACAATCTCCGCATCCGAACCTGTGCTCAAATGATCAGACCCGTAAACGCTGCCGCTCACAAGACAGATCATATTGTCCTCCCGCGAGAAACAATACCTCTCTTTGCGATCTCGCTGAATCAATCCAGCAATATAATGAGTGCCACGATACTCCTTGAATGTACATTGTTCACGCCCTGTAAAATAGCCACGAAGAGACTTGATGCTATCGGCATGGTCAAGAACATGACTCGAAAGACAACCATAAATGATTGATGACATGGAGACGCTTCCTTATGCTCAGCCCACACCCTCAATATATTTTATGAAGGCCTTGCTGTGTTGAATAATATCTTTTGTCCTGCCATGATCAACTATCTGCCCCTCATCGAGAATCAGTAGATAATCAAGTTTCTCAAGTATGCTTACATCGTGGGAAACAATGATATGAATTTTTTGACCGAGGTATGTCTTGATGATTGACGTAATATTTGTGCGTGTTGCCACGTCCAGGAATGAAAACGCCTCATCATATAAGTATATGTCCTGCGCACGGTACAAGGCTCTCGCAAGAGATATTTTTTGTCTTTCACCGCTTGACAGATCTACCTTCACCCCTCCAAAGTATAATTCATCTTGGTCTGAAAACCGATGAAGGATGTTTGCCATCTTAAGATCTTTGATCAATTTATGATACAGAGACTCGTTGAACTCGCCATCAAGCACAATGTTTTTTCTTATCCCGCTAGGAAAAACAAAACCTTCTGTTGTCAGATAGTTGACTCGAGAATGATACTCATCTCTTTTATAATCTCTGACAGGCCAACGACCAAATCTGATTGTCCCCCCATCTGTGTCGTAATGCCGCGCTATCAGCTGCAATAGGGTTGATTTTCCAGAACCATTGACCCCTACCAAACCATACAAAATGCCTGTCTTAAAAACAAAAGAAACATTGTTGAGAATGTTTTTCCTATCGTAAGAAAACATCACATTCTCCAGAGCCACATCACCAGCTTCATGAACATGTTCCGCTCCATCAGATTGTTCGGGAAACTCTAAGAGTTCACGAGTTCTTCTGCTATTGACTATCATTTCCTGTGCGGGGCCCACAAGGGCTGTGAGCAATTCTATCGGACTGAATAAGAGTGACAACACCACATTATAGGCAAAGTAATCTCCAATCGTCATTGCGCCATCAAAAACAAGATAAGCAGAAATCAACCTGTAGAAAAACCAGCCCAGTGAAAATATGAGACGATTGATAACCCTGCTTGTCTGCCCTGCAAGTGTCTTGTAGTACCCAAGATCTCTGATTCGATAACTCTGAACAAGTATCTCATCCAGCATCTTCTTTTCGAGCCTGTAGCTTTTCAAAAAAAATGTTTTTTCTATAGAAGCCAGCGTTGATTCAAGACACAAAGATTCTGCTCTTCTCTTTCTTGTGTGGAGATTCTTAATAATTCGCGACAGTAGCGTTGATACAAGCACACACGAGACCACTGTTGTCCCAACGATAAGCGAAAGAGTGAGGTCAATAATAAGGAAAATAAAAGGGATGGCCGCGAGATACACAACGATCTCAGTCATTTCGTTGATTATATCTACCAGCGTGGCCCCGCTGTTTGCCACATCATCGATATTGGTGATGAATTTCCCCGGCGAAGATTCTTTAAAGATTAATTTGGCACATCTATGTATCTTTCGCAAGATGAAGGCACCTGAATCAACGATCAGTCCACCCGTCACATTCTGCGTGTAGACCTTCTGCATGCTGGTACCAAATGACCTTACACATTCAAAAAAAAGCCAGAAAAGAAGAAGAGGCAGGAGATACTGCTTATTCTCGTTAATGAGAACCTCATCAACAAAAACCTTTGAAAACCAGGGAAGGAGAACACCAATACCGGCAGAAATCAACCCTACCAAAACCGCATACCCCAACCCCATCTGTTTGGATCGCATGATCTGGATAAAATACCGTGTTGTCCCCTGAACAGCTCTTATCATAGCTTGGTTGGTCTCTTTCCCGTCTGCTTCAAGATGTCCTTGTGCAGTTTCTTAAAAATATGAGGTGCCCTCTGATCAACATAATATTGCATAAACTGTTGAAGATAAGAGTCGCTGCTGAGTTTCAGTGCCCGTCGCAACAGCCTTATAAAATCGTCGTTCTTGATATAGCGAAAGTATTTCTTTATGGCATTTTCGGTTACACCTGCGACCGTTTTTGTAACGTATCGCATCAACACCAGTTCTTCCTGCCTGCTCAGCTCAATGACCAGCTTCATAAGTCTCCTTCATGTGACTGTAGTAGTCAAAACACGTCACAAAATTTACTTTCTTAAACTCAGAATACACAAGATCACAAACATGCAGTATTTTTCCATAAATGAAATTTCTTTCGCTACCCGCAGAAAATACATCGTAAGAGTGAAATGTCATGTGCAAATAGGCCCTGCACGTGTCTGATCTTGACAGATCACACAGGTGTTTTCTTATATCCCATAAAGGCATCAAACACAGATCCAGTATTCTGCCCTCACCATCAATCGAGACGGGGGTTTCCAACAAGACCCCGTTAGGAGACGCGGTCCAAAGATCGCTCTCCGACACCCAGTAAGGTTCTCGCTTTGAATCTCCGTGCTTCACAATTGCCCCATTATTGGCAGTGACTACACAACCAGGCACAACCGAGGCATCAACCGCAATCCCCAGTTCTCTGATGATTTTGAGGGTGTCGTTGTTGACACACCAATGGCCACCCGAAAATGTCCGGGGAGTCATGCCTGTCTCCATGATAAACCTCTTATACTCCCTTAAAATAATCTTCTTTTGCCGTTTATAAGGATATGCCGCAAGGGATGGATGAATATGCAGTCCAACCTCCATGTTGGTTGTAGACAATATTTCTTCCAAGATCTCCTTATCACACGCCAAACAACGTTCATCCTCCTTGACTCTGGCAATGAGCAGGGTAAACGGAATCCTCGCTTTTGTATCTAATAGTAATCTGAAAAACTTTGTATGGCCAATGTGACGATCGCGAAAAAACTTGGCGTGTTCTTCCACATGGACCGATATCAAAACATCAATCTCTTTATTGCGTTTGGCCAGAACCAACTCCTTTCGATCGTATCGCTTGATAGAATATATCTTTATACGCTTCGGTCTCCCGTTCGGTACAAAAATTTTCCCTTATGAACTCAACATTTTCTATCGAATAGGTTCTTTTAATGTTTATGATTGTCTTCATGGCCTCTACCAATGCGTCAAGATCTTGGAATACATAAGCATGCGGGGCAATCAAGGGATCAACTGCTGTCTCTCGGGCAACCACATAACAACCCGACGCCATGGCTTCAAGTATTACATTTGAAAACCCCTCTTTATCAGACGCAACAACAATACTCTTCGCGTCCCCAAATAATGCAACAATGCCCGCCCTGTCCATGGGTCCGATAAAGTCTATCTGATCGCCGATGCCCTTATCAAAAGCCATAGACCTCCATTGCTCCGCCAAATGGGGAAATCGGACATGAGGTAGAAGTACTGCCGCCACACGAGGGGTAACGCCTTGTGCCTTCAGACGCGCCATGGCTTCGACAAGTAGATCAAATCTCTTTTGAGGTCGTGCGTTCCCAATAAATGCAAAATCATACCTGTTGTTTGATACCTGCTTGCGCTCAACAGCAATATTATATTCATCAGAATCCACAGAGTTGTTTACACGCACAATGCTTGCATTGTCGGGCAAGACATTAAAACGTCTTATGCTATGAGCAAGAGATTCCGAAACAGCAATGATGGAATATGCACCCCTGATATATTTCTGAATCATTGTCCTGTGAAGGGGGTCCAACATTTTGACATTAATGTCAGAACCTCTTGCGCAGACAATAAAGGGAATGTGACTACACGATGCTACTGTAGACACGATCATGGCCGGCATGTGAGCGTAAAACGCAATCAGGAGTCTGTATCCGTATTTATTCTGAAGCTCTGCAAGCCGTTTTACAGCTGACATGACATACATGTAGGCGTGTTCTCTCTCGCCTTGTTCATGACAATGTCCATGAACATATATCCCGTCTCGATTAGGCACAGAAGCCTCAGCCTTTGCCGGATCAGGGTTGTAAGTCAGGAGATGAACTTCAAAGAGGCCTGCAGCGGTTAAACCTCTCATGATTCTTCTCAACGAGGTGACAAGGCCACCGCTTGTGGGCTCGTATACGTCGGAATAAAATAAAATTGGTTCAGCCTTGCTCGTCATAATGCACGTTGATGTCCTAACCCGCATAAAGCGGAAAATCCTACGCAGGCGGACACAGTGAAAAAATTGACGCCGAAACGCGTAGAAAAGCACTGCTCAGTGCCTACAACTCACGTTTAATATAACCAGCCCCGTCAAGGTTGATTTTGTCTTGGCAGGGCTGTTTGTTGACCACCTTCTCGATAGCAATCTTGAGTGTTGCAGGATTCAGTTTGTCACCGGCAATCACTTCAAACAAACCAGAATCCCGAAGGAGTTCAAGTCTGATATCTTGCTCGTTATTCTGGTTATAGGGAACAATGACCGAAGGGGTTTTGCATCTGATTGCCTCGATGACCGAATTATATCCCCCCATACTGACGGAGACGGCAGCACTCCCCAAGAAATTTATATAGTCCCAGTCAAATCCATGAAAATGCACATTTTTTATGTAACCATGATTGTGTGTGTGTGTTGGGTTGGTAAATATGTGCAATTCCCTATGGCCAAAAAACTTTTGATGACAATGCAATGTAGCTTCTATTATTTCATTGCCGACTATACTACCCCCGTAGCTGACCACAATGGATCCGCCGTCATGCCAACTCTTTCTTTGAATGTCAGCATCTGGTCCTCTGCACACAAATCCGGTATACTCCACCCTGCACTTTATGGGACTGAGTGAACCAAAAGTCTGGTCGAGCCTTATATAATTAGGATCACTATGAATAAACAGCCTGTCAAATCTTTTATTAAGCTCAGTAATCACAAAATTCCTGTGGGCTTCATCACCACCATACTTGAGAAGCACATCGCGAACAGACGAACAGATCTGACAATGAGGGTATTTTTTTCTAACAAACTTTAGGAAAGGAATAACTTCGGATTTGAACTTGCGTCGTGCAAATGGATAAGCCTCAATGAGGATAACATCGGGTGCCACATCATGCGTTATATCGCAAAGCTGAATGATTCTCGTATGAAGTAAGTTTTCATGGTACAAATTTCCAAGATCCGATGGCGACTTGCCTGTGTAGAGGTCTTTGACGTTGTATCCATGATGGGGAATCAACGCCTGTGTTGAATATCCGGCGTTGATTAAATAAACACCGTGTTTCTCTGCCAGAGCTGTTGCCAAGACAACAGCCCTGACCATGTGTCCAAGCCCAAAAAGATACTGTGAGTAAATTAAAATGTTCATCTGATCAATCCATCAACTGGCCTGCCCTTTTGTATAGCGGCTCCGTGCTGAATAGTTTGTTTTTCCAGTACGTAAATAATGAAACTTCCCCCATGACCAGCTTGACCTTGTGTATGGGCGCGTCAGGGTACATCTTATCCTCATTGAGGAGAAGTCCGTGTAAATCAACACCGTTTTTATCGACAGAAGCAATCTCAGCATAAAAAATAGCCGCCCTCATGCTTTTTATGGTGATCAGTTTTGGTCTGTATTCCTTCAGATTCTCGTCTCTGATGCTGTATTCCTGTTCAGTGAGAGTACTGGATAGAATGTCGACGTATGTTTTTTTTCTCTGGGTGAGTTTGGTTTCAACTTCAGGACTAAAGTAAATCTTAACTTGTTTGATATCCTTGAAACTCATGTCATCAAGCACTTCGAAAGGCACGATACCTGAAAAAAAAATCCTTTTCTGGAACTCTGGTATATCAAATGAGAAATCATCAACAGACAACAGGATCTTTGTTCTATGGACCATGGAAATGTAAATCACCAAGAAAAAAAAAACACTGACGCAAGTAATAAATAACAGTGCCACCACTTTAGCCCGTTTGATTCTCTGTGCCTCGAACACAAACCAGTCGTTCAGAGAAAAATCTGACATATTGGGCAAACATTTTTTCTTCAATGGTACCCCGCGTTTTGATTTGACACACGCACCTATAGAGACCTAATTGTGTGGGGTCAAGCCGGATCTGCACACATGAAAATAGCCATCGTTTATACAAAAAATCCACTTGCCACAATGACAGCAATGGATATCATCAGATGGGTATCGCTATCAACTGCACTGGCCAGGCTCGGGATAGAAATTGACATGGTCACAGTGCAAAATGTAACCAGTCTGGTCATTGCAAAAGGAGTCAGGGTCATTCCCGTAAATAATGCCACGTGGAGTGAATATGCCATTGTGAAGGCATGTTACCAGAGAACAATCAACCATATCCCTGATCATCCAAGAATCATAGTACGACTTGCAAGGGTTGTGGGGGTAAACGATTCGTTTAGAGACTACGCTCATAAGGATGAGCTTCTCGAGTGCCAGTCCAGAATCTCCGCAAAGGCCAGGGCGATCATTGTCAATGATGTACTCAACAAAAAAAGATGGATCCAGAGATATGGCACCCGACAAAAGGTTTTTACTGTTCCCAACGCATGCCCTGCCGTTATACCAACAGCGCGACTCGACAACAAAAACAAAAAGCATCCTGTGGCCCTCTTTACAGGCTCTCTCAGTAGTGTAAAAATGGTTGAGATGTTGAATAACACAGGAAATCTCTTACGGCAGAAAGGATGGGAACTGGTTGTTGCCGGAGCCAACAAAACAATGTTCTACTGCTCCAACACACATGAGCTTGATAGAAATGCCTGCACATATTTGGGGCCAGTCAGCTATGAAGACAGCCTGAGGCTCATGCTTGATGCTGATGTGGGTCTGGCCCTTGCCCCTAGCCCCCATCTGCATGAAAATGAAACAAGTAAAATATATACCTACCTCAGGTGCGGGCTTCCCGTCGTTTACGAAGAAAAAATACCCAATGCAAACCTCGTATCACACTTACAATGGGGTGTAATTTTCAAATATGACAATTCAGTAGCCGCAGCCAAAGCCACCGAAGTGGCGAGTGAATTATCCCGGAATGTCCTAAATAAAAATGCAGTCATCAGGCATATGCAAAACAACGAAACATGGGACAACAGGGCCCTGTTATTGAAAGAAATATTCAATGAAGTCTATTCTGATGAGACCTGAATCAGCTGTTATCTTCTGTGATGTGTTCCCACCGGACATCGGTGGGATATCGTCCACGGCATCAAGGGTAGCTTCCTACCTGACAATCAGAGGTACACCACCAACGGTTATTTGTGTCAAAGAAGATTTCATCAGAACAATCCACGGTAAAATGGAATTTAAGAATAAAACACAGGATATACTGACATCATTTGATCGTCATACAGAATACACAGAGCAGTTCATGAATATTCTCCCCGAAAAGATTACTCCGGCATTCATTGTCAGTTTTTACATGGGGCGTTGTTCGTATCTGGCGTACAAATTTAACCGTCTGCTGAAGGTGAGACACTCGATCGTGTGTGTTGGCTCGGACATTTACCAGCATTTCGAGCGGTATTCTGTAAAATGGAGATATCACAAGATGATCAAGTGGTGCAGTCGCATAGGTCTTTTATCTGAAAGCATGAGCCCATACTTTATAAAATATCCTGAAGCCGGGGAAAAACTCATGTACCTGCCCTTTGGATTCGACCATCATTTGTTTACACCAATGGTCGCAGAAAAACAATATGACTTTATTTTTGTCGGCAGGTCAAAACCGGTCAAGGGACTCGATATATTCCTTGAAGCACTTCTCAAAGTAAAAAAGTCATGCCGAGTGTGTCTTGTTATTCCAAAATTTGCTGCAGACAAAGATTTTTTTAATAAATGTTTCAGTTTTGCCCAGAGGAAACTCGGTCGGCATAAAATCAAGTGGCTCCCCGAACAAACACACTCAGAGCTGGCAATACTTTATAACGCCTCCCGCTGTCTCGTCATGCCATCAAGAAGCGAAGCCTCACCACACGTCATTCTCGAAGCCATGTCCTGTAATATTCAGGTCATTGCATCAAATGTTGGCAGGGTCATCGAAATGTTAGGTACAAAAGAGTGCATTTATAATACATGCGAAGAACTGGTCTGTTTGCTCAACACATACATTGACAATAAATTCGACAACAAACCATGTTACCGTAAACGTGTTCTTGAAATCACAGACCCAGATAGAGAGATGCGGGCTTACAGAAACTTTGTTGGATTACAAGATCAACCATAAAAACAAATGAAACCTGTTATCAATACCGATTTTATAGAATATATTATGGCTGGCAGCCCCTACAAGGCGGCATCTGCAAAAATAATGATTACGCGGCGCTGCAATTCACGTTGTCGCAAATGCCCTTGTTGGAGGAGGGGCTCGGGAGAAGAAATGCCGCCAGACAAACTCATCAAAATAATCGACGACATCAGCTCCGTCGGATTCAAGAAACTCAATCTCATTGGCGGAGAGGTCACTCTGTATAAAAATCTGCCCGAAGTACTCGCATATGCCCACGACAAAGACATCAAATGCTCCATCACCACCAATGGTTTCAACATTGATAAGAATTATATTAAGAAATTCACAAAAGTTCGCTTGAGACAAGCTGCCCTTTCCCTAGATTCACATGATCCAGCGACACACGATTATATCGTAGGCATCAAAAGTGCATGGCACAAAACCGTAAGAGCCATCCGCCTGTTGAAAAACCTCACTCCGCGCCAGGTACGGGCTGTGGGTCTGAATTTTGTGGTCACATCCATGAACTACAAACACATGCCCGATTATATAGCCTTCGCGCAGGTTGAAGGAATCGATACGATCAGATTCATGCCCTATGAACGAACCGGCTTCGTTGAAAACGACCAAGAGTTCGCACTCAGCCCTGAGAACATCTTCGATATGAATAAAACTGTCATCCCGGAATGCATGTCAGCGCTCTCTGCATCAAATATCGAGTCAAACATAGAGCGAATCGCCCAGAGTATAGATATGTGCGAGCAATCCTATTTTTTGGAAAACAATGAGTTACAAGTAAAAACCCCCTGCTTTTTGCCTTTCTTTAGAATTGACATCAATCATGACGGCAATGTCTTTCCCTGTTGTATGCTAAAATATGATCAATATCTTTTTGGAAATGTGTTTGATTCAAGTTTGTCATCCATTATTGACTCAAAAAAATCCATAGACTTCAAATGTGGACTTATACCTCCAATCAAGCATCCCGAATGTTCCAAGTGCTGGATTGCCCTCGATGAGAATGTCGAGGTGATGAAATACGTCGACAAAAAGCATCTTGAGGCATTTTGGAACGAACTTAATTTAAAGGCCCAAAGAGCAGCTAAAGACTCAGGGGCGTAATCACAAGTTTACTTTTGTCCGTCGTGGGTTATACAAGTCGCATGATGAGAATAAGAACAAAAAGAAAATGGAATACGCTGCTCAGTAAACTCAATGCCACAATGGGGCTCGTGCGTCTTTCACATATGCCCATGTACATGATGATTGAGCCCACCAATTATTGCAACCTTGCGTGTCCGCTCTGCCCAACAGGCAATGGTGAGATTGATGTCCCTCGAGGCTATATGGAATACGGCAAATTCGAGAGACTCATATCCACAATGGCATCCTCATTGGACACACTACTCATATGGGGGTTTGGCGAACCCCTCCTGCACCCTGAAATATTCAAGATGGTCTCATTTGCAAGTTCTGTGGACATCAAGACAAAAATCAGCACCAACGGCCAGTGCTTTGGGGGTAAAGACAAATGCAACGCACTCGTCGATTCAGGTCTGACACAGTTGAGAGTGTCACTGGACGGACTTTCGGATAAAGTCTTACAGGTCTATAGAAAAGGGGCCTCCTTTGAGTTAATTATGGAGGGGTTGTCGAATATTATCGATAGAAAAAAAGCGACTCACCGCTTAACCCCCCAGATTATACTTCAGTTTATTGCAATGGAACACAACAAACACGAAATCCCAAAACTTACAAAACTTGCTGAAAAAATGAACATTGGGTGGAGAATCAAAACGGTATCCATCGGTAACAAGAACGCAGAAAACAAAGAGCAAAAAATTTTTCCGGACCCCGAGAAAAGCCGCTACAAACCCATGAGCCTCTGTGAAACCAGTGAGAAAAAACCAAGAGTCTGCCCCTATCCATGGTTTTGGCTGCATGTTAACTGGGACGGGACTATCGTGCCCTGTTGTAAAGATCCTCACCGACGCCACCTTATCGGAAATGTATTTGAACAGAACATCCATGATATCTGGAATAACGAAGCATTCATGGCCTTTCGCAAAAATTATCTCAAAGACCCGGCAAAAAACAAGAGGTGCAAAAAATGCGATCTCTTTCTAGGCAGCATTAAACCTTAGCTGGCAAAACACATTTTTTACATAATGCATGAAGACTTCTGTCTGTAAGATAAATTTTTCTAAACCTCACATACTCTTTCGAGTTCCAGATTTTTAAAAATCCACCTTGTTCAAATGCATTTCCCAACGGGTGTTGTCGTTGTGGGTCCTTACAACAAGGGACAACACTTCCGTCCCAGTTAACATGTGCCCAATCCCATGGAAAGGGACATATTCTGGGCTGGGGTACCCCTGCACCTTTTACAATTTTATCATTGCCGTAATCATACTTGCTGTAATTCTTGTTGTCTGGAAGATAGGCAGTGGCTTCTTCCAATGTTCTGCCAACACTTACCGGCTTCAAGACAAGTCGCATTTTCAATTCTGTGGCCATTTTGGATGCCTTGTCGATTTCATGTTCGTTGTGCTTCATCACAATGAACTGAAAGACCAGAATGGGTTTTTTTGTCTTTTTTAGTTTTTTGATTTTATTTATCCTTCTGATTCCGTCCAGAATGGATTCGAACGAAGCGTTTCTGCGGTATTTGACAAGAGTTTCCTGCGATACACCGTCAAGGGATATTCTCATCTTGTAAAGTCCGGATTCTACCACATGCTCCGCGTCCCTCTTTGTCTTGAAGAAATGGCCATTGGTGCTGATCCGGGTATCTATGCCTTTTGCAGATGCATAACTTATCATTTCATAAATGTCCTTGTGAAGCATGGGCTCACCAAAACCCCACAAGTTCATTTCTTCAAGATACGGTGCCAGTTCATCAACGAGGGCCTTGTATTTCTGGGTATCCATGTAACCCCGTGGAACACCAAGTTCCCCGCTTCCCGTGGGACACAACGGACAGCTCAAATTACAGTAATTCGTTGGTTCAACCATAAGTGCACGAGGCCTATTAAAAACTTTCGCCATTGAACTTTTCTTGGAAACAAAGGCTAAACAACCATTACAACCACGATTAAATGAACAGATTATTCCCATACTTTGGGCCCTCTCACTTGGTTTTTACTTGTTATTAATGAGAATAGCTTCAATGTCTTCTACCAGGATATCATCAATCGAGACCTCATCAGGTTTGTGCTTCAGTACCCAATCAGGTATGTCTTTTTCTGAAAGATCAGGATCCCTGATCATATCCCATTTGACAAAGTGCCAAAGGTCTTTCGGAAAAACAGCTTTCCATTGATCAAGTGTGTTTTCGTTGATCTCCATGAACATTTCGAGATCATCATCTGTAATCGTCGGATCAATCTCCTTCTTGATCTTGCATATCTCTTTCTTTGAAATCACCAAATGTGCCCATGGAATATCGATGATTCCCGGAGTATGCGGGCCAACCAGAGAATTGTAATTTGATGTTTTAAAGTAAAACACCCCCCCCGGCCGTAATACCCGACGAATTTCCCCAACGGTCTGTTCCAGTTTTGTAAAGTGCTCCAGGGAATAAATACTGAATACGAGATCGAAACTATTATCCATAACTGGCAATTGAGAGGCATCTGCGGCAATACTGCGTACGCGGCTGTTCAGGGAATCCTTATCAAGACAACAATCACAGATACCAGCCTCCTTAAGTACAAAGACCAAATCATCATACCAATCGTTAATATGACAACTTCTTTTTTTAAATTCGATTTGCGTTTCTCTGTCAACAGCACACACAGTCACACCGGTTAAGAAGTGAAGTATAAGAGATTCCATTCCAAGACCAGAACCAAGGTCCAAAACACACGTATCAGGAGTAATTTTGAAATGCAGCGACATTTTTTTCAACATCGCTTTTACGCGAGTTAGTTTCCGTTTAATTTTATCTCTGCGACAAAAGTTACGATCAACATAAGTTGTGGATGATTCCCTTTTGTTGTGCATGATCAATTCGTGAAATCTCTTATACCTCGGCAAACAAATTAATGTGTTTGAACAATACTGACTGTCGGGCATGGCCCAGTCAATATCGGCCAGGATTTCTCTGAATGTTTTCATGTACAGCCTCCTGCACAATTTATTGTTCCCAATTCGGATTGACAAGCTTTATTATGTACGACTATTTCCCAAGAGTCCATGTTTGGTTTTATGGAGAATTCAAGAGACCAAAATCTGCTGTTTCTGGTGGCACCGAACCTTACCCTATTTAGGGAACTCCCCTATGTCGAGCCCGCTCTCGGATCATCACTCGTCACAGGCGGCTTAAAACACGCACATATCCCAACCACCTATGTTGATCTCAATCTTAAGTTCAATATCTTGCATGACAAAAAAACACTTCTCGCAACATCAACACTGCAATACCTCCAAAAATGGAGACACATCATCAAAACAAGAAAAGAGACACTGCCCTCAGATCTGGATACAGTACTCAATAAGGCAGTCGAATTCATAGGCTCCTTCAGTTATTCTGCCATTGCGATCTCTCTCAATCGGGTCACGGTCTTCCATGATGTCTTCGAATCCTCTTTTGGATTTATCACACTTCTGTGTAGAAGATTGAAAAACAAGTCCGATCAAAAAATCATACTGGGTGGTCAGATACTCAACATCATTGGCGCACACAACATCAAAAAAGCGCTGGATCAGTCACAGGATCACCCTTATGATTATCTTTTCTTCGGTGATGGAGCCATTGCCCTTCCAATATTGGTCAATACCGACTTCGATACAGATAAATTAACTGAGCATGTTAAACATACCGGAGAATTATTTATTCATGGCAAAGAGTGGACGCTGGTCGACGGAGAAGAGCTTTCAAATACCACAACAGACACAGAAACTGTTTTGAGAAGTAAACTTCTGAACATCACGCCCTCATACGATATTGTGAACGGCAGTCACTACACCACGTCATTTGCAAAAATATTGCCCCAGACTCCCTGCAAAAATCACTGGCAGGAAGCTGAAATAGCCATCTACCCGTATAAATTCATGTACGGTTGCAGTCATAAATGCGCCTTCTGTAAGGAAGCCAATAATCCCTTGATTGCAAAGCCCGCAAAAGTTGTGGTCGATATACTTGAAAGATATGTCAATGAAAAGGGGATCAAGAATTTTTTGTTTCTGAACTCACAAATCAACTTTTCACAAAAATATGTTGAGGAGTTCTGCAGTGAAATCATTAAACGGAGACTGAATATACAATATTCAGATTCGGCGTGTTTTAGAAACCTTTCAAAAGACGTCTGTAGTCTGCTCAGAGAGTCAGGATGCATTAAGCTCTGGTTCGGCCTCGAATCACCGATTGAAAGGATACTCAAACTTATCAACAAACAACTTTCAATAGATGAGGCCCTGAGAGGCATCATTAATGCACACGATGCGGGCATCTGGATATGCGTAAATATCATCGTTGGTTTTCCACACGAGACGGATGAAGAGTTCAACGAGTTATGCAGTTTTATCAGAACATATTCAGACATTGTCAACTGTTGGGGTTTCAGTTCTCTTGAATTGCATCATAACACGCCCATGTTCAACGATCCTGACGCGTACGGAATTATAATTGATCACAAATACTCACGCGAAGATAACATCTACGGATATGCCTTTTCTGAGACCAGAGGTCTGGAGTGGAAGGCTCGCGAAACAAAGGCACTGGAAAGAGAAGAACTTTTAAACTCACTTGTGACACCATACAAACACAAGATTATGAGCAATGATTATTTAATCTTTGCATTGTACCAATGTCTGCATGACAAGCCATCTGTTGTCATGGAGCTTAATAAATATATTAAATCACTCAAGCAACTCATGGACGTCCACGACGTTGCGCACTGGCTACGCTACAAATCAATATACGGTTTTGACAGCAGCAACTATTTTAACAAAAATGCTGCCCTCTACAACAAACATGGCTGAGCAATCACAATAAATTATCCATGCCTGCAAATTACGTGCTCTGCAAAACCCTGCTTCACACTTCACAGGATATTTGTTGCATATTTGTCCATTTTTTTTTATAAATTCAGTCGGTTAGTTGTATTCAGTCACCACTCTCTAATCCATTATTGGAATACTCCTTATGAGAAAAACTATCTTTTTTTTGCAGGTCATGTGCTTGTGCGTGTTGCTAAACTCCCCACAAGTTTCCGCTCAAACAATAAACTCTGTGTCTTCAGCAAGCCATGCACAAAACACATACACACTCCCCGAATCCTATTACAACTCACTAAAAAACAATGCGTCAAGCAATGCGGACGATATATCTCTATCTACTGCAAAACCCGATCTTGTCGTCGCTGCCAATACCGCGGTCACAAGCCCCAGCCCAACCGCCATTCAAACCAAAACAACAACCGCATTTAAGCCCGAAGAATTCAACCAGTCGTATGTCATCTCGCAAATCGGCAGCCTCAGGGCCGAGATCGAATCCATGAAAAAAGGACTCGATGCCGATAAAACGGCCGGCTACGATGGAGGATTTTTTGTAAGAAGCTCCGACAAAAAATACGCGTTATCAATAAACGGCCGTATTCAGGCTGGCTACTCCTTCAACATCGCAGAAGACTTTGAAGACGGGCACACATTTGCCCTGCGATCAATCAGGCTTGTTTTTGGTGGCAACCTATTTAACGAAAAATTGGTTTACACCATAGCCATCAACCCCAATTCAAGTCTTGCCCTTAATAATTTTGAAATCGGCTACAAATTTATCCCTGAATTTGGCATCTTTGTCACAAGACAATCTGTTAGCATCTCTGGACTTGGAGCCAGCCCAACCAGCACAATGTTTATCTCTTACTCCATGCCTACCTATAACTACGATTTTGCCAATGCCATCGGGCTTGCTGTAAATGGGGGAATCAAGTGGTTCAGTTATGCCATCACAGTAACAAACAGCGAAGACATGAAAATTACGGCCAATTTAAATAACGAACTCTGCTATGCAGCACGCTTTGACTTTAATCTCTTTGGAAAATACGACTCGGGAACCGAAGGCGATTTTGCCAATACCGAAAAACCGGCCATGACAGCCGGATTTGGCGCCGATTTTGGACACCTCGAAACAGGGACACAGGCGCGTATTATTGGTGGCGCCGCCGATGTAAAATTTAAATACGCAGGTTTCAGCCTTATTGCCGGCGGTATTATAAGACAAATTGACCCCGACATGTTCACAAGAGCACAGCTCGATATGGGCCTTGAAGCCAAAGCCAGCTACTTTCTGATAAAGAAAAAACTGGAGGTGGCTCTCCGAGGTGCCGGAGTCATTGACGACATGACAAACTCATACCTGAACCTGATGACGGCTCGCTCCGGCGATAACGATCTGCCGGGTCAGCTTGGGGGCGGTGATGTCGACGGTGATCCCGCAAACGAATGGGAGGGCGGGGTCTGTTTTGGTTATTACTTTGTAGACAAAAACGCAAAACTACAGGCCGAATACAAAATGACGCTTGATGGTATTGTCGGCCCTGATGACCGCATCTACCATGTGGGGATGCTTCAGGCCACACTTGCTTTTTAATGCCGCTTTCGCATTCACAAATCATTCATCAAATCAAAACCACAGTTGACGTCGTTTTTTTTACCGGTGCCGGGATCAGTACCGAGTCCGGTGTCCCTGATTTTAGAAGCCCTGGCGGGATTTGGACCCGTTACCAGCCCGTGTATTACGACGATTTTCTCTCAAGCCACACAGCCCGTGTAAGATATTGGACCATGAAAAAAGAAACCTTTGAGCTCTACAAGAGTGTCAAGCCAAACACAGGACACACGACCATTGCAGAGTTTGAGAGACGCGGCAAACTGCTTGGGCTCATCACGCAAAATGTCGATGGCCTTCACGAGATCGCCGGTGTGTCAAATAAAAAAACCGTAGAGCTGCACGGGACCGACAGAAAGGTCGTCTGCCTTAAGTGTTGGCGACTCACAGAGGCCGCACCCGTCTTCGAATCCATCGACCCGCAAAAAGGCTTTGATCCCCCCGTGTGCAAGGACTGCGGCGGTTATCTTAAACCCGCGACCATCTCGTTTGGTCAACCCATGCCGGTTAACGAGATGCAGCAGGCACATGAGTGGGCTACACAGGCCAAGGTCTTTATTGTCCTAGGTTCTTCCCTGCAGGTTCAACCTGCGGCCTCAATTCCCGCCATCGCCAAAGAAAGCGGCGCCTTTCTGGCCATCATCAACCGCGACCCCACACCATTGGATCATATGGCTGATTTTGTGCATCACGGAGGGATTGGGGAGTTTATGGATAGGCTCACACAGGGTCTGGTTGTATAATAAAGGCGCCAAAACAGTTTCGCACGCCAATTTCCCTGAAACAGAGGGAATTTAACCCTTGGGGGTCGGCTCTTTTGGTGGTTTTGGCGGTTTGGGTCCTACGTTTGTGTGCGCGCCTTTATCTGATGTCTTGTCCGTGTGATTGTCCTTGTGGATATCGATATGACATTCTCCCCCGCACCTGGTCGAGTTCGTGTGAATGTCCGTATGTCCTTCCGCAACCGCATACATCTTGCCTTCGAGCAGGCTGCTGAGGTCCTGCTGCTTCTGCCAATCCTTCATCTCCTTAATCACCTGAGGAATGGGAGCCTCTTGGACCGGCGTTGGCGCATACCCTGTTTCCGCGGCGGTATTGGTTACCTTGGGACTGTTTGTGACTTTCATTTTGCCTCCTTTTCTGGTTGATTGTTTAAACTTATACAAGTTACTAACTTGACTTTGACGCGGTTGAGTTTCCACGTCATGCGAGGGTTGCGCCCGCGCTCTGTCAACTTTGAAATTCCTGGATACAAGTTACTAACTTGACTTTGACGCGGTTGAATTCCTTCATTTTGCGAGGAATCCACCCGCGCTCTGTCGGTTTTGAAATTCCTAGACACTAAATTACGATGTTTTAATGACGCGCACCTGCGGACGATTGGCCCGTCTTTCTTTTTCTTTTGCAGGCCTCGGCGTTTTTTGTTTTTGGTCAGTCTGTGCGTCTTTTGAACCTGTTCTGTCTTTGTGATTGTTTTAAGATCATATGCAGCCAACCTGTGGTCTATGTGCTGATAGAGATCTCTCATGCCGCTGCACATGATGTCGCGACCAGAGATCGTCCCGTCTTGACCGGAGAGCAGTGACCCATACGGACAGCCGGAGCTGCACACTGCCAGGTAGGGGCATGATTCCGCCTCGCACCTGTTGATGGCAACAAGCCTCTCTTTAATATACCGCGCGATGCGCGGATTGTGGGGGTGAATCAACTCTATGATCCTCTGGTCTTTGATATTTCCGATTCTGTGATCAGAAAAGCCGATGAACTTGGGACATAGATAGGCATTTCCTTCAGGATCGATATTTAGAAAATTTGTGAGGCACCTTCCACCGTGCGTGCATTTGGTAGACTCAAGTCTTCCGCAGAAGGCTTTAAATAGATAATCAACCTGATTCGGGTAAACCGTGTGGCTATCGGTCTTGAGCCAGTAGTCAAACTGGCTCTTAAAATAAAGGGCATACTCATCAGGAGTAATCCCTTCTCTCTTTTCGCCAACAGGTTTGCTGTTATCGAACGAATACTGATTGGTATGCCAGCTTGTGATCCCCTCTCTCGCGTAGAAATCGAATATCTCTTTCATTCTGCCTATAGAAGAATGTGTGAGTGTGCAAAGAACGCCGCAGTGTCCCTGCCTCTTCTTAATGTACTTGAACGACTTGAATACCGTATCAAATGACCCGCGACCACAGGGCAGGGGCCTGTTTTTATTGTGTACCTCTGGGGGGCCATCGATGGTCATGGAGAGCGTAAAATGATTGTCGATCAGAAAATCGTACAGCCCTTCGTCGTAGACAGCACCGCTGGTCTGAATAATGTTTTCAAAATCTTTTTTGGAATCTTTGTAAATATTCTGCCAGTGAATGACCTTTTCAAAAAAAACTTTTCCTGCAAGAAGGGCCTCTCCGCCTGTCCACTCAAACGTGATTTTGGGGTGCCTGACAGCGAAGGCATCCCTGATGATTATTTCAAGAAGATCATCTGATATGATGTGCGGTCCCTTGTTTATGCTGTTGTCTGTCGCATAGCAGTAAATGCAGCGCAGGGCACATTTTCGGGTGACAGAGACAATCAGGTTAAAATAGCTGCTTTGACTCAGCCTGCGTAAAAAGGATGTGTGATCAGTTGTTCTGGCAGTCTCTGTCATTGAATAGCGCCTCATAAGTAAGTAGTGTTAAAGTGTTGCTGCTGTTTTAAAAATTAATACCCAAATCAACCTCGGCACCAAAATTAAAATTGTCCAGGGTCACTTTCTCGGTTTCCAGATTACGTTTCTGTGATTTCCCGCCGTATCCCTTAACGAGTAATTCGAGACCGTTGAGCACATCGAACGAAAATGTTAATTCTGCCTCACCGGCCCCCGACATATCACTGTAATTCAACCCACCAAGTTCAAACTCGTGTGCAAAAGAACCACCCAACCTTAAATCGATAAAATCCTTAACAATGTAAAAAACAAGACCAGACTCAATGGCATAACTGGTTTCAAAATCAAACCTCTGCTCTGGGGTCTCTTTATTAATGTAATCAAACTCACCATCCAGAGATAGTTTGGCCTCTAAAACATCCTTAACAAGATACGCCGAACCACTGAACGATGCAGAAACACCCGGAAACCACCCTTCAAAATCACCCTTTCTTTTGTTTGCGGAGAGACTCAAACGGGTCGTGAGGACCTGGTCTGTCCCATGTTCGTCAGACCCCAAAAATGTAAAGTACTCGGCCCAAGCACTGGCTGCAAAATCTTTGTTTTGTGACTTATTATCGCCTTGTGATTTTTCTTGATCCACATGACTCAAGCTCACGCCAGCGGAAACAGAGTCATCAAGGGATCTTCTGTGGTCAAAATAAAGACTGCCCTGATGTTCTTCGCTTTTCTTTTTTTCTGTTTTTTCTGCATCGTCCCTGAATTTGTATGTATAACTCCCCGCCAATGCCCATTGACTGGCCAGATTATAACTGAGCGAGCTATCAGCGTTATAATGAAGTGTGCTCTGATGATTGTGATAATCCAGCAAAGGTGGTGTGAACGAAGCAGCTTCAATCCCGCCTGACACACTCAGATCGAGCGGTATCCCAAAGAGGTAGTCAATCCCTGCATCAAGGTTCGCTGCATAATCACTCTTGGTAAACCCTTTGAGTTCGACTGTCCTGTACCTGTAAAGTCCACCGGCAATCACATACCACTGTTCATCCGCGAGATCACTGAGCGTGATGCTCCCTGCTGCCTTGAGGCTCGCATACTGGAATGGCTGCATCTCAAGCCCCTCGTCTTCGTTTTCGATCGTCCGTTCACCATTCACGTAATAGGCATTGCCTTCGGGCTTAAGGTTTAAAAGCAGTCTATCGTCAAGGAGCCTTAAGGGGTAGGCTGCGCCTGCATAGGCCCCAGCGTTGACGCTCCATCCCTTGGTATGCGTCACCACCTCAGATTCTTCATCGAGTTCATCTTCCTTTTCGTATTCGACCCCGCCACTTGTTCCCGTGAATGTACTGATAGAAAGAAACTGCCTGACCACACTTTCACGATCGGTTGTCTCATCAACATGCACCTTAAAATCACGACGCAAGATATCGGCGAGTATTTTCTTTTCATCCGCGGTGAGACCGTCACTTTGCCACAGGCAAAACAACTGCCAACTCAGTTCTATCTCGAGATTGCGGCTCGTCTGCCCCCTGTAAACCTCTCTGAGACTCTTGTGCGACCTTGCATATTTGCAGGCGAATTCTTTCCATTGATTGCCATCAGTAAAATCTTGCGGCTCTAGTTCGTTATCCTGGGTTGTATCAAAGCGAAAGAGGTCGTTTTCTGTTAACCCTTCGGGATATCGTTTGTAATCATCAAGACCTATTTGGGGAACATTGATGGCCATGGGGTCATCCTTCTGGTGTGTCGTATAAAATAAAATCAGCCATTTCTTTTAAAGTCAACCAAAACATCAGGCATACCCCTAACTTATAATAGCAAACCACATGCCAAAACAGACCCATTAAATTACGCTCTAAGAACATACAGTTAAAAAAATATCTGCGAGGCACAATCCAGATATGTCCAATATACCGAACACATCAATGTGAGGTTGTGTAAAAAATGAGACTCCCATTCGCAACCGTGAATCCACGCCATGGGACGGTATCGCCGACTTTGTGCATCACAGCGGGATTGGGGAATTTATGGATGTGCTTTTAAAGAATAGTCCGAGCGACTCTCAAGGGGTAAAATATCCTGACCTTAAATTGCCGATTCATGCCGTCACAAGACTCAATTTGTATTTTTTAATATTCTCGTCGTTGGATATGAGTGTCATCTGCTCACACAGGCACTGCGCGATCAGCATGCGGTCGAAGGGGTCGCGATGGTGGAGGGGGAGTTTGCCCACCATATGAATGTGATCCAGCGTCATGTTAAGAATTTCAAAACCCGCCTTGGTGAGTCCATTGTAAAACCCCCTGGGTAAAGTCACCTTGCCTATGGATTCTTTGATACGCAGTTCCCACAAGGAAGCAAGACTCACAAAAATAATATGATCTGAGGACTCGATAATTTGTTTGACCGGGGCTTTAAGTTTTTTGGAATCGGCACAGGCCCATAAGAGAACATGGGTGTCGAGCAGGTATCTCATGATGTGATCCCCAGAGAAAGTGCGATGTCATCGGGCCACTGATCAAAATCGGGTGCTGTTTTAATTTTACCTTTAAGGTAGTCAAGACGCCTTTTTTTTCTCGCTGCTTTGTAGGGGACAATCTTGGCAACAGCCCTGCCCGCCTTGCCAATGATAAACTCGGTCCCCCGCGTGGCGACCTGCTCGATGATCGCCGAAAACTGCGACTTGGCGTTGTAAATGTTGATCATCTTCATGACTACAATTATAGTCTGGTCTGGTCTGGTCAGTCAAATTTTTTTAAAAAAACCGTGGCATTCACACATCTCCCCCCAGACAAAGCTCGACCTCGCGGAGTTTTTTGATCTCGTCACGGATGAGTGCCGCCTTTTCAAAATCCATGTACTGTGAACACTTGAGCATCTCCTTGCGCAGCTTGACAATCATTTTTGGAATATCACGCACGTTGATTGCCTTTGGCAGGTCAAGCACGGTATCAACATCAACATAATCGGCCTCCACCGTCTGATGAATCCCCTCCCTGATGGCCTTGATGATTGACTTGGGTGTCAAACCATGTTCCTTGTTGTAGGCCATCTGGATCTTTCTCCTCCTCTCGGTCTCTGCAATGGCGCGCTTTAACGAACCGGTCATCGTGTCGGAATACGCGATCACCCTGCCGTTGATATTTCTTGCCGCCCTGCCAAAGGTTTGAACAAGCGAACGCTCGGAGCGCAAAAAACCCTCTTTGTCGGCATCGAGAATCGCCACCAGAGACACCTCGGGCAGATCAAGCCCTTCACGCAAAAGATTGATCCCCACCAGCACGTCAAAGACACCTTTGCGCAGGTCCCTTAAAATTTCAAACCTCTCAAGGGTCTTGATGTCCGAGTGAAGGTAACGGCAGCGAATATCAAGCTCAGCAAAGTATTTTGAAAGATTCTCTGCCATCCTTTTGGTGAGTGTTGTCACAAGTACCCTCTCCCCCCCTGCAACCGTCTTTTTGACCTCGTTAATTAAGTCATCGACCTGATGCGCCACCGGTCGCACCTCCACCACAGGATCTACAAGCCCTGTAGGCCGGATCACCTGTTCGACCACCACACCTGCCGATTTTTTAAATTCGTAATCTCCGGGTGTTGCCGAGACAAAAATGGTATAATCAAGGGATGCCTCGAACTCTTCGAAGGTGAGGGGCCTGTTATCAAGCGCACTCTTAAGCCGAAATCCGTAATCAACCAGTGTCTGCTTGCGAGACCTGTCCCCCTTGTACATCCCGCCAATCTGCGGGACAGAGATATGAGACTCGTCAATAAAAAGCAGAAAATCCCTTGGAAACAAGTTACCAACTTGACTTTGACGCGGTTGAATCCCTCCATTTTGCGAGGAATGCTCCCGCGCTCTGTCAACTGTAAAACTCCCGGACATGTATTTGAGGAGTGTTGGCGGCGGTTCGCCCTCTTTGCGGCCGTCAAAATAGCGCGAGTAATTTTCGATCCCCTTGCAAAAACCGATCTCCTCGATCATCTCAAGATCGTAAAGCGTGCGCTGCTCGATGCGTTGTTTTTCGAGGGGCATGTTGTGCTCGTGAAAATACTGGATGCGATCTTTAAGATCTTTTTTAATCTCCTCGACCGCTTGTTGTCTGGTCCCCTCGGGTGTCACAAAATGCGAACCAGGATACACGGCCACACGATCGGTTTTTTTGATCACGTTGCCCTTGAGGGGATCGATGACACTGATCTGGTCGATCACGTCGTCAAAGAAAGAGATGCGAACGGCCTCAGACTCTTCGTAGACCGGAAAGATGTCGAGTGTATCACCGCGCGCCCTGAACGTACCGCGATGGAAGTCGCAATCGTTGCGCTCGTACTGGATCTCCACAAGCCTGTTGATGATCTCCTTCCGGTCGCAATTCATCCCCCTCTGCACATCAATAAGCATCCCGTTGTAAGCCTCCGGCGAACCAAGACCGTAAATGCAGGAAACACTCGCCACAATAATCACATCCTGTCGTGTGAGGAGCGCGTGTGTTGCCGCGTGCCTGAGCTTGTCGATCTCCTCGTTGATGGCGGAGTCTTTTTCGATGTACACATCGGTGCGCGGGATATAGGCCTCGGGCTGATAATAATCGTAATAGCTTACAAAGTACTCAACCGCGCTCTCGGGAAAAAAGGACCGGAACTCGGCATAAAGCTGCGCTGCAAGCGTCTTGTTGGGGGCAAGGATCAGTGTCGGTTTTTTAACCTTGGCGATCACATGGGCCATGGTAAAGGTCTTGCCAGAACCGGTCACCCCCAGAAGCGTCTGAAACCGTGCGCCCGCTTCAATCCCACTGACCAGATCAGCGATGGCCTTTTGTTGATCCCCACACGGTGTGTATTCGGACTTGAGTTTAAACATACGAACTCACAACTTTAAAGAAAACACTGTATTCTGCCAAGGCCCTGCTGTACGAGAGTCTCGAGCTGAGTTGCAGCCTCGCTGTTTTTGCGAGCCTTGCCCCCAAGGCCCCTTCATTGAGAATCCTGGCAAGTGCATGGCCAAGCTTGTAGGCATCACCGGCCTTAACAAGGAGTGCCGATTCTTCATCAGTCAAGAATTCCCTGATGGCCTCTTGATCATAAGCGACAACGGGAATTTTAAGACTCACAGCAGCCTGTAATCCAAAAGAGAGCCCCTGAAAACTGTAAGGCTGAACATAAATCGCGTGATCGGAGAAGACTGATTGAAGATCAAGCGGGGTTTCAAGAAACCTGATTTTTTCCGAGAGGCCGAGAGACGCCACCCTTTGCACCAGTTCGAACCTCTGCGCCCCTGTGCCGTAAATTGCGACTGTCACATGCGGATGGGTTGGTTTGATGAAGGTATACGCCTTGATGAGATCGGCACACCCGTGACAGGGCTCGATGTCTCCAATAAAGATGATTTTTTCCGGCCCACGCATTTTTTTTAAATCACCTCTCCCGATTTTTTTGATACCCCCCGAATGTATCATCCTCATCCGTTGATGCCCCACACCACCCTGCATGAGCTGTTTGTCGTGTTCTGACTCAAACACAACCCACGGCAATCTTTGAATGATCCTTTTATAAAAATACCTTTTGATCCCCTTGAGCCTAAAGACAGCGTCCATACCCCTGACAAAGGCGATCCATTGTATCCTGGGCCTTATTTTTTTGATAACATATCCCAAAAAATCATCCTGCGGACAAAAGGTAATGACCGCCTGCGCCCCCTGCAGATCAAGGGCTGCAGCCACCCCTTTAACAACCTTGAGCAGCAGGTGTTTTTTTTCTACAACCCGCAACACCGTAATGCCCGCCGCCGCAAACCACTTTGCAACATCATCATTCCTCTCACCCCTGGTGCTCCAAAATACCGCCGCAAACTCAAACTCATCACCAAGATCGAGTGCAAGATGCAGAATATAACCCGCGAGTTCTTTGTTAACCGAATCACCAAAGATCAGGGCCAGTCTTTTTTTGTCTGTTTTTTTTGATCCCTCTAACATATATAAACCCTGCAACGCAGGGTGATCGTTTATAGACGTGCCTGGTCACTTAAACTCGAGGAGCCCCTATGAAAACAAAAACACTCATGATCATCACGGTCTCTCTGTGTCTTACGTTTCACAGAGCTGCCTACGCCGAAACAATAAAAACATTGGCAGACAATGTCCAGACTATTCACAACAGCATTGAGGCAAGGATTTTTGCCTATAAAAAGACACGGCATTACACGGCGGTTGAAATCGGCTTTACCAATCCCACCGACAACTACATCGAATTCACTCCAAGGGAAATCTATCTCGATGATGAAATTAAATACTCGCAGGGGCCTTTAACCGTTGATCAGGTCCGCTCCATCGAACAGCAAAAACCGGGGCTCGCTCTGTTACCAACAGCACTCGGGGTAGGTTTGGGCATTGCTGCACTCGCCACATCAAGGTCCAACAGCGATCTCGCCTTTGGGCTAGCAATGGGCGCCCTGTCTGCGGGCGGTGCCGCCCTTCTCACCAAGGGTTTTGAAAATCAGGCAAAGCAAAACAAACTTATCCAGTTCGAAAATAATACAATAACCGATATCAAAAGACTCCCCCCTGGCATGACACTGGGCGGGGTCATGTATTTTCCCCCCACAAAAAAACCAAAATCCCTCACCATCATCGCAAAGGCAAAAAACGGCAGGTATGAAAAGAAGGTCTTTGATCTGGGGCAGGTAAAAAAGAAACGAAAATAGCAAAAAATGCCAATTGCACTCGCTTCCTGATTCTGGCAGAGCCCCCTCATGTCAAAAATCAAACACAAAACCACACTCACGATCGGTTTTGTCGCCGACCCTCTGGAAAACTTTGATCTGCAAAACGAGACCACCCTCTTTCTCATGCACGAGGCAACGAGACGTGGGTGGGGGTGTGATCACTTTGAACTCCAGGACCTCTTTGTCAAGGGCACAACCCCGCACGCGTTGGCACGACAGGTCATCGTCAAGCAGTGCAAACGCGGTTTTTCTTACACAGTCTCCGATAGGAGGGAAATCAACCTCACCAGAATGCACGCCCTTTTTTTACGCAAGGACCCCCCCGTTGATGTAAATTTTATCGATCACCTGACCATACTCGAACTTTTAAACAACAAAGTCCTCATGGTTAATAACCCCGCAGGGATCAAACTCGCCAACGAAAAAATTCTTCCGCTCCACTTTAAGGGGATCACACCGCGTACCCTTGTCAGCAAAGCAACGCAGCTCATCTGCCAATTTGTAAGAAATGAAAAAACCGCGATCCTCAAAGTCCTTAATCAGGCGGGAGGCCGCGGCGTGATCAAGGTACGCGCAGACGACACATCACTCAATGCAATCATAGAGACACTCACCCATCAGCAGAACCGTTTTATCATGGCACAACAGTATCTCCCCGAGGCCATAAAAGGAGACAAACGCATCCTGCTCCTCAACGGAGAGATACTGGGGGCCTTTGTGCGCGTCCCATCCAAAAAAGACTTTCGTGGCAATCTGCACAGCGGGGCACGGATCACCGCTACAACGATCACAAAACGAGACCGTGAGATTGTTCACACCATCAAAGATAAACTCCATGAGATGCAATTGTATTTTGTGGGCATAGACATCATCGGAGGTCACTGCACCGAAATCAACACAACCTCCCCGATGGGGATCGGGGAGGTTAATACATTGTATCAAAGGAGACTGGAAAAGAATGTGATGGACTGGGTGGCTCAACAAATCTCTTGACCCTTTCTACACTGAGCGACATAAATAATTGCCGATAATGAGAGCAAGCTGCGTCATTGCGAGGAGCGTAAGCGACGCGGCAATCCCTTTGATCCAAATGGTGCCAGGGGGATCGCCACGTGGGCGCACAGCGTTAGACATGACCCCGTCATGTCCACCGCAACGCACCGCTCGCGACTACGATGCCTGCTATTTAACCACCCTCTGTTCCTTGCCGCCCTCAAAATGCAATTTTTTGCTGAGGCGCTTTTGTTTTTCCTCACTGTCTGCCCCTGTAAAGGAATGATCCATTTCTTTTTCCAGGGTACCGAGTTCAGAGATTTGATTGGCAATCGCGGGGGAGGGTGCCACTTCGTAGGCCTCCTGCAGTTTGTTTTTGTACTCCTGCACGGAGGATTTTGCCCCGACAAGGTTGCCGCTTGCCACCTGACCGCCGCTTGCTTTTAAAAGGAGTCCATAGTTGTTTTTTGTCCACGCGTTGGTAAAGATCTCCTGATCCACAGACCTCTTGACCTCTTCCTTTTTCTCAAGGGGCAGGCACGCGATGGTGAGTCCCGGTCTCGTAAGTGCCACCGTGTAAGAGGTACCGTTGGCCTCGTAACTTAAGTCAACATCACCCAGTGCCTCCGTATAAACAGCGCTGGTCGGGACCTTAAGGGTGACAAAGAAGGTCTTTTTCTGCTGTTCGTAAAGACTGCCCGCCTGAACCAAGACTGCCCCACCCCTCTGACTGATCGGGTAACCAGATGCCTCCTCCACACTAAAACCCGAGGCCAGATCAAGTTTGAGCACAATGTTACGTGCAAGCACGCGGCTTGCCCCGTAAAACTCTTCTGAGAGAATCTTGTCGAGCTGGGCCACATCCTCCAGAAAATAGTAGCTCCCGGTCCCATGATCAGCAACGCTTGAAAGGAGTGTCTCGTTAAAATCAAGCCCCACACCAATCGTGGAGATGATAAACTCATGTTGAACCGCGCCGCCCGCCATGCGCCCAAGCTCTGCCACATCCGTAATCCCCTCATTGGCCATGCCGTCCGAAATGAGAATCAGTCTTTGCGCATGACCTGATACCCTTCCTGCATTTTTGAGAATGTTCATCCCTTCGATCAAACCGGCACCAAGATTTGTGGAGCCCCGCGGGGAAATGGACTGTATGCTTGACAGCAGTTCTTCGCGGTTCTTGCTGGTCATCGTCCTTAAGGCAATCGGTGTCTCGACCATATCATCAAAGGCAACAAGCGCAAACCTGTCTTCTTCACCAATCTGCCACAAAAGTGATTCGATGGCCTTTTGAGCAAAGGTCATCTTGTTGCGACCCGACATGCTGCCCGAGCGATCCAGGACAATCACAAAGTCCGTGGGGGTCCTTTTTTTTAAGAGCGGTCTTTCTTGATCGTCCGCTTCGAGATCGACCTGCATGTAGACAAGCCCGTCCGAATGGACAAGAACCTTGTCTTGAGACAGCGCAAATCGTGCCTTAACGGGCCCGCCGCTCCGCCAAATGTAAGACAGATCAGGGTCGGGCCAGATTTTTTTTGGATCATTCACTTCCCGTGCGTACACCCCCAAACAGACCATCACGGCGGCAAATACAAAGACTGCTGTTTGAACAAGTTTCTTTGTAATAAACAGGTATTGAAATTTCATAGTTCTCCTTTGACTCATATCCCGCAGTTCGCTGTCCCGTCAGCAAGAGACGGAACCACACTCAACTCGCGGACGATGATTGTTAAACGACCAAGCCATAATCATCATAACGCCTGCCACAAAAAAATATGAGTCAAGGTTGTGTAAAAGATGGATATGAGGATTTTACATTTCTTTTACAATCTGGGATAACATACGAAGGTTATACTGAATGAAAGGGATCATCTCATGAAACCCAGAATACTCATTGTTGAAGACGAAGAATCCATTATCAAGGGCCTGTGTGATGTCTTTGTATTCAACGGTTACGATGTTGACACAGCCCTCGATGGAAAGACCGGTCTTAAAAAGGCGCTGTCGGGGGATTATCATCTTCTCATACTGGATATCATGCTCCCCGATGTCGATGGACTCACAATTTGCAACGAGGTCCGAAATAAAGACCGCTCGCAGCCCATCATCATGCTGACCGCAAAGGGTGATGAGGAAGACATCATCACAGGATTAAAATACGGCGCCGATGATTATATCCCCAAGCCTTTTTCGGTACGTGAGTTGCTTGCCCGTGTCGAGGCCGTTTTAAGAAGAAGCCCCAAAATCATCCACGAAACCGAGACAATCTGCTTTAACAATCTTGTGATTGACCCCCAAAACCTGATCCTTAAAATGCACGGCAACAAAATTGAACTGACCCGCCGTGAGGTCACCATCCTCAATTACCTGATCAAATTCAACCAGCGACCCGTCACAAGACAGGAGCTGTTAAAAGAGGTCTGGGGCTACACCGCTGATGGGATAGACACACGCACCGTTGATATTCACATGGCCAAACTCAGAAAAAAAATAGAAGACGACCCCCAGAATCCAAAAATCATCGTCACCATCCGAGGGGAGGGGTATAAAATGGCACCCAAAGACTGACGAAATTTAAAAATAAACAATGGCAAAAATAAAAATCCAGTTCATCACATTTTTTATCCTGCTCGCACTGGCCTTTGGATCGCTTGTTGTTTATGCCTACAACCAGATCAGCCGTGAAGAAAAACACCTCTGGGAAGGGATTTCGGAAAACGTATTCAATCAGATGCAGGCAGGCATCAGCGAATTCCTCTCAAAAGAAGACGCCCGCTCCTTTAGCGAATACCGCTATTATTACATCCCCGAGACTCAACAAAAGGGTTATGCGCTTAACATTTCTCCCCTGTCCACACCGCCACACGATGATCCCCGGGGCCTGATTGGTTATTTTCAGATCAACCCCGACGGCTCTTTTCACACACCCTATCTGCCGCCCAAAAAAGATCAGGACAAACTTGATGACCTCGCTTTAAGAAAAAATCTTCAGGACCGGCTAAGCCTTGTCACACAAACCCTGCAGGGTGATATTAAAACAAACCTGCCAAAAACAAATACAGCAGAAACCACCGCAAACAAAAACAACACCATCGACCTGCCCCCTGCACAACCCCTCGCACTTCTGTCACGCTCCACCATTTACCCCAACCCTCTTAAAGAACAAAAACCATCAGAAGAAAAAAAACACACCGCAAAATTAAAAAGCAGGCCATCAAAAATAAGCAGCCCTGATCTGGGTGCCTCTGTGCCTGACACCGAGCAATCAATAGATGACAAGGCTACACAGGCCGTTGTGACCAACACAGCCCAATTTGAAACATTTAAACAACAAAAAATCTTTGCGGATGTTGACACCATCAAGAAAAAAGAAGATCAGGACAGCGCCCAGAAAACACCTGTTGAAACACAGGCATCTGTTCTCACCGATCCGTTTCGCGCCCGTCTTGTCGACTGGAAGGACATCATCTTTTATCGCAAGATATGGCTCGACCAAAAAATGTACATACAGGGTTTTGTGATTGAGATAGACCGCCTTTACACGTGGCTGATGGAATCTTCGTTTAATAATTCCATACTGCCTGCGTTTTCTTTTTCCAATATCCGGTGGAACGACAGGGTTCTTGCGGGTTTGCAGTCCTTGTCCACAATCACTCACGCGCAAATTCTCTTTGAAAGGCAGTTGGGGTATCCCCTTAACCAATTCACCTGGTCGATTTATTATCACCGCCTGCCCGACTCATCTGGCCGCAAACTCTTGCACCTCATGACCGCCCTGCTCACCCTCATTTTAACTCTGGGACTTTATATGATCTACAGATCTGCCGCATCTGTGGTCATCTTATCCCAAAAACGTCAGGACTTTGTCTCTGCAGTGACCCACGAACTCAAGACCCCGCTCACCTCCATCCGCATGTTCAGCGAGATGCTCAGCGAGGGCTGGGTCAAAGACGAGGCAAAAAAACAGGAATACTACCAAGTGATGACCAAAGAGGGAGACCGCCTAAGCAGGCTGATAGACAATGTCCTGCAACTCGCACGCCTCGAAAAACACAATTACCGTTTTAATCTTAACACCACCGAGCCTGCAAAAGACTTTGAGACCCTCAGTCAGGAACTCAAGGACCTCGTTCTCAAAAACGGGTTTGAATGGGAGACAGGCGCGGGCAAAAACATTCCCGCCATCACCTACGACCCCGAGGCCCTCAAACAGGTCCTCATCATCCTTGTCGATAACAGTATCAAATTTTCAAAAGACAGCACAAAAAAAATCATCTCGATGAAACTGGAGACAAAAGCAAATCAGGTCATCTGGTCCATCACAGATCAGGGACCAGGGATCCCCCAGGCGGAATTAAAAAAAATCTTCAACAAGTTTTACCGTATCGAAAATGAGATGACCCGTAAAACCAAAGGGACCGGTATTGGGCTCGCGATGGCAAAAATGATCATAGATGGTATGGGAGGAGAGATTGAGGCCGTGAATAATCCAGATGGAGGATTGACGGTAACCCTTATTTTTCAATGCAAGCCCTGTTGACATAGCGACTGTTTTGTTAAAAAGAACCAATGGTCGTCCCGCCCTGCCGATTTTTTGCCCCCCTCTCGAATACACAAAACTCTTGTTATTATTAGCAAATATGCATCGCGTTAATTAGAAACAACTTAACCCTTTATCAGACGATAACATCCAATAACATGTTCGTGTAACCAGCGGCCAAAACCACGTCACAAAGGCTGTCTATGACCGAATGTAAAACCCATATTTTTCTTGTTGGTGACCTGCAGGATGCCGATCGTGTGGGCACAACGGTGATTCAATCAGAGACCATCAACAGACAGGTCGATTCGGCAAATCGCTTGACAGCAAATGAACTCGGTATAGGGGCCGTCTACCAAAAATTGGGGAAACAATTTATCGAAGCAGTCCCCTCTCAATGCCGCGACGAATACATCGCAGGGCAGATTATTTACGGAGACAAACCTGATACAAGTACAAAGGGTGAACTGGGATCTGCATGGAAAGTACTTGAGAGCGGCGCACAGATTCACCCTCGATTAAGAACGATTGAAGATTTAAACGGCAATCATGAACTCTTGCCCAACGGGACGTTTGCCACAGGCAATGCCTTTGGTGGTGCCTTAAGCCCGCTGAAACTGTTGTACAGAAGCACCTTTGGTGGCCCCGGCACATACGAGGAGGCCGTGATCCAGCAACAGAGCGGCAGTGCGAGCGAGGTACTGACAAAAGATTATGTGATCGACGAGATGGAAGAGAGTTTGGGCCACAGGGACCCGAGCCATCCTGAAAAAAGCGTGCCCATCCGACTCACGCACTCAAACTGGGAAAATTACCGCACGGACGGGCCAGACCTTAAATCATGGGCAGACGCAACCAGCGTTGAGCAAACATTCTGGCAACAAGTCCCGCCGGTTAATGGCCTCCCTCGCTGGCATTCAAGTATCCATAACACCGCAAAAGGTGATGCTGTGTCAGCGCTCGAGAGCAGACTGCACCTGTCCGCGAGCCAGCTTGGTATTTACGACACAAAGGCGGGGGAAACCCCTGTCTATCACCTCAGCCTTGACGTGGACTTTTTTGAGGACACATCAACCAACGGTGCCATTCACGGGCATCTCTCATACGTCACCACGCACCTCGTGCGCGCCTTTATGGACGCGCGTCTCCTGGAAAATCCTCAAGCCAAGTTTATCATCGCCTCGCATTACGGCATGGATGATATTGAAAAGGCCGGTCATGTCAGACAGCCCCATCTCTTTGGAGAAACCGTTCTCTCAGATGACAGGGTCATCGCCGTGATAAATGCCCATAAACACCGTTTTGATTACAAAAACATCAATGATGTTGATCAAGGTGGGGAGATGGCCCGCAAAGTCGGTCTTGTAGATGTTCACAAGGAACCCCTGCGGGCATCACCGCTGATGCAGTTCACTGTCCCTTCGATGATCGATACACCTCTGGGTGCCGCACATATGATGCTTGGTGTTGATGAGAACGGCGATCTTAAGATCGAGGTCAAGACCCTAAGGATCGACATAGAGCCGCTTGAAACCGAGACAGACCCCGCTGTTGTCAAGGCCGTTGACGAATTTTCACTCGATTCCGTCACCTTTCACAAGACATGGGATCACATCGCAGACTCGCGACTCAAACTCATTGCCCACACACAGAGTACCATCCTTGAGACCTTGGCACTCCTCGCCAAAGACCACACGGGCCTCGCCGCTGACATGGGCCCTGTCAACGATGTCTTGATCGCCCGCGATGCCAACATTGGCGCTGTCTACAGGGCAGAGTCGTTACTGAAGGAATATTTCTGGGTCATCTATTTTTGCCTTCTTGACCTGGGGCTCACAGAAGAGGCCCAAAGTTTTAAAGACCGTTACACAGAAAACTTGAGCGACACGGGTGAACTTTTTGAAGAGGGGATCAGGCGGCTCAAAGGAGAAAAATCAACAGATACAAATACCGAGACAGGGACACAGACCGATCACAAAATACCCAAAACGGCTCTCTTGCCGGGTAACATAACCACAACACCCGCTGGCAGTGCCGAAAAGGTTGCTGCAGGTGAACCCCAAGAGGCACCCCTCGAAAATGACGTGGAGCAATTCTTTAAACAGGTCGGAAAAAAACTCTTGAGAGAAGAAGATCCCTCCCCCGGAAGAAACAGGATCACGGGGATCGATCACGAGCAAAGACGACTCAATAATCAAAGGGTAAGGAGCGAGACAAAAAGAAGAGAAACCACGATAGCCATCAACACTGCACTTGATCAACTGATAGAAAAGATTGATCAAGACACCCCCCATGCCGCACACAGGGAAAAGAACAAACTCAAAAAATTGCCGCGACTGATTAAAAAACTGCTCCTGAAAACTGATGCCCTTGTTGATATTTACCAACACTACGTGACAACCTATGTCGGGTCGATAGCCCTGGGGCACACCGATACAAAACTCGCAGGCCAAAACACGATGTTTGTCGACGAAACGTGGCGTGAGGTCAGGGCATTGGCACGACAGTTGCCCGAAGATAGCCGCGCTTCACAATTCATGCTCCTCGCCTCTGCTAAAACAGCGACGTTTCGCGACCAGTACCACGGCCGTGTTCATACAACAGACGCACCGCAGAATATGACGATCACTGTTGATGCCAATACAGGCAGGGTCTCGTCGGTAACAAACCCCATCCCCCCTCTTTCAGAAGAGGAGTTCGAAAAAAGAAAAAAAGAAATCTACGACTCATTCCCATCAAGAAAACCCGATGAACTCGACACGCTCAGAAAAAAAGTCGACGAGGAATACAGTGCCATCCAATGGGATCCGGTCCTCAATACGGGGATCAGGGGCGACCCACTCGGGGGCTTACATGCAACGCTTTCGGTGGGTGCGCAGATCCACGCAACCGGCCCGCGCGACCCATTTGACTTTACCGCCGCGGCGGCTTTAACCGCAGGACACACCCTTAACGGCGGCCGCTGGTTTTTAGGAGGTTCTCTGAGGGCCTACTTTGACATCCTTCACCGTGTCGCCATCGGCGCTTATGGAGAAGTGGGGACTGATTTTACGCATGGTCTTTACGGGGCCATAGGACCAGATCTCAGCCTTCTCGATGGTATGATCCACCTCTCGTGCCTCTACAGGCTTCAAACAATGCCTGATGACGGCAGAACCATCACCGGATGGCGTCCGCAGTTCAGCATAGATCCCGTACGTGTCTACAAACTCTTCTCGGAGAATTAGCCAGAAATTGACCGCGCATCGGCCTTAACGTATACTCCAACAAATGCTGCGTGTACCCCGTTTTGCTACCTCTCTTGTCTTACTGATCTGCCTCCTCGTGTGCGCTTCATGTTCAAGCTCATCCTCCAACGATGAATCGGCGCCACCGCCCCAGGTTGCAGACCTGCAGGTACCAGGCCATATCGTTTTCCCCGCTTCACTGGAGATACCTTTCGAAACAGCAGCCGCTGCATCTCTGTCTTCACAGCAGTTGCAGTTCGCCAAAGGGTTTTCGATGGCCGTCAGTTCAGCAACACTCACTTCATCCATCAGCACTGGAGACCTTCTCACAGATGCAGCCATACAATTTGTGGCAGCTGTTGATACAGAAGATGCGGACAGTGACGGCAGCTCGACCGATTCTATCGGTGTCCTCGCGGCCTACAGCGGGCTTGCCATACCGGCAAGCACCACTATCAGTTACTGCGAGTTTAATAACGCTGCGGGTTCCTGTTTTGATGCAGGCGGAAACGAGCTCCCCGCGCTCTCTCCCTCGGGCACGACGACCAACACTGTGTATATCAGTTTCTCAGACTTTGACCTTGATCAGGATGGCACTGCAGAGGGGTGCACGGGCAGTTCCTGCCCTGCAGACTGCGCGAGCTATCCTGATGAATGTGCCAGTGGTTGTCCCTCGGAGACAACGGCCTACGCCCCGGTGTGTGTGAGGATCTGGAGCCGTGACGTCACGGCAGGTATCACCGACATCACCCCCACCATCGCCATGCGTCTTGACAGGATCCCCTGCAATGCCCTGCTTGTCGACCCGGAGACAGGCAGACGGTCTGTCGACTGTCTTTCCACCCTGGCCGATACGGACACATCAAGTAGCTCATACATTGCTGAAGCGGCAAAATATCTCAATACAGGAGAGGGGGCTTACCGCGCCAAGGTCACAACACCTGATGAAACAGTTAACATTGCCAACACAGGTCAAACATGGACAGTAGATATCGAGAGTGTGGCAGGCGTCACCTTTAACCACGCGGCAAGTGACGACTCAAAATCAACAGAGGTCACACTCATGCAGACCCGCTATGACAATGATACCACAGATGCCCTGTCTATCAGCTTTACACGAGCATCAGTCTATCAGGATATTGTTTCATCAAGTGGCGAAACCCGTAACCGGCTGGCTGTCCACTATATCCTTGGCGATTATTCTGCAGAACACTACACCATAGACGGCGAGTCCATAAACTGGTTTGGTGGGACAACCTGGCTTAAGTACCTCGAACGCGCACTCTCTAACAGGCAGTACTGGAGCGGCTACAGTAATTCCTACACAGAGGGTGTCGTTGCAGACAACGTCTGCGCGCAAAATACCAATGATGGGGTATTTCCCACCGCACAGTGGGTTGATCTTGAAAGCACAGAAACCTGCGAAGGCCTGCAGATCGATGTGTCAGGTCTTGACTTTGACACTTTTGCCTTAAGCAGTGAGGACATCACAGCCACCAGGCCAAACGATGTTGATTTTCCGAGGGACCAGACAAGCGAGTTTCCAGTTGATTACTGCAACGCCCACGCAACATTTACTGGGTGCCCATAGGCAAGCAAAGGCCCTTTTTCATAAACCGCCCCATCACGCCATCCAGGAAGGCTTTGCCCGCCCCTGTGCCCACGGGAGTGTGACGGGCCTTGTTGTGGGATCGCTTCTCCTGACAGCTGAGAGACCTCCTTTGCCATCCCCAGTATTGACAGGCCTCATAAATTGTCTGTCGTTCTCCGCACGCGGCAAGCCAAATTTTTCACGAATCGTCGTGGGCCAAGAACCGGCAACAACACCGTATTCTTGCTCCAGTGTGATCACGTTATTACCGATAAGTGCGGCAAAGGCTGTGTCGGCGTTTTTGGCAGATTGATTTACATCAGGCTGCACAACAATAATCGCAACCTTGAGGGTCAGGGCATCCCTGAAACGCAGTGGGCCGCCAAGGTGTGAGTTTGCAACCCCCCTGATCCTGTTAAGGCGTGCAAGAATGACATCTCGTTGAGCAACAACTTCTGTCCCTGTTGCATCAAGGAGTGTGATAAGTGGTATTTCGCCGGTGATTCTCACTCTATCATCAAGAAGACCAAGAGTTTTAAATTCGTCTGGATACAACAGCTCTGTTCTTTTGTGAGTAACAAGGGCGCCAAAACTGGCAGCCCCTTCGCCCATCGCCATCATCCGGCGTTTGAGCTGGTACGGTAGTTCTTTGGGAGGTCTTGCAGTGATGGACATTTGAACACCCGGGGACACAGGCTCCACGACAGGTGCGGCTGGTGCAAAACCGAAGCGATCACCTGCGTCTCTCAACTCTAATTGAGGAGGCGTTGAAGCAGACGCAGCCCGTTGCCCTTGAGCACGGGTGTCTAAAACCGCCGCCTGACCCCTTGCGCATTGACCGCTCTCCACTCCTGCGCCAACAACCCCGACACCTCCTGTTGACATGCCGATCAATCGTCCCATGCTTTGAAACATTGTACCCTCCCCCCGTGTTTAAGTTTGTGCGTTGCTCTTATGGTTATTGTTTTTTTATTTATAATTGATTCATCAAATATTAATAATGTCAAGGTGGTTCATGGATTGTCTGGGCAAGAAGTGTTGACGCGGGGTGTTATTATCATTTTATGGATGACACCAAATGTCTCAAATTGTCTGAAACGAATCCGGGTGTTTGAGGTTAAACTCCGAAATGTACTGCAGGTGTTCGGGATCAAAACCCTCCCTGCGTATTTGGTAAATAAGATTTACAAAGTCTTTGTTCTTTTTAATTGCCGATGACTTTGCCTCTTTATCAAGGTTGTAGTCAGCAACGATCTTTGCACCCTGCCCTTTTTTTCTGTCCTTGCCCTCTCCCTCCGAGTAATACTGGGAGAGAACCACAACCCTCGTCCCCAAAAACAGGGCCTCTTCGAGGTCATGGGTCACAAAGAAAACCGTCATTTTAAATTCTTCCCACACCTCCAACAAAAAAAGCTGCATGCTCTCGCGTGTCCCCGGATCAAGGGCGCCAAAGGGTTCGTCCATCATTAATATTTTTGGCCGCGTGATCATGGCCTGTGCAATCGCGACACGTTGCTGCATCCCGCCCGAGAGCTCGTGCGGGTATTTCGCCTCGTGCGATGCAAGCCCCACCCTATCTAAAAAATAGCGGGCCTCTTTTTTTATCTTGTGGCGAGTCCTCACTTCTTCAATAAAACCGCAGTTGAGACAAAGCCCCAACGCTACGTTTTCGAGGACTGTCAGGTGCGGGTAGAGTGAGTATTTTTGATAGACGATCCCGCGCGTTTTGTCCGTGACACCAATGGGTTTGTTATCGATAAAAATTTGCCCCGTTGTCGGATGTTCCTGTCCCAGCACAAGCCGCAAAAGAGTTGACTTGCCGCAACCACTGGGGCCGACCACCGTGCATAATTCACGATGAGCCACAGAAAAGTCGATATCATTCAAGACAAGTTTGTCTCCGTAATATTTGTAGACATCCTGAATGTGAAGAAGGTTTTTTTGTTTAAGTTGATCTGGATTGACAAGTTTTTTTTCCATAATGGCGATCTTGGTCCCTCTGTGGGAGAGATTTGAACTTCCTGAATTGTTAATCAGGCAGCTACATTAATGTGGTGTTCCTTTGCAAATATTTTTAGAGCGCAAAGAGATCAGACAACAGAACGCAAGACGGTCACAGACCACCAAACCCTTTCAAATTCTATGCGCGCGGTCTGCTCATGACAAGCTTGTTATGATGTTACACATCCGGACGTGCGGAATTCCCGCATTGCCCCCCAAAAATCGGTATTCGGGGGCGGTAAAGATTGCTCGCTCTAAAAAAAACAAGGGGTAAAAGGCATGTTGTTATAAAAATCCCCCCGGAAATTATAAATCATCCTGCAATGTTATGCAGATGCAGAATTTGGGAGTGATTTATTACACAACTTCTTTACAGAGCAACCGACGATGGGAACTGAAACATGGAGGGACTTTATGTCTTCACTCTCTGATGATTTATCATTAAGGTTCGGTGTTGGTTATGAGCACAAGCTTAATCTTTCGCCCCTCACACCCAACCAGCGTAACGGGGGCAATGGCGTGGCCGTGAACTCCGACGTTTCTTTGCATGCGGGCCCATTTCTGTTTGGGGTCATGGCAGAGGTTGTCTACTCAAGGGATCATGTGACGCGCGACAGTTATGTTGATGGAAGTCCACAACCCGCAGAGGCACTCTCCAGTAACCGGATGGCTGCGAGAGCGGGGGTGCGTCTGGAAATCGGAACGCCAGTGTATTCAGACTTTGGCAAGGGATCCTTAAGTCTGTATCTTGCCTCCCTTTATGGTGTGGACCATTTGAGAGGGCAAATAACAAACCTGCGCAAAGAGGGAAACCACACAACTCCCGTTGTTAAGACCGGCGTCTCAATGAATAACAGGGTAGGAGTTGAAATTGGTTTGGACTGTATCATTGATGGTTTAAAATTGGATCTCGCCTTATCGGCCCTCACGGGTCCCGTTGTTTTTAAAGAGGGTGCCACAGAATTTGCCGTTGCCTCGGGGCTGAGGTACGCGCTTTAATATCAAAACGCAAGAGGTCAAAAAAAAGTTTGTGCGACTCGACCCTCATCGTGGCAGTCCCCTGCACGCCGTTGTGCGCGGCCCAGACGAGAAGGATCATGTCATACACATAAAGCCCGCCGTTTGCTACACAGCCTAATATTTTGGTGTCTGTCCTTTTTTTTCCCGTTTATTCTGAACATCGGTTCGGTCTGTCAGTCATTCTTTTTCTTGCAAGATTTAAGCTTTATGACATAGGTGCCTTCCAATCTATTTTTTGGAGGGGCCTATGCACTTTTTAGACATCACAGTTATCGTGGTTTATTTCGCAGTGGTCGGGGTCGTCGGCTGGTGGTCGAGCCGCAAGAATCAAAAGGATACTCACGGATACTTTCTTGCCGGCCACGAGATGGGCTGGGTGATGATTGGGGCCTCTCTTTTTGCGACCAATATCTCGGCCGAGCATTTCATAGGACTTGCCGGGAGCGGCGCAGCGAGTGGCCTGGCCGTCGGACAGTTCGAATGGCTGGCCTGCTTCATTCTTCTGCTGCTCGGCTGGCTATTCGTTCCTTTCTATCTCCGAACCGGAGTATTTACGATGCCGGAGTTCTTAGAGCGGCGTTATAATCGTGGATGCCGAACCTATCTCTCGAGCATTTCACTCCTTGCCTATATCTTCACAAAAATAAGCGTCTCTGTCTATGCCGGCGCTCTTGTGCTCAAGACCGTTCTGGGCTGGAACATATGGATAGGCGCTATCGTTCTTGTTGTCGCAACCGGCCTTTACACGATAGTCGGCGGGCTTCGCGCGGTCATCTATACCGACTTTGTGCAGGCCTTCATTTTAATCGCCGGGGCCATAATCCTTACGATCATCGGAGTCGATCAGGCCGGAGGTCTCTCGGCCCTGACCTCAGGACTGCCATCCTCGTTCTTCTCTGTCTGGCATTCGTTCAATCATCCCGACTTTCCGTGGACGGGAATACTCTTTGGGGCTCCGATACTCGGCATCTGGTACTGGTGCACGGATCAGGTAATAGTACAGAGAACTCTTGCGGCGAAGAGCGTCGATGATGCCCAGAAGGCGACGATATTCGCCGGATATCTCAAGATACTGCCGGTCTTTATTTTAGTGCTGCCGGGACTCGCGGGACGCATCCTTTTCCCGGATGTGGCTCCGGACCAGATGTATGCGAAGATGGTGAACACTCTTTTGCCGATCGGTGTAAAGGGGCTCGTAGTCTCGGCGCTCCTTGCGGCCATCATGAGCTCGCTTTCGAGCGTCTTTAACAGCAGCTCAACTCTCGCGGTCGTTGATTTCTATAAACAGTGGAAGCCAAACTCTACCGAGAAACAGCTTGTAAACGCGGGCAGGGTGGTCACGGCTATACTTGTCGTGATCGGCATTCTATGGCTCCCGTTCATTGGTATCATCAGTAATCAGCTCTTCATCTATCTGCAATCCGTGCAGGCATACATATCGCCGCCAATCGCTGCGGTATTCCTGCTGGGGATATTATGGAAACGCGCGAACGGTCACGGCGCATTGACCGCGCTGCTTGTCGGATTTATCCTTGGCGCCTCGAGGTTCGTAGGAGAACTACTGGTTAAGGCAGGAACGATAACCTTTGAACCGGTCGTTAAGATGGCGAACATAAACTTTCTGCACTTTGCAGCGATTCTCTTTGTTATTGCCATTCTTGTGCATGCAATCGTGAGCCTGATGACGAGTCCCCCGAGCAAGGCATCGCTCGCCGTTTTCAATGTCTCACCGGACGTTCATGCCTCCATGTCGCACAGGCGGGGGGCCTATAAGATGGACATAGCCCTTTCGGTGATACTCGCACTTACGATAATCTCTTTCTGGGTGATCTTCAGCCCGCTGGTGTTTAAATAAAATGATTTATTATTGGCCGGTGGAAAAATAAAAAACCGTACCACAGCAGTCCCGCCTGAGTCTCATTTTTGGGACTATGATGGCGATGGGTATGTGGTACCGTTTCATGCAAGGCCTCAAAGAGGCCTTTCTGGATGCGACCCTGCCTGTTGATGTCCATCACCGCGTAGAAACCGCCTTAAAAAAACTTGAATCAACGATGTTTTATACTTTTGCAGGTAAGGAAGCAAAAAATATCCTTGAGATGGGTATTAAGCCTCCCTTCAAAAAGGCTTAAAAACAGGAAAAACAGGGAAGAGCAAACCACCCTTTGGGGGATTGATGGGAAGAAGAACCTCAAGTTTTCCGTCCGGGATATTAACGGCCGTTTTTGCACCCACGATTTTAATCAGGCGGCTTGCATTTGTGGTAGAAAACGATTTGAGTTGAGTGCCGTCAACACCCGAAAAAGAAACCCTGATTTTTTTGTCTTCGACGTCTGAGACAATGTGAATCACCCCCTCCGGTCCCATCGCAGAGATCGCGAAGTCAAGGATGTGATAAAAAAGATTAACAAGAAAAAAACGGCTTGAATAAATGACCTGCGGTTCTGTTTTTACAAAACGGATTGCGGTATTCCTTAAAACGGGATTAAATTTGGTAATCTCAACGGCAAGAGAGATGATCTCTGCCACATCAACAGGACCAACAAGTTCGTCGACGCAATGGGCCACGGTATTTAAACACCTCACGACAGAATTGGCACGTCCCACCTCGTCAATGATGCTTTGTTTGATGGAATGGAGCCTGTCCAGATTTAAGGTTTCGCCTCCCTGAGACAGTTCCAGCAAATCCTCCATGAGACCCAATGTTTCCGTGATGATCGCAAACACATTTTTCAATTCATGTGATATCAATCGGTTGGTCTTGCCGAAAAACCGCAATCCTTCTGCGCCTGCATTTTTCACAACTTTACCCATCGTTTTTCCTTTTTTCACTTCGATACAGCAGATGCCTCCCTAATTTTTTCAATGAGCATCTCAATTTGAAAGGGCTTGATAATACAACAGACGGCCTCTTTGCAGCCGCTGTCATAATCCTGTTCGGAACCATGGCCCGTAACGAAAATAAATTTCATCCCCGGAACAATTTCAGCCAGTTTCTTTTTGAGATCAAACCCACTCACGGCGGGCATCTTGATATCCAGTACGGCAATATCATGTTGTCCCGACTTTGCTTTTGCCAAAGCATCATCGCAGGTAGTCGCCCAGTCGGCATCATACCCCCTGAATGCAAGCCTTTCTGCCAGTCGTGAAACAAATTTTTCTTCGTCATCAACAAGTAATAATTTCATTTTAAGCATCCTTTTGCATGATGGGCAAGGTGACCGTGAAAGTTGTTCCCTCGCCAACCATGCTGTAAACGGAAATCTCACCTCCAAGTTTTTGAACAAGCCTGTAGGTTATCGAAAGCCCGAGACCCGTTCCCCCCTTCACGCCCTTTGTTGTAAAGAACGGTTCAAATATTTTTTTCTGGTCTTCCCTGGAAATGCCGCAGCCATTGTCTTTGATCGCGAAACTCACATGTGTGTCGTTTATTTTTGCCACGATCATTTCAAGTCGTCCGCCGTCCTGCATGGCCTGAAACGCATTGTTAAAAAGATTGATTAAAATCTGCTGCAAACTCCCATGATCGGAATGAACAAGAGGAAAATCCCCGGGCACGTCTACACTCACGGTGATATTACGATAAGAGGCCTCCTTTCTTAACAGGGAAAGCGCCGATGTGATGACCTTGTTGACATCCAAGGGTTGTATGGTTGGTTCAAAACGCCGGGCGAATTCCAGGAGCTGCTTTGTAATCTCACCGCAGCGGGTGACAGATTCCAGTACGGCCGCAATGAGTTCCTTGAGTTGCTGATCATCTCTGTACTTATCCTTGTAATTGATAATGTCCTCGATAAGCCCCGCGTTTTCACCGATGACAGCAAGGGGATTATTGATCTCATGGGCAACACCAACAGCGAGACGTCCGACAGAAATTAATTTTCCGGAACTCTCCAGACGATCCATGGCTTTTAACCTTGTCTGGTCTGCGTCGTAAATCTTGTTGATCATAAAGGTTGAAACACTCAAGACAATCATGAGGGTCACAACAACGCTGATACAAAAAACCCAGTTGATCTGTTTTCGGATCGAATACCAGCCCTGCATGATCGCCTGACTCTGTTTGACCAAAAGGAGAATATAAGGAGATTTTTCTATAAAAGCGTAGCCGATCAAGACGTGGCTGCCGTTGGCATCAACAGCCTCCGTGATCTGCGAATGAGCCGCATATTCGGGAATGGGCAGGGTTGTCTTTTTGAGCAGCTCGCCATGGAACTTTGAAGGTGTTTGAATCAGCCCGTCATGGTTGATCAGGAAAGCATCACTTTTTTCCCTGAGATCGAGGGCAGAAAGTGTGCTGTCCAGCTCTTTGATGTCAATGGTCACACGCAGGACATAAAAAGACCCGTCCGGGACCTCTTTTTTTACAGCCATGATCATGTGCGGCGTGTTTCTGTATCCCAAAAAAACATCACTGAGATAAAATCCCTTGTTTGTTGTTTCCTTAAACCATGTCTGATCGCTGTAATTTTTGTTTCTTAAATCAAACGGACCCACATAATTAATCTGTAATCCAGAATCATTGATCAACCCCAGATCCAAAAACCCGCCAAAGCCCCTTTGCAGGCTTTTAAAAACATAGGAGAGTGCTTCGTGATTTTTGAGGGTTGCAATCTCTTCTTCCTGAACGGTGAATCGCAATGCATCCAGGTGTTCCTCAAAAAAATACGTGATTGTTCGCCTCATATTTGATGTGAAGCGAATCAACTGCAGGTGGTTTTCGGTCTTGATGGCCTTGTTCTCAAGGGTATAAGTGAACATGAGAAGAATGACCATCGGAAGCAGAGACACAAGGGAACGTAGCCCAATAGAAAAAAACCAGAACCTTCTGTAATTGAACAGAATCTGACCCTGATTGTCCGAGGCACCAGCGTTCCAGAACCTCGGTATAAAATGAGTGCTGATGTACTGTATGAGTTTCATTCTGTTTTGTCAGGGACAGGTGAGGGCCTCGACAATCTCGGTAATCTTTGCCGGTTTATGAAAACAGGCGCAAGCCCCCATCTCCAGACATATTTTAAAATCATGCTCATTGCCGTGACCTGACAGGATGATCACCTTAAGATCCGGTGTTTTTTTTCTTGTTTTTTGAAGTACCGCAATGCCTTCAATATCCGGCAGACGCAAATCCAGTATCATGCCATCAAAGGCCCCTGTCCTTAGCCGCTCCAAAGCCGTGTTGCCATCGTAGGCGGGTGTGGCCTCAAACCCCCGAAGGCGCAGCCTCTCGACCATGGCATCCGCAATTTTAATCTCGTCATCTACAACAAGAATTTTCATGAAAGACTCACATGAACAACAGAAAAACATGACTCATGTCATGACGTCAGTATTGTCTTGACAATAAAAACGTCCCTATATGAAAAAGACCACGCAATCAATTTATTAAACCCACTGCCAAAAAATATGTCTAAAACACACATAATAAAATGGTGCCATGCTTTGAGCCTGTTTGCCCTTGTTTTGTTTTTTCACGCTCTGGTCATGGCGGCCACACAGGATCTCAGTCCGGCGCCCACGTCTGACTGGCCATGGTGGGTGTGGCCGCTTTTACTCTTTGTCTTTTGTTTTGTGCTCGGCATTGTGGCCGTCCTTGCCGGTGTCGGCGGGGGTGTTTTGTATGTCCCCCTTGTCGGCGGTTTCTTTCCTTTTCATATCGATTTTGTCCGTGGCGCGGGGCTCATGGTTGCCCTTGCCGGTGCTCTTGCAGCCGGTCCCGGACTTCTGCGGCGCAATCTTGCCAGCATCCGCCTGGCACTGCCCGTTGCCCTCATTGCCTCCGCCTGTTCCATTGTCGGGGCCCTGCTCGGTCTGTATCTCTCCAAATTAAATCCCAACATCGTGCAGGTCTGTCTGGGAACAACCATTTTTGGAATCGCGATCCTTCTTCTTTTTTCAAAAAACACAGAGAAACCCGTGGTCACAAAGCAGGATGCCATCGGCCTCGCGCTCAACATTCATGGCTGTTATCTGGACGAGGCAACTCAGGAAATCGTTCATTGGAAAACACACCATACCCTGCTTGGCCTTGTGATGTTTATCTTTATCGGTGTGCTGGCCGGCATGTTTGGTCTGGGGGCAGGGTGGGCCAATGTTCCGGTACTCAATCTCCTCATGGGCGCACCTCTCAAAATATCGGTGGCCACGAGCAAGTTTCTGCTTTCCATCACAGACACCTCCGCCGCCTGGATTTATTTTAACAAGGGTTGTGTGATCCCGTTGATCGCCATTCCTTCTATCGTGGGCCTCATGTTTGGTTCCTTTGTCGGCGTCAAGCTGCTCAGCATCGTCAAGGCCAAATTTATCCGTTATATCGTGATTGCCGTGCTGTTGTTTGCGGGCCTCAAGGCCATAGACAAAGGTCTCGGCATTGGTATCCTCGGTTAAGGAGTCTGCTCCATGGACAACAAGCAAATACCCGAACAAATCACCTACGCCAACATCCTGTTTTTTGGGGCATGGATCGGCATTTTCATCATGATACTTACTTATGTTGTCTATGCCACCGGCCTGATCACTCCCCACGTCGATATCATGCTGATCATACAAAACTGGGACAAGGGGGTTGACGAGTACATGCACATCACCAACTCGCCAAGGGGGTGGGAATGGCTGACCCTTCTCGACAAGAGTGATTACCTCAACTTTGTCGGGCTGGTCCTGATCGCGTTACTGACCATCGTTTGTTATTTATTTTTGATGGTAGGCTATAAAAAGAAAAAGGACTGGATTTATTTTTTTATCTGCCTGTTCGAAATTATTGTCCTCGCATTTGCCGCATCGGGAATCCTGGACGCAGGCGGTCATTAGAACACAAAAAAGGATCACAAAATGACACAAGCAAAACCCCGTATTCTCCTTGTGGATGACGAAAAAAAATTTCTGGATGCCCTGGCCGACAGGCTCAAACTCAAGGGTTTCGAACCGCTTCTTGCAACAAGTGGTAAAGAGGCTTTGGAGCTTGCAAAGAAGCACACAATCCATGCTGCGGTCGTAGATTTAAAAATGCCCGATATGGACGGCCTTGTCACCATCACCAAACTCAAAGAGATCAAACCAGCGATAAAAACCATGCTCCTCACGGGTTTTGGGGACGACAAAATAAAAGAGGCGGCACAGGCCATAGACTCCGGTTATTTCGAAAAAGACAAGATGGGAAGCTTCTGGAATTTTATCAAAAACCTTCGTAATAATCTTGAAGACAGCATGGCCGCCGCTGGCATGGCGACTGGCGGAGATTTGGAAGACGCCTCGCGGATCTCAAAAGCAATCTCAAAAGAAAAAAAAGAATAACCGCGACGTCGTCACGTCGGGGTCAACGTCGGAAAAAACCAAAAAACCGGTACCACATACCCCAAAAAAAAAAACCGGTACCACATACCCAAAAAAACCAACCAAAAACCGGTACCACATACCCAAAAAACCGGTACCACATACCCAATTGCCACAATTTAAATTTTAAAAACCGTACCACATACCCAATTGCCACAAAAAAAAACGCACCACATACCCAATTGCCACAAAAAACCGTACCACATA
>JADGCS010000059.1 GCA_015228875.1 Deltaproteobacteria bacterium | reverse complement strand
GTGAAATGGCAACTAAGGATCAGGCCAAACAAAAAAATACTTTTATTCCAAAACATATAGTTGACGATGGCGTACGGTTCGCGCCAACGGAAATAAAAGAATATTATAATCTTGAAGTAAAAACCAGAGCCGCTTTCTTTGTGATCCGCCTTTCCAAAGCTCGCCCCTTTTTGCATGAGCTTAGGTAAAACATCCGCGGGGATCCCCTCGCCGTTATCGGAGCAGATGATCCGTGCGTTAAGGTCGTCCCTCTCCATGCTGATAATCACATCGCCTTTGTCTTTAAGCGCATCGACGGCGTTGTTAATCACATTAGACAAGACCCTTTTAAATTCTTTTGCCCTGATCTTGGCAAAGACCCCGTAGGACTCAAGCCCAAGCTTGGTCTCGATATTCAAATCACACCGCGCCCTGTACTGCATTCTTTTTTCGGTGACCAGAATCTCGATCAGTCCCGATAAAAGATAAACACTGTATTCATCCTCCAACGCCTGAGCCTCGTGATCAATCTTTTTACGACTGAGGTCGTTGGCGATATCGTTAATCCGCTGAATCGCCGTGCGAACCCTGATGCGCTGGTCTTCGGGGAGTGTGTCAAACATCGAAGTCATAGAAGTAAGCGCCAACAGCGGCGAGCGAATGTCGTGGGCGACTTGGGCGGCGGTTAGGGCGATAGAAGCTAACGAAGACTGGGTAGATATTTCTTTGACCAGCCTATTAGCGTTGCCAACCAGGATATTGTAGGATGATAAGATCCTGTCTATTTCATACAATCGTGATTTTAGATTAATATACTCAAAAAAAGAGGTTTTGCTTACGGGAACGCTAATTTCATGCAAGATATTTCCAACTCTGTATATTTTTTTTGAAATAAAAATACCGGTAAAATTTGAAACCAGAAAAACAAGACCAAATACGAGTAGCCATACAGTAATATCAATTGCAGACATTGCCGTAACCAAACCAAAAGCATGTAGGGCAAACATAAAAATACACAACGCTGTAAAAGTGATAGGAACAACTAAAACCCGAATACTATTGTAAGGTGCATGCTCAAATTTCAGTTGCTTAGGAAATATTCTGCAGATTACAATGAGACAGGCCAAACACGATACCGAAAATTCCCATCCACTTTCCAGTAGGGAACTGAAAGCGTTGATTACACCGCTACTGGTTGACTGATAAGTCATGGCAATATCAAAAATAAAAAGAAAGAATATCAGCATTGAATATGCCTGTATGGATTCGTTGTTAATGCGAAGGGAGACGGTGCTTATTAACGCGAGCATAAAGATTCTTGCTACCATCCATGACAAAGATACAAACAATAGTATTGGGTCGTGATATGGTCTTTCAACGTATGGAATGAATAAGTAATGGTAAGTTAGGATAGAAAACATGGCCAACAGGCCAATAAATATAAAAATGCTCGCCTTATCTCGAACGATATGCGCAAAGAGTAAGAATGTCGAAAGAGCAAACAAGATAATGAAAAATAAATAGGCCAATTCGCGAAAATAAAGTACTTCTGGGTTACCCTGTTCTGTATATTCCGCGGTGAAAATATAAAGGAAATCGGCTACTGCAAGAAAACCAAATGCCAGTGCCAAAAAAGCCAATGAACCATTTAATGGGTCTTTCTCAGTTTTAAACTTTATGATAATAACACATAGCGCAGCCACAATGGTCAGTTCAGAAATCACTTCATGAAAACCAGAAATATAAATACTATAAGTAGAAAAATAAAAACTGCACAGCAAGGGCAAAAAAATAAAAGCTAATGACGATACAAGTCGAATCATATCACCTTTTCTTCTAAAACTCTCTTTTGAATATGTGGCAACCATTCTGTCCAGAGATCTCTCGCAACGGCAGCTATCTTCCAGTCTTCGTGGGTTATTACTTGTCTGCAGTTTGGGCTAGCGCAATGGCATTTCATTTCCCAAATGGCATCTCCTGCGATAAGGGGAGCGTAGTCCAAGAATAGTTCTTCGCCCGAATCAATATCGATTTTTGCCACGTATATCAGCCCACCAATTCTTGCTATGTTGGATGAGCAGGAATGATTAAAATAGGCTAGATTGTCAAAACGTTCAGAATGGGCAGGATACAAGAAAAGATCCTCATCAATAAACACCGCATATCGATGACCGCGGGGCATATCCTCACAGGACGACAATACGCGTCCTCCATCGCGAGCAACTATGGCTCCCTTTTTAATGTCTTGTCTTGTGAACAGCCCTTTGTGCGCACCGTCAGCGTCCCTGGTTTTTACTTCAAGATTATAATATTCTTTTATTTCCGTTGGCGCGAACCGTACGCCATCGTCAACTATATGTTTTGGAATAAAAGTATTTTTTTGTTTGGCCTGATCCTTAGTTGCCATTTCACACCTCGTGAAGGCACAAGGGGTCAGGACTGGACATAGGACAATAAATATATTTTATTGTCCTATGTCCAGTCCTGACCCCTTTACCAATACACCCCTTTACCAATAAACACCCTTCTCAATCATCTCGCTGTGTGGCGATGCAATCAGTTCGCAGCCTGCCAGCATGCCTGTTTTTTTGATGTAGTCCTTTGCCCTTTCCAAGGATGATTCCATATCGGGCAGAGAACCGGTCATCACAAAATAGGCCTTGCCGCCAAGGCCGTTTGCAAGGCGTATTTCCACAAGTTGAACAGGTGTGGCCTTGGCTGCAATATCTGCAGCTTCAACACAGGCTGCTACCGAAAATGTCTCGATCACACCCAGTGATTCAAACTTTTCCACCCGTGCCGTGCCCGTGAGCGCGGGAATGACAGACGGGTGAATGTGCGGAAGAAAAATGTGATTGATCACCATGTCGCCGCCCGTCTCAAGCCCGGCCTTCATGGATTCTTCGACAGCAGCCACCTCTCCCCCGATCATGATCAGATATTTTCCAGGACACACGGGGTGCGTCTCTATCACCGTAACGGGGGCCTTTTTTACCATATCATCTGTGGCCTTGATTCCCTTGGCGACAGATTTGAATTCTATGATTCCCAATGCGGGGTCTTTCATATATGTTGCCTCGTTTTAAAATCCTTTGAGTCACCCTTGTCTGGCAATCCCAATATACGTTTGCGTCACCTCACCAATCACACCAGTCATCGAAGCATGATAGTTGGCCCCCAGACTCCCCTCGGGACACACAGCAATCACGTCGCCCTTTTGAACCCTTGCTCCGGTCTTGACAACCGGAACAGCCCCGGCTCCCACATGTCTTGTAATCGGCACCCTGACAGAACCTGTTTCACGAAAGCCCAGATACGCGGCCTCTTTTTTGTAGCGCCCCAGTGAGAGCTTTTTTGTCAGGACGTCAATAGCCACCTTTCGATCCTCGTAGGCACTGCCCACCCTCTCAGGTACCTTGTGATGCGGGTTCTTGACACCTTTGGAGATAAGCTCTTTTTTATAGGCAGCGTATATTTTTTTTGGCGAGAGCAGCATGAAATCGCAGGCAATCAACTCACAGACGCCGCATTGGCTGCACAAGAAAGCCGCGGTCACATGGTGTGCAGGCTCAGAGATGTTGTAATCTATGGTCCTCATCGTCATGTGGGGGTAAAGTTCATGGCCCAGAAGATTGCGCGGACAGAGATCGGTGCACCTGAAACACTGACAACACGCGGCCTTTGACAGTTTAATCATCTGCGAGAGGCTGACTGTCTTTGCCCTGACAATAAAACTCTCCCGCGGGACAACGATAAGCCCGCTGGTGGTCTTCGCAATCCCCTGATCAAGGTCTTCAATCACACCCCCCATCATCAGCCCACCCTCGATCACAACGGCATCATCTGTTGTTACAGAGCCGGCCATCGCCAGCAAATCTTTGACAGTCGTGCCAATGGGGACGCTGACCACACAGGGATTGTTGACCTCGCCCGCAACGGTCACCAGCCTTTCGGTCACCGGTTTTCCGGACATGGCGTGGGCCATCTGGCAGAGCGTCAGAACATTGGAGACAACCACCCCCACGTTAAGGGGAATCCCGCCTTCGGGGATGATCCTGCCGGTCACATCGTACACAGTTAAAAATTCATCACCGGCAGGATAATAATTTTGAAGTTCATGAAGGGTCATCGCTGGCTCATCTTTCATGGCGTCCTTAAGGGAGGCCACAACATCCCGGTACACACCCTTGACAGCGATCACGCCCTTTGCGGCCCCTGTGGCCCTCATCGCCACCTTAAGCCCGGCCACAACATCGGCGGCCTGGTATTTCATGAGTGTTTTGTCGCTGACAAGCAGGGGTTCACATTCGCTGCCATTGGCAAGCACGGTATCAACACGGGCCTGCAATTTGACATGGGCCGGAAACCCGCCCCCACCGGCCCCCACAACGCCAGCCTCAAAAACAAGTTTTGCAATATCTGTCTGTTGCATTAGATAATCCTAAAATAACCCGACACCACGCATCTTCTGAGTTTTGTAAAATGTCGCGCTGTTGTCACACCCTCGCCTGTGGGTGACGCGATGGTGAATGACGCCGGCCCTTCACCCTCCAGTCCAAGCCCCGCAAGGGCCATACCGTTTTTGACAAAGATGGAGGTGTTCATCCGCACGGCCATTTTATGCATGTGATCAATATTTTTTGAATGAATCGCCGCCGTATGAAACCTTCCCCCCTCAAGTTCGTACGCGAGGTCGATGGCCTGATCAATCGTCCCCGTCCTGATAAAAGGTACAACGGGCATGAGCATTTCTATTTTGGCAAAGGGATGATTGGGCTCAGCCTCAACAATGGCCATCCTGATGTCGGGGGCTACATCAATCCCGATCTGTTTTAAAATGAACTGGATATCCTTGCCGACAAAATCTTTATTGGGGTGATCGTTGTCGACGATGATTTTTTCGAGCCTCTTTGCATTGTACTGTGAAAGCTCATACGCGTGGTTTTGTAGAAGGGCCTTTTTAAGGGGCTCCGCGGCCTTCTCGGTTGCAATGATCTCTTTTTCGATCACACAAATGATGTTGTTGTCACAGCTTGAGCTGCGCACGATGTCCCTTGCGGCCTTGGCCATATCTGCCGTTTCATCGACCACAACGGGCGGATTACCGGGGCCTGCGGCCACGACCCTTTTTCCTGTCTTCATGGCAGCGCCAACCACTGCGGGTCCGCCGGTCACGACCAGCAGCCTGATGTCCCTGTGCTGCATGAGTTCCTGCGCCGATTTGATGGTGGGCTGTGCCACCGTGGTAAAGAGATTGGGAGGGCCTCCCTCGCTCATCACGGCCCTGTTTAAAAGATCAATCGCGTACATTGAGATTTTTTTTGCAGTGGGGTGCGGGTTGAACATCACCGTGTTTCCCCCGGCAATCATGCTGATCCCGTTATTGATGATGGTCTCTGTAGGATTGGTGCAGGGTGTGATGGAACCAATGACCCCCCAGGGGGCCTTTTCGAGAAGTGTAAACCCGTGATCCCCCGTGAATGTGAGGGGTTCGATGTCTTCGACACCCGGTGTCTTGTTGATCGCCAGGAGATTTTTAATGACTTTGTCTTCGACGCGGCCAAGCCCTGTTTCGTCCCGCGCCATTTGAGACATTTTTTGCACATTTTCCCTGCAGAGAACCCGGATACGTTCGATGATTTTTTTTCTCTGCTCAAGCGAGATGTCTTTAAAATCCGTAAAGGCGCGTGTCGCTGCCTTGACGGCTGCGTCAACAGAATCAAATGTCCCCCTGTAATCCATTGAACCGGATGCTGCATCAGTTTTTTCGATAGCCCCTGCAGCCCTTTCTGCGGGCTGTTTTGCGCCCGGGTGCGCCCGGGGGGCATCGGACGCCGTCACGGGTTCTTTTGCGCCCGCAGGCACAAGCTTGATCTGCGACACCACACGATCAACAATGGAACCAATTTGTTCGTCTGTGAATTTCATGGTCACCTTTCCTCAGCCCTGAGGCCCCAAAAAAAACGAAGAACGAAAAACCCCAAGCCCTTAGTTCATCACCATTGGTTCCCCACCAACTACGAATTACGAACCACCAAAAACCATCAGCCCCCAATTTAAAGATCCATAGGCGGGGGCTGATCGAGGGCTGATCAGATCCCGGCTCAGGGCTTAAAAATCATTTCACATATTTTTTTTCGCCGTCGATCTCCAGGATGTCGACAATGGCCATGATCACCGCATCGACTGGTTTGCCGTCGGTGAGTTTGGTGAGCCTTGCCGAACTTCCCCTGGCCACAAGGACAATCTCGCCAACACCCGCACCAACGGAATCGACCGCAATCACCAAGCCGCCCGTGGGTTTGCCGTTTGTGTCCACATATTTGACCAGCTGGAATCTCATCCCTTCGAGTTTTTCATCTTTTCTTGTCGCAACAACAGTCCCGACAATCTTGCCTATTTCCATAAATGCCCCTTCCTTAGAGTTGGTCCACCACTTTTAACACTGCAGCCAGCGATGAGGCAAAACGCCCCAACACAACCTCTGGGCGCAATCAAGCAACGCGCCAAGCGTCCCCCAAAGGGATTTCCGTTGGGTATAAAAAAAACGCCGGTTATTCTGTGTATCGTGTCTCGTTTGAGTCTGTTCGATTTACGGTCTCAACTGACAGCCTCTATAATACACAGAGTCAGTGTAGGAGCCGCTGATTTAAAGTCGGCGATTGTTACAAGGCACTACTTGGCAACCTTTTTGTTTCCCCTGCCTAAAGGCAGAGCAAGATCGATGTTTTCGTGCGGCCTTGGGATGACATGAACAGAGACAAGCGCGCCAACTTTTTCGGCGGCCCGCACCCCTGCCTCTGTCGCAGCCTTGACAGCCGCAACATCTCCCCTGACGATAGCGGTTGTATACCCCCCGCCAATCTTCTCATAACCAATAAGTTCTACCTTTGCGGCCTTAACCATCGCGTCGCTTGCCTCTACCATGGCTACAAAACCTTTTGTTTCGATCATTCCTAATGCATCTCCCATACTTTTTCCTTTCTCATTTTGTTAGTTTGTCTGTAAACGGAACCTTAAATTCCAATGGGAGGGAACGGTATGCTTTTTTTAAATATCCTGTCAACCAGAAACTTTTTAAAATTTTTATTTAATACTTTTAATGATAATTAAATATATTTAATAGTAATTAATGGTATATGACCACCCTAAAACGATTATTTCATGCGTAATTTATTTTTTAAGTTGACGTTAGGAGTCAGAAAAAATAATTACGTATTTGATGGTACTTAATGATATTTAAATCCTTAAAATACCATGTCATTCCCTATGAAACAAGAATACTCAGAGGTCATGACCACCAACGAGGCCATGGCATACTTACGCGTGACAAGAAAAACCCTCTTAAAACTTGTCAGCACCGGTAAAATAAGGGCAGCAAAGGTTGGTAAAGACTTTAGATATCTCAAGAGCGAGATCGACAAATTCTTAAAGGGAGACAAAGAAGAAGACTTTTTCAGCTAGGAGCCTGTCAGACAACTCCCAGCCATAACCCGTTATGCCGGCGAGCCCTTTAAACGGGGCCGCAACACTATTTCCTCTTCGCCTTATTGACACACCGGCTTCTTATATAATAGTCAGCCTGCTCTGTTTTAAATAAGTTGAGAGCTGTCAGCAAAAGCAAAAAACAATTTAAGCATTTAAAGGTGGTGATTATTAATGCCAGGAGTCAGAATAAAAGAGGGCGAATCATTTGAAAGCGCGGTCAGACGGTTTAAAAAACAGTGCGAAAAGACTGGGATTCTTGCCGAGGTCCGCAAACGTGAAAGCTACGAAAAGCCTTCCATACGCAAAAAAAAGAAAACAGCAGCCGCCCGTAAAAGGGTCGCGCTGATGAACAGGGCAAGCAGTCGCCCCAGCAACAACAGCTATTAAACATCCGAACACGGTAAACATGCGTATCCAGAAAGAGGCTACGCGGTGTACTTCCACAAAGCGCGGCGCAACTTGGCGTCCGCTTTTTTAAAAAAACAATCCTTGCTTGTGCATGATTTGTATACCGTGCGCAGGCTTAACATCCAAAAGGAGCCCAAATGAGCAACTACTACGAGTACGAAACCATCTGCGTCTTTACGCCTGATTTTCAGGCAGAAAGCCAGAAAAAAACAGAAGACAAAATCAATTCCATCTTTGCCAACCACAAGGTCACAGAGATCACAAAAAAAGACTGGGGCAACCGCAAACTTGCCTACCCCATAAAAAAATTCACAACAGGACACTACATCCAGTACATTCACAAATCACCAGGGGCGCTTGTCAACGACCTCGAAAAAAACCTGGGTTATGACGAATCAGTTTTAAGATACCTTACAGTCAGATTTAACAAGTACTCCCGAAAAGGTGTCGAGGTCGAACCGTCTGGTTTCGAGGTCAACGAATAACCAACACAACCGGCGCTCACATAGTCCATCAAAAAAACAAAAAGGATTTTTATGCCCAAGAGAACAAAAAGAGAATTCACACGCAAAAACACAAAAAAAGTCACCTCTAAAAAAGCCTGTCGTTTCTGCATCGATTCAGAAAACATCATCGACTACAAAAGATCCAAAATGCTTGCCCATTTTATCAGCGAACGCTGTAAAATTGCACCGCGCAGGGTCACCGGCAACTGTCAATTTCACCAGACACGCATTGTAGAGGCCATCAAAAGGGCAAGACACTTAGCCCTGCTGCCGTACACGGTTCAACATGTGATCCGTAATTGAGCCTCCATTGCAGAGGTGGTCTACATAGTGTCTGTCGGGAAAGCCCGGTTTACGTCATTGCGAGGAGCGTTAGCGACGAAGCAATCTCCCGTAACCAATTGATATCCGGGAGATCGCCACGCTTCGCTCGCGATGACGATCCTCTTTTGTTGTTCAAATCGAGGATTTCCCGACAGACACTACATAAGCGGCGTCATCGCTCATAACCCGCATAAAGCGGAGTGCATTGCGATCAAACATGAAAGATTTCATGTTTGGCGCTATGCGCCAGACACTACGCGGGCTGGCACCCTTGTAAAATATTGATGCAAAAACGCGTCGAAAAAACCTACTTAGGTTCCAAGGGCTTTGATATCAGCAACCCATGACAGCAACCGATAAATCCGAATCTCCGCCCACGGAAAATCATGTGCAGCCGTGGTTTATCCAGAGTAACAGTGTGGCTTTTGTCACGCTGCTCACGGTCGCGTTTTTTTTATCGGGTTTTCTGGACTTCATCACGCCGCTGCCGCTCATTTATTATCAACTTAAAAACAAAAACAGCTCGATTTATTCTCTCGCCTCACCGGGGGTCCTTATCATCACGGCCCTTTATGTGTTGGGGAGTGGTTTGTTTTATGATCTCTACCAGTCTCACCCGTCAACGGCATGGTTGTTTCCGATCCCGTTTGTCGAAATATTCCCATTTTTCTCCCCCACTGCCATCAAAACCATCGGCATACTCTATTTTATCATGTTTGTAGTCATGGCCCACCTGATCTCAAGGGCCTTTCATGCCTCATTTGATCTTGACGCATCACCAGACAATCTTACAGCACAGCCTCTCAATAGAGCAGGCGTCTTCGGTGCACTCTTCGCTTTCTCTGCAGAAAGACTGGCTCAAAAACACCCTCCCCCTCTCTCCCAGCAGGATCACCACACCTTTTTTAAAAAGATTTTTTATGGGATCGCGGGGGTCTATCTTGCGATGGGCATGGCCCTGCTCTTTTTTATTTTTCAGAACAGCACCGATATAAAAGGCGACTACGCAAACCTGATCAATACCGTCATACAGGCATGGAGCGACGCAGTAGAAACCTCAAACGCGTCCCAAGAGCAGATCGTTTATTTAAAAAGCATGATGAATGAATTTATTGACCATTCTTTTGATATCCTGCCCTTTTTCCTTTTTATGTTAATATCCCTGCTGTTTGTGCTCAACCTTGTACTCAGCAAAAAAATTTTTTCATTGTTTTTGAGCAGGATTCACTCCTTGAACCTCACATTCTTCACCACCCCATTTGCCACTGTATGGATCGTACTCGCCCTGATCCTCCTCATGGTCATAAACAAAAAAATCACTGAGAGCAGTTTGATGGACTACACCACATTCAATATCCTGCTTTGCTTTGGCGTTGTGTACTTTTTTCAGGGACTTGCTGTTTTTGTTCACTTTCTTGATCGCAAAAACATCTCTGGTCTCCTGCGGGTTATTTGCTATGTGTTCCTCCTTCTTGTGTTTCCCAGATCATTTTTTCTGTTATCCCTGATTGGGTTTATGGACCAATGGCTTGATATCAGAAAACTCAATAAGCCCGTTGGACACCCTGTGTAAATTGTAAGCTACTGTCTCTTCCTGGAGGTGGCCCAATCATTGAACCTAGAGACTTGCAGTATGAATGAGCAACAGACAGGTGATGTAACTGCCCAATTTAGGTTGAACACTTTCAAATATAACGACAAAAAACACGGTACCTCTTAATGCTGTCGGGTTTATTGACGCTATAAGCCCACTGATGCAGGGCATTTAAAAGCTGCACGTTGACTTTTTTAAATGGTTTTTTGTAGTATCGCCAAATTCGAAAACGGCAGCGTTCCTGTTGAAGCTCTTTGAACACACTCAACTATCAGTCCTCTTTTTTATAAGACAAAAGAAAGGAAATATAACAATGAAAGTTGTGAAATTCAAATCACCCGCAAAAATTAATGTGCGCCTCGATGTGATCAGCAATGGCAGCGATGGGTCTCACGATTTAGAAGCAATCAACGCACCTGTTTCCATATTCGACGATATCGAGTGCTCATTAACAGAAAAAGGCATCCAGGTTATCTGTGAAAATGATGCCGATGTCCCAAGCGGCGAAGAAAATATAGTCTACGGGGTGGCAAAAGAAATTCTCGCCTACTCAAATAAAAATGTGGGCGTCAATATCCGTATCAAAAAGAACATCCCCTCGTCAGCTGGCATGGGCGGCAGTTCCAGCAATGCCGCTACGGTCATCATGGGGCTTAACGAACTCCTTAAAATAAACCTGTCCAAAGAAAAACTCATGAAAATAGGCCTGCGATTTGGGGCCGATGTCCCGTTCTTTGTCATGGGCGGTGCAGCTGTTTCCAGAAATCACGGCGGCCAGCTCTCCAAAATAAAAAAAATGCCCAAGCTTCCTCTGGTCATCATCACACCCAATGTCAAGGTCCCGCCCAAGTGGGCCTTCGAAAAATTTGTGGCGGCAAACGACAACCAACCCAAAGAACAGCCCGAAACAGCAATCCCCCTTCAGTTCGCCACAAAAAAGGCCATCATGAAGTTTTTACATAACGATCTCGAAACCGTAACTACACAAAGGTTTCCCGTGGTCAACGAACTTAAAAGCATCCTCAAAAAAACAGGCGCTCTTGCCTGTCAAATGACCGGCTCCGGTCCTTCTGTATTTGGAATTTTCCCAAACAAAATTGTGGCAGAAATAGCGTGCAATAAAATCAAATCTAAAATATCCGATTGCAGGATCTTTTTGGCGGAAAACATCAACTAAATATTCTTCAAGTTTAAAAACTTGAGAGGAAGGATTCATCATGGAAGTCACAGAAATAAGAATGTTTTTGGCAGACGAAGAAAGACTCAAAGCATACGTCACTGTTACACTGGACAACTGTTTTGTCGTACGCGATTTAAAAGTCATCAACGGCAACACAGGACTCTTTGTCGCCATGCCTTCAAAAAAGAAAAAAGACGGCACATATAAGGATATCGCGCACCCCATCAATTCTGATTTTCGCAACTACCTCGAAAACCTGATCCTCGAAAAATACAAGGACGAATACAAAATGGTCGAGGCGGGATTTCCCGTAAAAAAGGTCACGGCGCAGGATTACGACGCCGAAACAGACATCGGCATCCAAAACATCCCCACAGCCCCCGCAATAGCATTCGATCTCAATCGGGAGTACGAAGAGGGTGTTGGCCCAAAAATATAACCCCATTCAAAACCCTGGGGCCTTGTTGTCATAAATCATCTTCCCCCTCTGTTTGCTGCTGAGGCGTTTGCTTATTGTCTGGGTCTTTTTTTTGGGGCCCGGTCAAAAATCTCACGCCGTCACGATATGCCAATTGACACGACAAGAAATAAAAAATACATAAAGGCATCTTTTGGGGCATCGGCAAGCGGTAAGCCACTGGATTTTGATTCCAGCATTCCCAGGTTCGAATCCTGGTGCCCCAGCTTCAACCTAGAAACGGCAACAGACAGGTAATGCATCTGCCGAATTTAGGCTCAGCCAAATCTCCCATACCAAGAGGTACCCCATGAGCCGTTTTAAAGATATCAAACTCTTTGCTGGTAACGCCACACTCGAACTCGCAGAGGCCATCTCAAACGATCTCGATATCCCCCTCGGTAAAACAATGATCAAACGATTTTCCGACGGCGAAATATGGGTCGAGATCAACGAAAACGTCCGCCAAAGAGACGCCTATGTCATACAGTCCACATGTTACCCCGCAAACGAAAACATCATGGAGATGCTGGTCATCATGGATGCCTTAAAAAGGGCAAGTGTTGACACCTTGACGGCAGTCATCCCCTATTACGGCTACGCAAGGCAGGATCGCAAGTCTCAACCCAGGGTCCCCATCACGGCAAAACTTGTTGCAGACATCATCACAGCCGCAGGGGCAGACCGCGTGGTCTCTGTAGACCTGCACGCCGGACAGATTCAGGGATTTTTTAATATCCCCTTCGACCACCTCTACGCCCTGCCTGTCTTTCTTGATTACTTAAAAAATTTTCCCATGGACAACTATGTTATCGTATCGCCAGATATGGGCGGCGCCGAAAAGGCAAGGGCCTACGCAAAGCGTTTTAAATGCGGTATCGCGCTGATCGACAAACGACGTCCCAAACCAAATGTCTCCGAGATCATGAATGTCGTCGGTGATGTCGATGGCAAAGACTGCATGCTTGTTGACGACATTATAGATACAGCAGGAACCCTCTGTTCCGCGGCGACAGCCCTCCTAGAGGTCGGTGCAAAATCGGTGTTTGCCTGTTGCACCCACCCCGTTCTGTCTGGCCCGGCCATCGAAAGAATCACAGCATCCCAGCTAGATCAGGTCGTCGTCTCTGACACAGTCCCCCTGTCCGAAGCAGCAAAAAAATGCAGCAAAATCAAAGTTGTGTCTGTGGCCAACATCCTGAGCAAGGGGATCTCGCGCATAGCCAAGGGCGAAAGCGTGTCGTCGTTATTTGTCTGATGACCGATAAAACTGACTATCCTGTTGCATTTCTTGGCAGGATTTTCTAAAAGCTCCAAACTCAATTTAAACTGGGGGTGTTCTTGTAACAGCAAACACTCCCCCTTCACGCACCCGCCGCCAATGGATGATGGATGTCTGTATGGTTTTAAGGTGCGAGACGTATTTTTCAGCAAGTAAACTGATTGTGTCGGTTTTTTAAAACTGCCACATTGGTTATGGGCTGGAGATGCCCCATCATCATGATTACCGAACTCTCAGCACAACCAAGAACAACCCTCGGAAAAGGTCACGCCAGAAGGTCAAGACTGTCAGAAAGCATCCCTGCCGTCATTTACGGCAAGGGGGTCGACAACAAAACACTTAATGTCAACGTCCGCGAGATCGAAAAAATCCTCCGCACAAAACTTGGTAAAAACACTCTCATCAACCTCAAGGTCGAGGGAGATAAAGATTACACCGTTCTTATTAAAGAGTACCAGGGAAACGTCCTCAGCAGAAGGCCTATTCATGTAGATTTCTGGCATGTCACCGAAAATCAAGAGGTCGAAATCAACGTCAAGGTCAACCTGGTCGGCAAGGCCCCGGGGCTCCTTAATGGTGGTGTGCTTGCGGTGATCAGTCACTCAGTCAAATTAAACTGTCAGGCCAACTCTATCCCCGGAGAACTTGACGTCGACATCAACACACTCGAGATCGGACAAAGCATCCACTTGTCAGAGGTCAAGCTTCCCACCGGAGTCAGCTCTCGTCCAGGTTACAACCCCACCATCGTAGCCATGACCGAAGAAAAAGAAATCGTCGAAGAAACAGCAGTGCCGGTAGAAGGCGCCGAAGGTGCAGAAGGCGCTGCTGCCGCTCCTGCAACCGCAGATGGCAAGGCCCCTGCAGACGGCAAGGCCGCAGCCGATGGCAAGGCCGCAGCCGATGGCAAAGCCCCCGCGGCTGGCAAGGCTGCTGCCGATGGCAAGACCCCTGCAGCTGGCAAGGCCTCTGCAGACAAATCAGCCAAGCCCGCAGAAAAATCAGGCGGAAAGAAAGGGTAACCATCAGCACTAAGCCACCTGCTGGTGGCTGGTTGATGGCTATGGGCTGATGGTTTTTGGTAGTTCGTGATTCGTAGTTGGTGGGGAACCAATGATGGTGAACTAAGCGCTGGGGGCTAAGGGCTGATAAGGGCTTAAAAAATGAAACTCATCATTGGCCTTGGCAATCCGGGAAAAAAATATCACGAGACCCGTCACAATCTGGGTTTTATGATATTGGATCACTTAAGTGACGCGTGGGGTTTTTCTTTTAAAAAAGAGGCTCGGCTTAAGGCCGAGTTTGCAGAACTCAAGGACACACTCCACGAAAAAATCTTTTTTTTAAAACCACACACCTTTATGAATCTCAGCGGCCAATCGGTGTGGCCGCTTGTTGTTTTTTTTAAACTCAACCCCGAAGATCTCATGGTCATCTATGACGACATCGATCTGCCTTTGGGAAAAATGCGCTTTGTGCAAAAAGGCCAGTCAGGCGGGCACAAAGGGATCGCCTCAATGATCGAGTCACTGGGAACCACAGGGTTTCACCGTCTTAAGGTGGGTATCGGCAGGCCGGAGGTGACAGAAAAAGAAATCTCCGATCACGTCCTCGAAAGGTTCACAGCGGACGAGTCTGCTGTGATCAATCAAACAATCGCGACCGCAAAGTCCGCTTTGGAGGTCTACCTCAAAGACGGGATTAAATCTGCCATGAATCAATTTAACGGCCTAAAAGAAAAGAAAACAAGTTGCTAACTTGACTTTAACGCGATTGAGTTCCTCCGTTATGCGAGGAATGCACCCGCGCTCTGTCAACTTTGAAGTTTCTGGATATTCAAATAAACTTGAGACATCACATTGACAGACCCCCTATCAATCAGTATAGACCCGCAATACTATCGCGGGGTGGAGCAGTCTGGTAGCTCGCCGGGCTCATAACCCGGAGGTCGTTGGTTCAAATCCAACCCCCGCAACATTTTTTTTTAAAATCTGGTCAATTCTTTTTGGATTTGAACCTTAAGCAAGCGCACGCCCCCCCTCTTACCCAAACCGTGGCGATTCCGCACGCCTGTCGATCATGTGCAGCACCCGCAAGGCGAGTCTGGCACACCTCGCGAGTTTTTGCGTGTCGCTCTTGTCGGGATCGTCGCGCTCTGTGTGATAGTCCTTGTGTGTGCCCGTGGTCAAAAAGACAACGGGGATTCCCGCATCTGCAAAAGCGGCTTGATCCGAATAATAAAAATAACGATCAGCGCTCTTTATCTGCGAAAAACCCTCTAGGGCCGCCTGCTCTTCAAATGCCCTTGCAACATCATTGTGCCGTTCGTGCTGCGGTGTGGGTGTGTAATAGATGAGCTCGCCCGCATTGCGACTGACCATATCGAGGTTGATATTGGCAACAACCCTCATCCCTTCTTCGGGAAGAGAGGGGTTATTAACCCACGCTTTGGAGCCCAGCAGACCCTTTTCTTCGCCAGACACCCACATGAGCATGATGGATCTCTCGGGGTTAAGCGCCATAATCGCATCTACAAGCGACAGAAGTGCCGCAGAACCAGATGCATTATCATCGGCACCATTATTGATGGCACCACTCCAGCCAACGCCTATGTGATCGTAGTGGGCCGTGAGCACAATGACCTCTTTGGATTTTTTGGGATCGCTCCCCTTGATCAAACCAATCACATTGTCGGCCCGAGACAGGCGAACCCCGTCAATCAATTTACGCTTTTCAACAAGACCAAAGGCCTGCGCTGCCCCATTGGCGGGGGGCTGCTGGTGAAGCTGTTTGATGATTTTTTCGCCACTCTCGGCAGAGAGAATAATCTCGTCGATCTCAGCAGGCTGAGACGGGTACTGCATCCGCCCTTTTTGGGCAAGATCCAGATAGGTTTTTAACTTGCGTTCGTAATTCTTTTTTGGTTCTGCAGGATCGGGAACCACAATCACCCCAAGGGCACCCTGCTGTTTTGCATTTTTTCTGCGGGTCACAGGGTTGACCTGCGAATCCAGACACACAACCCACTTGCCCTTGACATCGATTGCCTTAAACTCACCCTCGGTTCCATGGCCCGCAAACACCACATCTCCCACAACAGGGGCCGTCTCTATGTGACCAATCGATGAGTAAAAATAATCCTTGCCGTAAACCAAAGTCTCCCTCCCACCCGGCAGGTTCAAGGTGATTGTACTGCGCTTGATATCGAGAGAAAACCCCCTTAACTGATAGGGGTACAGGTAACTCCCCTCAGGGCCACCCGGCAACCAGCCACACCGAAAAAGACGATCACTGATGTACAACGCCGTCTTTGTAAGGCCTTCACTGGGGGTATCCCTCCCCTGCATGGCATCAGAGGCAATATGAAACAGATCTGCCTTAATAGCTGCCTCGTCAATCAGGGATAAGGCCTTGTCCAGCGCAGGTTCTGCAACCGCGCGGTCTGCAAACCGGGCCGCCTGCCGTACTACGGCACCAGACTGATCGGGGACGTACTGAAGATCACCCGCGGGAGGAGAAGAAACGCGGCCTGCAGCAGAGGGATCACTCACTGCCGCTTGCTGATCGGTGGGAAAATTCGCATTGGGAAGACCCACCTGCATGAATGTTGGTGTGAGAACGGTGGGGCGTGTCGCAGGTGCAGTCATATATTGTTCCTTTTTGAGGGTGCATTGGAATCAAAGTAAAAAACTACCCCGGATGTCAATAGAGAATATTATGCAAACAATCTCTCGACAAACTCTGCGGCATCAAACCCCTTTAAATCCTCAATCCCCTCACCCATGCCGACATACCTGATGGGCAGCCCTGTCTGTTCGACGATAGAGAGAATGATCCCCCCCTTTGATGTGGCGTCGTACTTGGTGAGAATAATCCCCGTTAATGTGACGGCCTCCGTAAAAACCGCGGCCTGTGAAAAACCGTTCTGTCCGGTTATGGCATCAACCACCAGAAATATCTCATCCGGCGGGCGCAGCAAAACCTTGTCGGACATCCGCGCCATCTTTTTAAGCTCGTTCATGAGGTTGGTCTTTGTCTGCAGCCGCCCGGCCGTGTCGACAAGCACAACATCACTTTTTTTTGAAACTGCGGACCTTAAGCCATCGACGATCACGCTCGAGGGGTCTGACTGCGGTTGACCGCCTGTAAAATCGACGTGATTTCTCTCTGCCCAGATTTTAAGCTGTGTGACAGCAGCAGCCCTGAACGTGTCTGCAGCGACCATCATCACTTTAAGACCCTTTGCCGTAAACTGCGAGGCAAGTTTGCCGATGGTGGTCGTCTTGCCCACACCATTGACCCCGACAAGATAGATCACATACGGCTTTTTTTTCGGGTTAACCTCAAAGGGTGTTTTTGGTGTGAGTATTGATTTAATCCTTTCTTTGAGAAACTCAAAAATCGCTTCTTTGGATTTAAGATCCTTGTTTGCAAGCACGGCCTCTACCAAACTCTGGGTGGCTGTAATACCCACATCTGCCGTTAAAAGGATCTCTTCAAGGGCCGGCACAACGTCCTCAATTTTTTTATCCTGACCCGCAAATAATTTTTTGATTGAGCCTGCAAATTTCTCTCTCGGCACAAAAAGGGCAGACTGAGTGGATTCCCCGCCTCTTTTTTTACCTTTCCTCCAGCGAACAATAATAACAGCAACAAGTGCGCAGGCTAAAATCCCCGCGATGATGAAATAGAATGCCTCTGTCAACGGCACAAACTGTAGACGTTTTAAAAATTCCATGTGAGTTCTCCCTGCCCAAATTTTTAATGGAGCCCGTGCTACCGCACGCAAGAAAATTCATCAATACAAACAGTGGCTATGACAGTGTATCGTAGAGAGTGTTGTTTTTTGCTATGACAACGGCAGGTGCATCTTGGGGGTCTTGGTACTGTAGGCAGAGCCGCTCTGACCGGACGCACGGTCACTAAACTGTGTCCTTTTTCTTTTTAACAGGTCAAGGCTGATGATCTCGGCATTCTTTGCCGAACCGGCAACAACGAGCAGGGCTACCGAGTCAGAACCGTTACCGCTTTTTGTCGTTCCTGGGTTGATATAAAGGATATCGTCTTCTTCTTTGATGCTGGGCTTGTTTTTATCGCCGCTGATCACCACACTGTAGCCATTTTGATGTTTGTTGCTCCTGATTTTGATTGAATCGTGAATCACAAACAAAGAACTATCGGCCACTTTGACAACCCTTGTGTTCTCGAGTTTGTTGACAGCCCACTTGTCCTTGGCACCCCTGACCGCATGCACGGGGGCTATTTTGCCAAGCTGTTTGAGCACCTGCGCCGAGCCGATATCGCCGGCATGAATAATGAGATCAGCATTAAGAAAGGCTGTGAAGGTCTCGGGCCGTAAGCTCTTACTTGTGCCCGATATGATACCTACAAGAAAAGCTTCCTGGTGACTCATTTTGTTATTCACTGATAAGTCGTAAAAAGAAAAAGTGCCCTGCTTTTACACCAACCCCGTTATAAATACAACGACTTTTATTATTGTTTTATTGACCTTAGAGGGCTATTTTCTTTTCCATCTTGCCAAAAAATACTGCAAGGGAAGCGCAATGATAAAGGTCCCAAAAAAGATGGGGATGTAATGCCAGACCGCGAGGTGACAACCATCAGTGAGACACATGCAGCAGTGCATTTGCGCGCCTGCCGCGGACAACAAGAGCGATGACAAAGAAATCATGATCGCAGTCCAAAACGTATTAAGGGGGGCCAACCTGCCTGCAAGAAAGGTTAAAAACACGAGGGGGAAAAAAGCCACGCCAATCTGGGTCAAGGTGCAGGTACAACCACGAGACACATCAAGGGCCTCATCTTGCATGGGATAACGCATGACCCAATAAATAAGGATAAAGACCCCGATGAGCACAGGAGTGGCCACCATCGCAACGCGCAGCCTTTTTGAAGGCTCCTCGCCTGGGACCGACATTTTTATCGCGAGCCACGATGTGACGATCACACTGACAATCAGCACGATGAGACTCGCCATAAAGTACCCATCGCCAAGCCTGGCTATAATTTCGTTGTGATCTTCCCTGATCAATGTCGCCACAACGGCAATCGATAAACTCGTGACCACCCAAAAGAAAAAATAATATGCAGGGTTCACCCTCCTCACGGGTTTTAAATCCTGTGCCAGCCTTTCAACAAGATCGTTGTGTGTTTTTGGCAGATGATCTTTGCTCACTTATTCCCCTGTAGTTTCTCTGATAATCATTTTTTTTAACGCATCGTAGCCCCTGTGGGCCCTCACCTTCATTGCCCCGACCCTAATGCCCGCTTTTTTTGCCGCTTCTTCGAGAGAAAGCCCGTCTATTTTGAGCATCTGTACGGCCTCTCTTTGATTTTCCGGAAGACGGGACAAGGCGCCCTCGAGCATCTGCATCTCCTCCGCTGTGGTGTCCTGCGCAGCACTCGACTGTCTGTTTTCAACAAGGGGCAATTCGCATTGCATTCTTTTTTTGTTTTTTCTTAAATAATCAAACACTGAGTTTCTCACAATACTGTACATCCACGGCTTAAACGGCCTGTCGGCATCGTACGTGTGTCTGGCCCTGTGGAGGGTCATCAGCACCGTTTGATACAGGTCTTCGGCTGTATTTTCGTCCCTGATACGCTGCCTGATCACCCTGATAATCAGGGGACCAATCGCGGCAAAGAGATCCCTATAGGCCTGCTGGTCACCACCCTGCACCCTGCTCATAAGAAGCGATAAATGTCGGGTATCATCCGTATCTGTCACAAGTTACTAACTTGACTTTAACGCGGTTGAGTTCCTCCGTTATGCGAGGAATGCACCCGCGCTCTGTCATCTTTGAAATTCAAAGATATTGATATTATGCACAATACTTGAAAAAGTTACCTCCGCCACTCCATCAAACTGATGATCAAGAAATTTTTCTTTTGCATCATGCTGAGTGATATTATGAGGGGGGAAGCAAAAACAGTTAAACCTCTGGTTTGATCTTGTCGAGAGCGATAATCATGACCCCATTTTTTTGCATCGGTTGCAGATCGTCTGTACGAACATTGTTGGGGATGGGAATCACGCGGTGAAAAAGACCCTCGAGCTTGTTCCTTGCGTAAAGGGCCGCTTGCCTTGTTTGTCTCTCTCTTTGCCGAAGGTCGTCGTAGAGAACGATGGTGCTGTTTTTGATAAAGACCTTTACTGTCTTAAAATGACAACTGGGGATGTCTATCCTGTAGATGTATTGATCTTTGGTCTCATCGATCTTGATGTCATCGATAAGAAAATCGCCCCTTCTGTCCTTGTGAAATATCTTTTGATACAGGTTACGCCTGAGCTTGTTTTTAATGACCTCGTTAAGCTCGTCACGAAAGTTATCTAGAGAGGCGTCTTCGTCCTCGGGTCCTTGCTGCTGCATACCGTTGCTGTCCCTGATAAAGTCTGCCGCCTTAAACCCATCGTTCTCAAAAAAACCATCAGAATGCCCGGCAAAAACCACACGGGGTACAAAAAAAATAATGAAGATTGCGGAAAGGGTCACTGGATGTCTGGGAATTTTAAGGCTGACAGAGCGCGGGTGCATTGCTCGCATGACGAAGGAACTCAACCGCGTTAAAGTCAAGTTAGTAACTTGTTTCATAGGTCAATCTCACTTTCGTTTTGTGTCAGGGATGTCACATATTATTGTTGGGCGCATAGATCAAGCCTTTAGCGCCGTTGCCAAGTTACCAACTTGACTTTAACGCGGTTGAATTCTTTCCTTTTGCGAGGAATGCACCCGCGCTCTGTCAACCCTGCAACTTCTATCCATGTACAGTATCCATCGCCCCCGTTTGGCGTGGGGTTGCTTGTTTTTTTGTGATTTTTTTTTTGGATAAAATCACACCTTCATGGTCTTTGCATATTGCTGTCCGATCGCACCGCCCCTGCAATAATCACCCGACATGAAACCCGCGGAGTGTCTTGCCTGCCTGTCAATGGCCTCATTGAGTGTTACCCCGCATGAAGCAATAATGTTGTCCAGAATGGCCTTTTGTGCAGCCAACGTCACGGGGTCGTCCGCAACAGCCATACATGCTGCATCGGTTGGAATCCCCGAAATGGGGTCCGCGTTTAAGGGCCTTAAAGCAAGGCCGTGATCTTCGCCCACAGCGATACGCCACACCTTTTTAAGCGTGTTCTCCAGAGAACCGGCATCATCAACCAGCCAGCCTGTTGCCTCCTTTGCCTTGATAAAACGACCTCCGAGTAAAAGTTTAACAAGCCTTGGCCAGTCTTTTTTATGAGCCCTGCGGAAGGGCCAGTGACAACCCTCCATGCCCGGAATGACAGGGAGCGTCACCTCTGGCATGCCCAGATCACAATCGCTGACAGCAACAAGATAATGGCAGTGCATCATGAGCTCGAGCATACCGCCCAGACAGCGCTTGCCGGTCACACAACCCACAGAGGTCTTAAACTCATCGTTAAGCCTGCGTGCCGTCTTTGACCATTGATAAGAAACCTCATAGCCCTTTGACTCGTCCTTAAGCGCCGGAAAAAACGCGCTGGTGTCTGCCCCCACCATCTGGGTTGAGAAATGAAAGTCACCACAAAGGATCACTTTTTGAATCCGCTCGCTTTTAAGCCAATCAATGGCCCTGTTTAACTCGCCATCGACATCGGTGTTGTAACTCTCGCGGCCGATTGTAAGGACCCCAACTGTCCCATCATGTTCCGCATTAACATACAGCTGCTGCCATTCAGGAGTGTCCATACGGTCAAAGACCCTGGGGTACCACGCACTCTTTGCGACCTGCGGCTCAAGTTTGTGATACGCCGTCACGGTACCGATCACCGCATCTGCCCCACGGGCGCGGATCTCAGCGAGCACCCCTCTTCTAAACTGCGCGCAGAGTTCGCCAATGATATTCATGTTGGCATAATGTGCCCTGTTTTCGTGAAGCATAAGGCTCGCCATTTGATACAACGGGCCCAAGATGCGCGTGTTAAATTCCTGTTCTTCGAGAGGATCGAGCTGCCAGTTAACAAGCGGGCGAAAGTGATTGAGCGGGTACCAGTTTTGCCCCCCATCCACGGTATTTTTTAACTGTTCGGGCGGTGTAAACAGCCCTCCGTACGCTTTGCCCAGATGATGCAGACACGACCATGTGAGAAAGTTGGCGCCCTTTGCCCCTATCGCATCATGCGCCCTGAAGGGGTTGGGGCCCAAAAGTTTTCTGATGTATTTATCGATCCGCCAAAAGGGCATGTTGGAATTCAGATGATAGCGCAACCCCGCCAGTGTTAAACCACAAAATAACACGTCCAGCACAAAGGACCAGTGATCGCTCACGCAGACAGGGATCATCCCTAATGCCCAAAATAACTGCGTCACAGCCGAGGGGGTTTTTTCGACCACCTCCCAGACCTTGTTGATCTCGTGCGGAAAGGCGGGGTGGGTAATACCCACACCAAGCTCTGCGCCTGGAAAACCGGATGTGACAGAGCGAATCTCGATATCCGGAAAGGCCGCTCTAAAAATAGCGTAATGCGCTTTTTTGATTTCAAGAATTTCGGGGACCGCCTCCAACAAAAAACGTGGCCTGAAATTTTTTAAATCAGCCGGCAGGTTTTTACCATCGTAGTTCAACCGGATGATGTTCTGCATGATACGGGCGGCACCCTCCGTCCCAAAAGTGTTTTTAAGACCCGCAAACTTTTGACCAATGCCGTCTGGAGAACCAGCAAAATCAAGGGCTACCACGGGCACCCCGAACGAGGCAAGTCGTGACCCAAGCTGCATGGCCTTACCGGCGCCCACAATGCCATTGGCCCCGGAGATCACAAGAGACCCGCGCTCCGATGCCCCCCCAAAGACCCTGCAAACAGCCTCTGTGGTATCTACGGGCAGTCTGCCGTTTTTAAAAATCGATAACACCGAACCCAGCCCCAATGTCTCCAACGTTGATTGTCTTAAGGATTTGATCATAACGATTGTCTCCGGTTTTTCTGCCAGGTTTACCTGCCGCCTGTCGGGCGACACCCTGTTTCTCCCCGCTTCAGGGGGCATTATTTAAAATTTAAATTTAAGACACCTTAAAAACAGCGGCAATGCCGACATCTCCCGCCGCACAGCCAAAAACAAGGACATAACCGCCCCCCAGATCAACGGCCTCTTCAAGCGCCTCAATCAGGACACGCGTTAAGGTGGGTCCCTGCGGGTGCCCGTACACAAGCGGACAGCCCGTGTTATTGACGTTGTGCCAGTCGTGCTCAAGCAGTCTTGAAAAGATCGCGTCATTCACCGCAAACGGGTTGTGATTTTTAACCACTGCCATATCTTTCATTTTGAGACCCGTTTGACTGAGGAGCTTCCTGACCGCCAGGGCCGGTGCCTCGGGCATGTAACTCGGCAGGGTACGAACCTCTGTCTTTGCAACAAACTCAATCTGCACCTCTGGCCTTAAGCTCAACTCCTTTGCTTTTTCTATGGTGGTGACCAACAAGACCGCTATACCGTCTGACGCATGGGTCTGAGATCCACTGGTCACGCAGGTATCCAGCTCACGCATGGCGCCAAGTGTTGACAGGCTCACCTCGCGAACACCGGCATCATGATCCACCACACCCATGGAGCGCCCTTGCATATTCAGGACCTCAAGGGGGACCATACAGCGGTCAAGAAAACCCTTTGCCTTTGCATCAAAATATTGTTTGTACCTGTGGGCCGTGATCTCATCGACCTCTTTTTTGGTGATGTTGTATTTTCTCGCGGTCAGCCCTGCCGCTGTCACCATGGCCTTTTCTGTGGCCGGATCAAAACCAAAGTTGTCCCAGACGTCTGTGATGCCCACTGTCCTTGCGTAAGAACGCCGCTCTGGAAAAACACCGACTGGTGAATCACTGGTTCTGTCAAACGTGAGACAGCATACAGCATCATATGCCCCCTGACTCACCTCGGTGCCGGCAAGCAGGACCGCCTGAAGCCCTGTGGCACAGGCCTGTTCTACATGATAGCCGGGGAGCCTGACCCCCATACAGCTTGAGACCATCGGTGCTGTCCAGAATTTATAGTGCCAGGGGATGGTGGATCCGATAATCATGTATTCAAGTTCCGTTAAAGGAACTTTTCTTTTTCCCAATATTCTGCCCGCGGCCTCGCCCGCAAACTGGCCTATATTAACCTCTGCAAGGGGTGACATCTGCCATGCCGGAAAAAAACTGCTCCCCCACGTACCATAGGGTATTCTTGCCTTAAGTGACATAAAGCCTCCGATATTGAAACAGGTGACTCATTTGATATTTCGGTGTCTATAAGTGAGCCTCCCTCTCCGTTCAACTACTAATTCTGTGGCAGGTATCAGCCCAAGACTTGGCAGTTAAAGAGTACGGGGCGGTTCAATAGCCGTTTTTAGGATCAGTGAGTTATTTGGTTGGTTTTTTTTTATTTTGTTTGATCAATGCCATCTTTTCCGCCCGCGACATTTTTTTTATGACACATTCCCGCTTGAGCGCAGCTGATTTTGTTCTCTTGCGTGCAACATACACAAGGTTAAAGGGCAGGTGGGAGCGCACATACTTTGAACCGCACCCATTGCTGTGATCACGCAGACGTTTTTCAAGATTATTTGTGATCCCCGTGTAAAGGGCGCCATTATTGCATTTAAGGATGTAGACGGAGTACATATAAAAAAGTGACGGCCGTAATTAATTAAGCCAGGTGGCCAATGAGCCTTTTAATATGAATATCAACGCGTTACGCTGGCCATTACCTAAAACACAAGGCAATCATGGGCTGTTTCCAAACAAAATACAAGGCAATAATCAGGTCGGTTTATGAAAAACTCAAGGCGCAAAACAGGTACTCAACAGCATCATGACAAGGCTCAAGCCGTCCCGCTTCCCCCTGCCTTTCTGCCTCGCCCGTAAGCTGCCCGATAACTTGTAGTGTTTGACACTACAAAATATTGCAGATAAAATGAGATATGGATATCGTGGTATTTGACTGGGATCAGTGGAACAGCCAGAAAAACGAGATCAAACACGGGGTATCCCGCATGGAGGCCGAGGGGACCTTTTATGACCCCCTCTATAAAATGTTTTTGGACAAACGCCATTCAACAGTCAAAGAGGCCCGCTATATTTTATATGGTAGGAGTCTCGAAAATCGTGTCCTGATGATTGGTTTTACGGTCAGAAAAAACAAGGTGCGCATCATCACTGCCCGTCCCGCTTCAAAAAAAGAAAGGGCAATATATGAAAACAAAGTATAAAAACAAAAAAAAGCTCTCGCCCATTTGCGATTATGACAACTCAGACACATGCGACATGATCGACAAATCAAAACCCCTCAAACTTGCAGATTTAAGCCTCAAACTTGACCCCAAGCCTCCAACCCAAGTGATTTCTATCCGTCTTCCAACCGCGCTTCTCAACAAACTCAAGGCCATGGGTTCTGCTCAGGACGTCCCTTATCAGGCCCTCATCAAAATCTTTCTTTGCAAGGCCGCCAAAATTAATGGCTGATCCACTTTAACAGTCATTTTAAATGGGGCCTGTGTGTTTTCTCACAAAATCAACTGCGCATCCCCGTAAGAGAACAACCTGTACCGCTGTGATACTGCCTCTCTGTACGCAGAAAGCATCTGCTCCCTGCCCGCAAATGCTGAGACAAGCATAAGCAGGGTGGACTCGGGCAGGTGAAAGTTTGTAATAAGCCTGTCGACAATCTTAAACTTAAACGGCGGGTAGATAAAAATATCAGTCTCGCCCTGATGCGCAGAAAGCGTCTTTTGTTTGAGTGCCAGGGATTCGAGAACACGCGTCGTTGTTGTCCCCACAGCGGTCACCGGCCGCCCGTCTTTTTTGGCACGGTTGATGATGTTGCAGCAGTCCTGACTCACCGAATAAATCTCCGCATGCATCCTGTGTTTTTTGACAGAGGGGACCCTCACAGGCAAAAAGGTCCCCGGCCCCACATGCAGTGTGACCTCGGTGCAGATCACCCCCTTTTTTTTAAGTTTGTCAATGATGCCCCTTGTAAAATGCAGACCCGCTGTCGGTGCAGCCACAGAGCCCGTCACTCTTGCGTATACGGTCTGGTATCTTTTGCGGTCCCCCTCTTCTGTCTCCCTGTCAATATAGGGGGGGAGCGGGATGGCCGCTGTTTTTTTTAAGAGCCGCGCCAGTTCGCCCTTAAACTCAAGAAGTACCGCCCTTGTGTTTGAGCCGCTGTCTTTGATGGTGATTTTAAGATCGTCAAACAAAAACTCATCACCCTCGCGCACCTTTCGGCTCGCGTTGATCATGACCTGCCAGGGCTGATGTTTTGCCTGCGTGCCACGCACTTTAACTTCACCCGCCAATGGCCGAATAAGAAGGATCTCCTGCCTGCCGCCTGTTTTGCGATGACCCACAAGACGGCACGGAAACACCTTTGAATTGTTAAAGACCAGCACATCACCCTTGCCAAAATAATTGACGACATCGGTGAAATTTTTGTGTTCCCTTTGACCCGTACCCCGATGCAGCACCAGCAGGCGCGCCAAGTCCCGTTTTTGTGCGGGATAGCGGGCAACAAGGTCTGGGGGAAATGTGTATGAAAAATCTTTTGGTGAGAGCGGCATTAAACCTCAAAGCCCCCTTCGTCTGACCCTTGTGTTGTCTTTGACGTTTTAAGATTATTGCCTTTGCTGTTATTTTTAAAAAAAGCTGACCTGTCCACACCCGCCCTTTTTTCGAGTTTGGCCCAGAGACTGTCGGCCATTTTAATAAACACCCCCGCCTGATGACCCAGAGGTTCCCTGACAACTATAGGCACCCCCTCATCCCCCGCCGTGCGTGTTGACTCCTCAAGGGGAAGCGCCCCAAGGTATTCGACATCGATCTCCAATGATTTTTGTTTGGCGCCCTCTGTCGAAAAAATATTGGTCCTGTGCGCGCAGTGAGGGCATTCAAAATAACTCATGTTCTCGATAAGCCCCATGACCGGCACTTTAACCTCTCTGAACATATTGGCCCCCTTGACAGCATCGGCAAGGGCGATAGCCTGCGGCGTTGAGACAATCACGGCACCGGTGAGCGGGATGGTCTGCGTGAGTGTGAGTTGAGAGTCACCCGTTCCTGGAGGAAGGTCCACCACAAGGACATCAAGGGCACCCCACGCAACATTTTTGATAAACTGCTGAATCAGTTGGCTGACCATGGGTCCGCGCCAGATCACCGCATCA